>JAJPKS010000465.1 GCA_021323605.1 Bacillota bacterium | reverse complement strand
TCGAGCAGGGCCACCGGCCGGGCGCCCATGGCCAGCACGTCGCGGAGGATGCCGCCCACCCCGGTGGCCGCCCCCTGGTAGGGCTCGACCGCGCTGGGATGGTTGTGGGACTCCACCTTGAACGCCGCCGCCCAGCCCCGGCCGATCTCCACCACCCCGGCGTTCTCCCCCGGACCCTGCAGCACCCCGGGCCCGGAGGTGGGGAGCCGGCCCAGCAGGAGCCGGGAGCTCTTGTACGAACAGTGCTCCGACCAGAGCACGCCCAACATGCCCAGCTCGAGCCGGTTCGGCTCCCGGCCCAGCCGGCGCACGATCTCGACGTACTCCTCGCCGCTCAGGGCGACCTCGCGCAGGACGCGCTCGTCGACGGCGAGGCCGCTCATCCTCAGCCGCCTCCGACCAGGGCCAGGGCTGCCTTCGCCACGGAGCGGAAGAGCAGCAGTCCGTCGGTTCCCCCCAGGTCGGCCTCGGCGCACCGCTCCGGATGCGGCATCATGCCGAGCACGTTGCCCCGGGGGTTGACGATGCCGGCGATGTCGTGGGCGGAGCCGTTGGGGTTGGCCTCGCCACCCGTCTCGCCGCGCTCGTCGCAGTAGCGGAAGACGACCTGGTGCCGCTCCTCCAGCCGGGCCAGGGTCTCGGGGTCGGCCTGGTAGTTGCCCTCCTGGTGCGCAATGGGCATGCGCAGGACCCGGCCGCGAAGGCCCTGGGTGAAGGGCAGGTCGTCCCGCTCACAGCGGAGGTGGACCCACTGACAGCGGAACTCGAGGCAGGCGTTGCGGATCAGCGCGCCGGGCAAGAGCCCGGCCTCGCAGAGCACCTGGAAGCCGTTACAGATGCCCCACACCAGGCCGCCGCGCTCGGCGAACTCGCGCACCGCCTCCATCACCGGAGAGAAGCGGGCGATGGCACCGGGACGCAGGTAGTCGCCGTAGCTGAAGCCGCCGGGGAGGACGACGCAGTCCACCCCGCCCAGGTCCCGGTCCCGATGCCAGAGGTAGCGCACCCCGGCGCCGAGCGCCCGCTCGATGGCCCAACCGCAGTCCCGGTCCGACCAGGTGCCCGGGAAGACCACCACGCCAAACCTCATACCGGTGCCGCCTCCGGGTCGGGGGGAAGCACGCCCGCTCCACCGCGGCCAGGGGGCGGACCGGGGCGGGATCCCCGCCCCCGCCGTCCGGTCATGGCCGGGGGAGAGTCCCGGGGTCGATCTCGAAGCGGAAGTCCTCGATCACCTGGTTGGCCAGGAGTTCCCGGCACATGGCTTCCACCCGCGACGACGCTTCCTCGACCGATCCCGCCGTGAGCTGGATCTCCACGTACTTGCCGATCCGTACCCCCGAGACCTCCGCGAACCCGAGCGAGGCCAGGGCCCGGTGCACGGTTGCCCCCTGGGGGTCGTTCACCACCGGCTTGGGGGCCACGATCACCCGGGCGATCATCGGCCGCCGGGAGGCCCCGCCGGAGCGGGGGCGAGGGGCCGGCCGGTGAGCAGCTCGTAGGCCCGGAGGTACCGCTCCCGGGTGCGCTCCACCACCGCCTCGGGCAGCGCCGGGGGCGGCGATTCGCGGTCCCAACCGCTCTCGTGAACCAGCCAATCGCGGATCACCTGCTTGTCGTACGACTCGGGACTGATCCCGACCCGGTACCTGGCCGCGTCCCAGTAGCGGGAGCTGTCGGGGGTGAGCGCCTCGTCGATCAGCACCAGCTCGTCGTCGACCAGGCCGAACTCGAACTTGGTGTCGGCCAGGATCAGGCCCTGCCGCTCGGCGTGGGCGGCGGCGTGCCCGTAGAGGCGCAGGCTGGCCTCCCGGAGCCGCCCGGCCAGCTCCTCGCCCAGCTCGTTTCGAAGGCGGCTGAAGGACACGTTCTCGTCGTGGCCGGTCTCGGCCTTGGTGGCCGGGGTGAAGATCGGCTCCGGCAGCCGCTCGCTCTCCCGGAGGCCGGGGGGCAGCGGTTCGCCGACCATGGTTCCGGAGCGGCGGTACTCGGCCCAGGCGCTGCCCGCCAGGTACCCGCGGACCACGCACTCGAAGTCGATGCGCCGCGCCCGGCGCACGACCATGCATCGCCCCTCCAGCTCGGGCGGGAGGCCCTCCAAGGTGGTGTCCAGGAGGTGGTTGGGCAGCAGGGACGCGGTCCGCCGGAACCAGAACACGGAGAGCTGGGTGAGCACGCGCCCCCGATCGGGGATCCCGGTGGGCAAGACGTGGTCGAAGGCGGAGATGCGATCGGTGGCGACCATCAGCAGCCGATCGCCATCGAGCCGGTAGGTGTCCCGCACCTTCCCCCGGGAGAAGAGGGGCAGGTCGAGCTGGGTCTGCATCAGCGCGGGAGCGGCCGTCATGGTCAGGCGTTCACCTCCACCGTCAGCCCGAGCCGGTCGAACGCCAGGTCCACGTGGCGCAGGAAGCCGGCCGGGTCGAAGATCTCGTCCATCCGTTCCCCGATCCGGGCCGCGACCTCCGGGTTCGCCTCCAGGTTGGCGCGGAAGCCGCCCTCCCCCCGCAGCGCCCGGTGCGCAGCCGACTGCACGATCCGGTAGGCCTCCTCGCGGGGAAGCCCGCTCTCCACCAGCGCCAGCAGGACCGCCTGGGAGTAGACGATGCCGCCTCCCGTCTCCAGGTTTCGCAGCATCCGTTCCGGGTGCACCTCCAGGCCGGAGAGGACCCGCTCCAGCTCGATGGCCATGAAGTCGACCAGACAGCAGGCGTCGGGGAAGATCACCCGTTCGGCGGAGCTGTGGCTGATGTCCCGCTCGTGCCAGAGGGCGACGTTCTCCTGGGCGGTGAGGGCATGGCCGCGGACCACCCGGGCCAGCCCGCAGATGCGCTCGGTGAGCACCGGGTTGCGCTTGTGGGGCATCGCCGACGAGCCCTTCTGCTCGGCCCCGAACGGCTCCAGCGCCTCCCCCACCTCGCTCCGCTGCAGGTGGCGGATCTCCAGCGCGATCCGCTCCAGGGAGGCGGCCGTGGTCGCCAGGACCCCCATGAAGGCGGCGTGTCGGTCGCGGCCGACCACCTGGGTGCTCACCGGGTCGACGTTGAGGCCGAGCGCCGAGCAGACGTGCTCTTCGACCCGGGGATCGACGCTGGAGTGGGTGCCCACCGGCCCGCTCAGCTTGCCCGTCGCCACCTCCCCGGCGGCCCGCTCCAGGCGGGCGATGGCACGGTCCAGCTCCGCCACCCAGCCGGCCGCCTTGAAGCCGAAGGTGATGGGCTCGGCATGGATGCCGTGCGTGCGCCCCACCATGACCGTCCGCCGGTGGCGCACGGCCAGCCCGGCGACGCTGGCCCGCAGCCGGTACAGGTCCTCCAGGATCACGTCCGCGCTCTCCCGAAGCTGGAGTGCGAAGGCGGTGTCGACCACATCGGAACTGGTCAGGCCGAGATGGAGGTAGCGGGCCTCCGGCTGGCCGATGGACTCGCCGGCGGCGGTGAGGAAGGCGATGACGTCGTGGCCCACTCGGGCCTCGATCTCGGCCACCCGGGCGGGGTCGACGGTCGCGGCGCGGATCCTGGGCAGAGCCTCGGCGGGTACCCTCCCCAGGGCGCTCCAGGCCTCGCAGGCCAGGACCTCGATGCGCAGCCACAGGTCGAACCGGTGACGGTCGGACCAGATCTCCTGCATCCGGGCCGGTGCGTACCGCGGGATCAAGGGGGTGACCAGCTCCTGAAGCTCGAGAGGGCGGGAAGGGACAGCAAGCGCCTACCAATTATATTGGCGCCGGCCGATCTCCACATGTAGTGCGTTGATCACAGGAAATCCACAACATGTGGATTCGTTGAACTCATCGCGAAGTGCCGAGGAGATCGGGCCCGAAACGCTAAGCTGAGTGGCTGCATGGAGCACCGTCGTAACCGAGGGAGGGCGGCCGCCGTTTGACCGGGCAAAGAAGGAGCGGGGCATGAGCACCCTGCCGTCCCGAGAGGACGAGCAGGCGCTCGTGGAGCGCGCGAAGCGCGATCCCAGCGCGTTCGGCGAGCTCTATGACCTCTATTTCCTTCAGATCTACCGGTTCGTCTATTCGAGGATGCGCGATCAAGCGGCGGCTGAGGACGTCACCTCCGAGGTGTTCATGAAGGCGCTGAAGAGCATCGGGCGCTACCAGGACACGGGGAAGCCGTTCTCGGCCTGGCTGTACCAGATCGCCGTGAACTCGGTGGCCGATCGCTACCGGCTGGCGCGGCCGGTCGAGGACATCGACGAGCAGCGAGACCTGGCCGTGGGCGGCCCCGCCCTGGAGGAGGTGGCGGCCCAGCGAGACGAGCTACGCCGGATCTGGTCGGTGGTGGAGACCCTACCCCGGCAGCAGCGCATCGCCATGGTGCTGAAGTTCCAGGAAGACATGAAGATCGAGGACATCGCCGCGGTGATGGGGAAGTCCCCGGGGGCGGTGAAGCTCCTGATCCACCGCGGGGTGACCAGGGTGCGCCAGCTCGTGGGGGGCGAGGACCGGCCATGAGCTTCACCTCGGGCACCCAGCCGCCACGACGCCGGCCGAGATCCGGCCGGGGGAGCCCGGTGCGATGAAGGCCCCCCGGGACCCGGAGCTGGACGCCCTCTTCGAGGAGCTGTCCCCCGGCGATCGCGAGCTGCAGGACTTCGCGCAGATGCTGCGCTCGGTGCCTCGACCGGGCGCATCCGCCGACCCCGACCCCGCCTTCCGTCATGCCCTGCGCCGTCGGCTGATGCAGGAGGCGTGGAAGCTGTCCACACGGCGGCAGCCGTGGTACCGGAGGCTCTTCTCCACCCCCACCGGCCTCGCCTGGGCGGGTGCGGCCGTGGGCGCGCTGCTGATCGGCCTGGCCGGGCTCGCGGTCCTCGCCCATCCCACCCACGGGCCGGAGACCACGGTCTCGGTGGTGAGCCCCCTGAACGACGCCCGCACCGTGGCCGTGGTCCAGCCCATCGAACTCGACTTCAACCAGCCCATGGACACCCGCTCGGTCGAGGAGGCGGTCAAGATCTCGCCCGCCACCAGGGTCAGCTACCAGTGGGTGAGCCCCACCCGGGTCGAGATCACGCCCATGAGCGGCACCCTGGCCCCCAACACCCAGTACCGGGTGGTGGTCGCCCCCACGGCGAAGACCAGGGACGGGACCACGCTCGGTAAGCCGGCGGTGGTCACCTTCGTGACCACGGCGCCCCCGGCCACGCCCGGCCCCACGCCCAGCCAGAGCCCCACCGCCGGTCCCGCGCCACAGCTCGGAGGCGTGCGCGAGCTGGTCCCGAGCGGGACTCCGGCCCCGGCCTGGTCGGCCGACGGCGGCACCCTCTACGTGGTCGGCCCCGACGGGAGCCTGAAAGCGGTGACCATCGCCGGCGGCACCCGGACCCTGGTCCCGGGCGGTGTGACCGCGGTGGCGGCGGGACCCTCGGGGCCCGCCTACGTGGCGAACGGGCAGGTGGTGTACGGCCAGACCACCGTCCCCGGCCTCCAGCCGCTGGCGCTCGGCTTCCGGGGCTCGGCCCTGCTGATCGGCACCGCCCAGGGGGTGGTGGACGCCAGCGGCACCAGCGTCGCCGCCTTCGCCGAGACGGCCCGGCAGGTCGACATCGCACCCGACGGGGCCCACGCGGTCTACCTGGGAGCGTCGGGGACGCTGCACGTGGTCGACTTGAGCACCGGCAAGGACGTCGCGGTGGGCACGGCCGCCGGGCTGGGGGACTGGTCGGGGAGCGCCGACCGCTACGCCTACCCCGGGGCGGGGGTGGTCCAGGTCACGGACATGGCCGGCGACGTCTCCCGCCTGGTCGGCGTGGGGGGAGTGACCGGGGTCTCCTGGTCGGGCGCCAGCCAGATCCTCCTCGCCACCGGCTCCGACCTGGAGATGGTGAACGCCGACGGCAGCGGCCTCCACCGGGTGGCGGCCGGTGACTTCGAACAGCCCGAGTGGTCGCCGAGCGGCGAGCAGTTCGCCTTCAAGCGGAATGGGGCGGTGTGGGTGGCCCAGCTGCTGGGCTCGCTCCCCTCCGAATCGCCCTCCCCGACCACCGGCGACGAGCAGGGCTTCGTCCAGAGCTTCCTCAACGGGGCCGCCTCCGGCTCCGGCGCGCCGGCCTCGGGCCAGCTCGACCAGAACGGCCGCCAGGCCTACCAACGCCTCCTCCAGACCCAGCCCAACTTCGGCGGCTTCAGCCGCTCCTACGTGGTCCTGCTGCAGCCGGGCCGGGCCGTGGTGCGCCTGATCTACGGGCAGGGCGTCACCCAGACCGCGATCGACGTGACCCTCACCCTGGTCAGGGATGCCGAGGGCAACCTGCGCGTCCACGACCTGAGCGCGCAGCCGGTGGCCAACTTCGGGAAGGGTCCCCAGGTGCTGAGCGTCTCCGTCGGCCGCAACCAGGTCCGGGTGCAGTTCGACTCCGACCTGATGGCGAGCAGCGTTCAGGCCGGCGGGGTGGTGCTGGAGGGCGTGTCCAATCTCCAGGTCGCGTACGACGCCAGCTCGCGGACCGTGATCCTGACCGTGCCCGGCGGCCTGGCGTCGGGGAGCACCTACACGCTCCAGGTGACGGGAACGCTCGAGGACGTGAGCCAGCGGGCGGCGACGCCCTACGAGCTGTCCTTCACCGCCTGATCCCCCGACCAGGTCGCCGGTCCCGGCCCGGCCGGGGGAGAGGTGAAGGCGACGGAGCGTCCTGCCAGGAGGTGGCGAAGGGCATCCAGGTTCTTGATGCTGGCCAGCGTCTCCGGATGGTCGGGACCGAGGTGACGCTCCCGGACGTCGACCGCCCGCTCCAGGTAGACCAGGGCGCTGGCGGGGTCGCCCAGTTGCCAGAGGAGCGTGCCCAGGCTGTGCTCGGTGTCCGCGGTCTGGACGTGGTCGTGGCCCAGGACCTCCTCGCGGATCTCGAGAGCCCGCTCCAGATAGGTCCTCGCCCCGACCAGGTCGCCCTGCTCGATCAGCAGCAGGCCGAGGTCGTGGAGGCTGGCCGCGGTCTCCGGGTGATCCGCGCCCAGGGCCTGCTCCCGGATGGCGACCGCTCGTTCCAGGTAGGGCTGCGCCTCCACCAGGTCGCCCTGGGCCTGCAGGAGGGTGCCCAGCTGGCTCAGGCTGGTCGCGGTCTGGGGGTCGTAGGGCCCGAGGACGCGCTGGGAGATGACCAGGGCTCGCTCCAGGTAGGAGCGAGCGCCCTCCAGGTCGTTCTCGGACCGAAGGAGCATGCCCAGGTTGCTGAGGCTGGCGGCGGTCACCGGATGGTCGGGACCGAAGGTTCGCTCCCGGATGCTCAGGGCGCGCCGAAGATAGGAGAGCGCCCCCTCGGGGTTGCCGCGCGCCTGGAGGACGGTGCCGACACCGTCCAGAACCGTGGCCGTCTCGGGATGATCCGTGCCCAGGGTTCGCTCGCAGGCCTCGAGGGCCCGGAACAGGCATTCCTGGGCGCCGGCCAGGTCGCCCTGGGCCTTGCGCACCATCCCGACGTCCCGCAAGCAGGCCAGCGTCCGTGGATCGTCGAGGCCCGAGGTGGCCTCCCAGGTCCCGAGCGCACGCTCCAGCCAGGCCCTGGCGTCGGCCAGTTCGCCCTGCTCCTCGAGCAACCGGCCCAGGCCGTGCCGTGCCGCGGCCGTCTCCGGGTGCTCGCCCAGGCGGCGCTCCGAGAGCTCCACGGCGCGCTCCAGGCAGCTGCGGGCACCGGCGGGGTCGCCCTGGCCCTGGAGCACCCAGCCCAGGTCGGCGATGACGGCGGCGGTGACCGGATGGCCGTCGCCCAGGACCCGTTCGGCCCGGGCCCGAGCCTCCTCGAGGTAGGCCCGGGCGCCGTTGAGGTCGCCCTGCGCGCGCCGCAGCGAGCCGAGGCTCCGGAGGCCGTCGATGGCCTCGGTCGCATCCGGACCCAGGAGCCGCTCGTGGATGGCCAGCGCCCGTTCGAGGTGGCGGTCGGCCGAGGCCGGGTCGCCCAGGGCCCACAGCAGGCGCCCGAGCTCGGTGCTGAGCTGGGCCACGCGTATGTCCTCACCCCGCCCCACCGCCGCCCGGGTGGCGGCCTCCAGGTGGGGGGCGAGGAGGAGCTGGCGGGTCGCCTCGCCGGCCTGGTTGGCCTCGTGTGCCAGGGTGATCAGGGCCCGCTCCACCGCCGATTGGGCCTCGTCGTCGGTGATCGTGCGGCCGGCGTAGCCGGCCAGCCGGCGGTGAGGCCACAGACACGGGCCGTCGCGCTCGAGGAGGGCCGAGTGGACGAGCCAGGCCAGCGCCTCCCGGGCGTCCTCCCCCCCGGCCGGGACCGGCTCGGGATCGGAAGGCGGTGCCGGGGGCTCCTCCGCGCGATCGTGCGGGCCTCCGGTCAACGTGGCCAGCAGCAGCTCCTCGGGGATGGGCGCCGGGGCGAGCCGGGCCACCCGCGCCAGCAGGGCCCGGGCACGGCTCCGGCAGCCGGCCTGTTCGAGGGCGAAGAGGGCGAGCACGAAGGCCCGGGCCGGGGCCGGGGCCCGGGCCGGGGGCGACGGTTGCGCCCGGCGGCGGCCGAAGATGGCCCCCAGTGGGCGGTGCGACGGCTCCCCGGAGGGCGGTTCCGGCGGTCCCTCCAGCTGGAGGGCGTGTGCCTCGAGGCCCGGGTCCCGGAGCCACTGGCGATACGCGTCGGGGGTGAGCCCCGGCTGGACGGCCAGGATGCCGCCGGCCAGGTTCAGGGCCAGGGGCAGGTCGTCCAGCTCGCGGGCGATCTGGCCGAGCGCGGCCGGCTGCCCGGCCAGGTCAGGGCGGAAGCCGCCCAGCATCGCCACCCCGTGCTCGCGGGGCAGGGGTCCGACCGGCAGCACCGCCGGCCGGGGGGGACCGTCCCAGGCCGACGACCTCGACGTGATCAGGATGTGCGCCCCGCCTCGGCCGGGCAGGAAATCACGTAGCCGGGCGGGCCCATCGCAATCGTCGTAGAGGAGGAGCCTGGGCGTGTCTCCCTGCCATGCCCCCAGCACCAGGCGAACCTGCTCGTCCAGGGACAGGTCGGGAAAGTCGGGCCGCAGGTCCATGGCGTCGCTTCGTCCGCAGGCCGCGAGCTGGAGGGCGACGGTGGAGGGGGCCGAGCACCCGATCCAGAAGACGCCGCCGGGAAAGTAGCGGCCGTAGCGGCGGGCGAACTCCAGGGCCAGGGCCGTCTTGCCCGACCCTTCCGGCCCCGTGAGCACGGCGGCGCGGCGCTCGCTCAGCGCGCTCGCGATCCGCCGCAGCTCGGCGACGCGGCCGGTGAAGCTCACGGGCCGTGACCGCGGCATCCGGGACCCGGCCGGCAGTGGACCTGGCTCGGGGAGCACGTCGACGGGCAGTTGCATGGGGTGGGCACCGCTGTGCCCGGCCACGGTCTCCGGCGGATCGAAGCTAGCGAAGCTCATGGACTACCTGTGCCAGCGCGTCATGTCTCTGCACCCTGTGCTCCCGACCGGCCTCGGCCGTTCCGTAAGCGTAATCGCGCGTGACGTGAGCGCGAAAGCCGACAACGAGCGGTCCGTCCGGGTGACTCGGGCCGGGAAGCGGTCTTCGGCCGTCGCGGCGGGTACGCCGGCCGCTCAGGGCTGCTCGTCCCCATGCTCTGGGGCATGGGGGCCCGGGTGCGGGCGCGAGCGCCCGCTGCCGGGGGAGGATGGCCCGAAGGCCGGCGTGGGGGAGGTCGGAGATGGACGAAGGGAGCGCGGTTGGGGCCGTGGCCCTCGACGGAGCGGTGTTGCTGGGGATCGGTGGGATCCTGCTCGCCCGCAGGGGGAGGTCCGCGCCCGACGGGCAGGATCGAACGACGACCCGACGGAGGCCGCCGGGTGGGAGGCGGCTGCCGGCGCCCCCGCCTGTCCGCCGGCCCACCATCACGGCGGGGAGGGCCACCGTGGCCGGCACGGGCACGCGGGCGTCCACTTCGGCGGCCACGGTGGTCACGGCGGTTTCGGCAGCCACGGCGGTTTCGGCGGCCACGGGAACCATGGGGGGGACCCGGCCGGGAGATCGGTGAGGCGACCGACGGATGGCCGCCCTTGCCCGCTCTTCTCAGTCGGGCAGGGGGACCTGGTGCTCCTCGGCCCGGTGCCAGAGGGCGCGCCACTCCGGCCCGGCGATGGCCTCGACCAGGAGCTGCACCTCGTCGAGGTAGCGGCAGCGGTCGCCGGCGATGCGGGGCGCCGCTTCGGGCGGGACCATGAGGTGCCGGCGGCCGCTCCCGGCCGAGGCCAGGACCAGGTAGTCGACGGCCGGGAAGACGTAGCCCACCCCCTCGCCCCAGACGGCCGCCGTGAACTCGTGGCGCCCGGAGGGCGTACGGACGTGCATCACGTGGGCGGCGTACCAGTCGCCCGGGGGCCACTGGGCGCTGCGCATGGCCGCAATCAGCCGCTCGGCGAACGTCTCCGGGATCCGGGCGTCGCGCAGCTGGCCCAACAACCGGGGGCCGAGATGGAACGGACGCGCGGGTCCCATCACGACCACTGCCCCCCGCTCGGCCACCAGCGCGGCGAGCGACTCCGCCTGGTCGTGGAGGCGCTCGCTGGCCCAGCGGCGATCGCACCGGCGGCGCAGCCGCTCCGGGCTCAGCACCTCGCCGTCCTCGAGACGGATCGCGCAGCCGGTCAGCTCGCCGGCCCGCGCCATCAGGGCCACGGCCAGCTCCAGGTCTTCGGAGGCGGTGCACGAGGGCGCGTGGAGGGCGAGGTCGCCGTCTCCGATCGACAGCTCCAGGGACCGGGTCGAGATCCCACGTCGGTAGAGGAGCAGGGACGGTGCCGGCCCCAGGGCGGGATCGGCGACCGGGGTCTCGACCTCGCCCGGCCATCGCGCCGGGTGGCCGGACCGCTCGACGGTCTCGAGATCCGCCCATCCGGAGAGCAGCTCGGACAGGGGAGGTAGCGACCGGGCACCGGCCTGGAGTCGGAACCAGGAGCCCACGACCTCGATTGTCGCGCGTCGGTCCCCGCGCTCGCCCTCCGGCTCACCCCTCCCCGGCCCTCGATCGGCGGCCCGAGCCGCTGGCGGGCGCCGGGTCAGGCCGGCCCCCGCGTGCACCAGCGTCGGATCGGACAGGTGGGGCAGTGAGGGACTCGGGCCCGGCACACCCTGCGCCCGTGGGTGACGAGAGCCAGGTGGAGATCGTGGCGGATGTCCGGGGGGACGAGGGCGCTCAGGACACGGTGCGCCTCCTCGGCCGTGGCCCCCACCCGCAGCCACCCCAGACGCGTGGTCACCCGGTGGACGTGGGTATCGACCGGGAAGGCCGGGCGGCCCATGGCGAAGAGGAGCACGCAGGCGGCCGTCTTCGGGCCGACTCCGGGCAGGGAGGTCAGGTAGCGCTCGACCTCGGCGTCGTCGAGCCGGCGCAGACGCTCCAGGTCGAGCACCCCCTCCCGCCGCTCGATCTCGGCCAGGATCCGCTGGATGCGCACCGCCTTCTGGTCGGCGATGCCACCGCACCGGATGGCGTCGGCGATCTCGCCGGTGGGCGCGTGTCTCACCTCCTCCCAGCTCGGGAACCTGGACCTGAGCAGAAAGAAGGCCCGCTCCGAGTTGCGGTCGGAGGTGTGCTGGGAGAGGACGGTGGCGATCAGCTCGTCGAGCACCGGCAGGCGGGGTCTGGGAGCGAGGGGACCCTGCTCCTCGCGCAGCCGGCGGAGGACCTCACGAACCGGTGGCCCCGTCATCCGAGCGGCGGCCGGTAGAGGGCCCGGGTGCGGCCACACCTCAGGTGGCCAGCTCGAACACCACCGCGGTGCCGTAGCAGAGCACCTCCGCCACGCCCTGGGCCATCTCGGTGGCGTCGTAGCGCACGCCCAGCACCCCGTTGGCTCCGATCGCCGCCGCGTGCTGGAGCATGATCTGATAGGCCTCTTCCCGAGCGTGTTCGGCGAGCTCGGTGTAGAGCGTGATGTTGCCGCCGCCCAGCTGCTGGAAGGCGGCCCCGATGCTGCCCACGATGCTGCGCGAGCGTACCGTGATCCCGCGTACCAGCCCGAGGTTCCTGGCCACCCGATAGCCGTCGATGTGGAAGGCCGTGGTCACGAACCTGGGATCGATGGCCGGCCGTGCCTGCTGCTCCGCCATTCGAATTCGCCTCCATGGTTGAGGAAGGACCCGACCGCTAGATGATGCCCAGTGCGCGCGCCGCGCGCACGATCGCGCTGACCGATGCCGCGTGCTCGATGTCACCGCGCAGCGCGGCGTCGAGGGCGGCGCGAAACGGGATCTCGCGCACGACCATGTCCCGCTCCGCGGGCTCGGGCGTGCGCTGGACACGCTGAAGCCCGCTGGCCAGGAACAGGTGCTGGCGGCCGCTCGCCAGCCCGCTCCCGCGGGTGATACCGAGCGACCGCCAGGAGCCGGCCACCAGCCCTGCCTCCTCTTCGAGCTCCCGCTGGGCGCCGGCCAGTGGTTCCTCGCCCGCCTCCAGCGTGCCCGCCGGCACCTCCCAGGCGGTGGTGTTCCAGGGATGCCGCCACTGCCGGACCAGGACGGTGTTCCCCTCCGGCGTGAACGGCACCACGAAGACCGCGTCGGGGCCCTCGATGACCCGGTAGTCGGCCTCGGACCCGTCCGGCCAGCGCACGCGATCGCGGCGCAGGGCCAGGTTCCACTCCCGGGCCAGGTCGGTGCTGGCGATCACCTCGAAGGGCGGGGCGGTCTCGTGGTCCAGCACCGGCTCAGGCCCCGGTCGGGACGGAAGGGCCGACCCTTGTTCGGATCCCGAGGTGCTCATCGCCGCCCGGCGGCGAGGGCGGCCACGGCGGCGGCGGCGGCCGCCACTCGGCGGGTGTCGGCGCCGTAGTCCATGGGCGAGACCTCGCCCAGGAATCGCCGTGCGGCCTCGAGCAGCTCGGGATGGTCGTCGATGAACCGGGTGGTCAGGTTGCCGGCCCGGAAGTCGGGGCTCTCGAGGATGGCCCGGTGGTAGGGAATGGTGGTCGCCGGTCCCACCAGCACGAACTCACGCAGGGCCCGGCTGGCGCGGGCGATGGCCTCGGCTCGATCTGCACCGTGAACGATCAGCTTGGCCACGAGGGAGTCGTAGTTCGGGGGCACCTCCGACCCCGGGCCGAAGCCGGAGTCCACCCGCACGCCGGGACCGGACGGTGCCACCCAGCGGCTGATGCGTCGGGGGTTGGGTGCGAACTGCCGGGCCGGGTCCTCGGCGTTGATGCGCATCTCGATCGCGTGGCCCCGCCAGGTCACCTCCTCCTGGGTGAAGGAGAGCGGCAGCCCGGCGGCAACCCGGATCTGCTCCTTGACCAGATCGACACCGGTGACGGCCTCGGTGATCGGGTGCTCGACCTGGAGGCGGGCGTTCACCTCCAGGAAGTAGAAGTCACCCTCGCTGAAAATGAACTCGACCGTGCCCGCGTTGACGTAGCCGGCCGCCCGGGCGGCCTGGACGGCGGCCTCCCCCATGCGGCTCCGCAGCTCGGGCGTGACCGCCGGGGACGGGGTCTCCTCCATGATCTTCTGGTGGCGACGCTGGATCGAGCATTCCCGCTCGCCCAGGTGGACCACGTTGCCATGCTGGTCGGCGATGACCTGGATCTCGATGTGCCGGGGCGTGCGCACGTACCGCTCGACGTAGACCGTGGGGTCCCCGAAGGCCGAGCGGGCGGCGCTCCGGCAGCTCTCGATGGCCGGGCGCAGGTCCTCCTCGCGCTCGACCACTCGCATGCCGATGCCGCCTCCCCCGCCCGAGGGCTTGACGATGACGGGGAAGCCGATCCGTCGCGCCGCCGCCACCGCCTCCTCAGGGTCTTCGAGGGCGTCGCTCCCGGGCGTGACCGGCACGCCGTGGGCAGCGGCCAGCGCCCGCGCCTCGAGCTTGGAGCCGAGCGCCCGCATGGCCGAGGCGGGGGGGCCGATGAAGGCGATGCCGGCGGCCGCACAGGCCTCGGGGAACTCCGGTCGCTCGGAGAGGAACCCGTAGCCGGGGTGGATCGCCTGCGCGCCCACGTCGGCGGCGAGGCTCACGATCCGCTCCAGCTGGAGGTAGGACTCAGCCGGGGGAGCGGGGCCGATGTGGTGGGCCTCGTCGGCGTACCGGGTGTGGACCGCGTCCCGGTCGGCGTCGGAGTACACGGCCACGGTCCGGATCCCCAGCTCGCGGCAGGCCCGCATCACCCGTACGGCGATCTCGCCCCGGTTGGCGACGAGGACCTTCTCGAACGGCTTGCCCTTCACCGGCGCTCCGATTGTAGAGACCGTCGCCGCTCAGGGAGCGATCGTCCCATCAGGCGGCACCCCCCACGGGGTTGCCCTCGCGGGGGCCCCCCTGGAGCGCCGCCATCGCTCTCTCCACGCGATGGGCGGTCGAGCCCTGTCCGTAACGCCGGGCGCAAAGACGGGTCAGGATCTGGGTCACGTCTGGCACCAGATCGTCGTCGATCTCGGACGGATCGACCACCAGCGGCCTCCACGTGCTCGGCCCCGAAGCGCGCCAAGCGGTCCCGGGGCTCGACCACGATCGTGGTCACCGACCGGCCAGGCAAGGGCGCGAGGAGCTTTCCGCCCCT
>JAJPKS010000402.1 GCA_021323605.1 Bacillota bacterium | reverse complement strand
GACATGACCAGCAGCGTGTCCGACAGGTAGACCGCCTCGTCGAGGTCGTGGGAGACGAAGAGCACGGACACGCCGGTGCGCTCCCGCCAGCGGAGCAGCTCGTCCTGCAAGATCCTTCGGGTCTGAGCGTCGAGGGCACCGAACGGCTCGTCCATGAGCAGGAGCCTGGGTTCGGTGACGAGGGCGCGGGCGATGCCCACTCGCTGCTGCATCCCTCCCGAGATCTGATAGGGATAATAGTGCTCGAAGCCGCGCAGGCCGACCAGCCCCAGCACGTCCCTCACCCGCTGATGGTCCGACCGCCGGAGACGGCGATGGAAGCGCAACTCCAGTGCCAGCTCGACGTTCCGCTGCACGGTTCGCCAGTGGAGCAACGCGATCTGCTGGAAGACGTAGGCCGCGATCTCGCTCGGTCCCTCGACCGGCCGACCGCCGACCTGGACGCTCCCGCTCGACTGCTTGACCAGCCCGGCCACGACGCGGAGCAGGCTGGTCTTGCCGCAGCCGGTCGGTCCGATGAGGGTGACGAACTCGCGCTCGTGCACCTGGAAGCTGATGCGCTGGAGGACCTGGAGGACGCCGCCCTCCCGGGGCGGGCGTGGATACGAGAGGGAGACGTCCTCGGCCGAGACGAGGCACACGTCGAGCCTCCTAGGAACCGGCCGGGAAGGTCAGCTGCGGCGGGTCCCAGTACGCCGTCCGGTCGAGGCCGATGCGGCTGAGCGCGGTCTTCACGATCGACGGGTCGACCACCTGCCGGAGCCGCACCTTGCCGTTGGCGGAGGGGTTGATGGACTTCAGGTAGACGTTGTCGAACCAGGCGGTCATCTCCGTCAGGTTCATGCAACCGTTGGCCTGGTACTGGACCCTCTCGTAGCTCCAGGTGTTTTCGATCGACTGCGACGTCTCCTGGGACATGTCCAGGTAAAGTCCCATCGCCTTCTTGAAGGTCGCCTGGCTCTTGACCAGATCCCGAATCATCTGCATCGTCGCCACGACGAAACGGGTGATCGCCTCCCTCCTCTCAGGGTCCTTGAGCGCGGCAGCCGTCGTGAACCAGCACTCACAACCGCCCCAGCCCATGTTGGCACCGACCGGGTCGAACGCCACCAGGTGCAGACCGTTGGCCGGCGTGAGGATGTAGGACATCTCCATGGGAATGGTCGTGAAGTCGATGCGACCGGCCACCAGGGCCTGGGCGCGGGCGTCCTGGGTCCCTGCCACCACCCAGGCGACGTCCTTGTCGGTCAGGCCTGCCGAAGCAAGCAGTGCGTGGATCTGCACGTAGCCGGGATCGGTCGGATTGGGTCCGGTCACCAGCCCGATCCTCTTGCCTTTGAGGTCGGCGACGGTGTTGATCGAGGTCTTGGCGCCGAAGTACCACTTCTGATGGGTCAGGGAGGGGTTGCTGTTGAGCTCCCCGCCGATGTAGCGGATGTCGGTGGTACCGGCCGCGTAGGCCCCGATCCCAGCTGCGACGGCGGCTCCGGCGACGTCGGCCCGTCCGGCGACGAGGGTTTGGATGGTCCCCGCCGAGGCCGTGGAGACATTGACGAAGGTGACATCGAGGTTCTGGCGCTTGTAGTAGCCAAGGTCCTTCGCGGCTGGTTCCATCATGCAGCAGACGGGCGGCTTGTTCGGCCAGGGCAGGGCGACGGTGAGCGAGTAAGCCTTGCTCGAAGCACCGTTCGACGCACTCGTGACCCCCCCACAGGCCGCGACCGCGAGCGCCGCAAGCAGGGCTCCAAGGGTTCGCTTCATGAGATCAACCCTCCTCCTCTCCCGAACGGATCCCGGTTACCGCTTCGGGTGATGACGTGGGCCAGCGCCAATCACCGGCACGCCCTGGCGAAGCATCTTCGTCGCGTGCACGGACGGCGCTGCGCGGACGGTCACTGGACGAATTCGATGTCTGGAAAATTCCCTCCGGCGCGAGGGGAAGCTTCCGGAGACGGACGCCTGTGGCGCGAGCGATGGCGTTCGCAATCGCCGGAGGCCCGGGCAGGATCGGCGGCTCCCCGGCTCCACGAGCCCCCAGGGGGCCGTCCGAGCACGGCACCTCGACCAGCTCGACCGCCATCGGCGGCGCGACCTCGATCGTGGGCAGCTCGTAGGTGAAGAAGCCGAGCGTGGCCCCACCGGTAGCGTCCCACGCCAGCTCCTCGCCGAAGGCTCGGCCGATTCCCTGCATCGCACCGCCGTGGACCTGCGCCACGACCTCGTCCGGGTTGAGGGCGCGGCCAACGTCCTGAATCGCCGCATAGGAGGTGAGGCGCCAGGCTCCGGTCTCCCGGTCGACGTCGACCTCCGCGACGTGCACCGTGGCCATCGGAGAACTGCTCTCGAGACGCGCTCGGCCCCGACCATGGATCGGTGGCCACCGTGAGTGAGCGCCGTAGATCCTGGCCGTCAGCTCAGGCACGGAGCACGCGCGCCCCGGCACACCCTTGACCCGGATCTCGTCGGCCTCCAGCTCCAGATCGTCGACCGCAACCTCCAGTTCCTCTGAGGCGATCTCGAGCAGCTGTCGCCGGACGTCGGTCACGGCCTCGACGACCGCGCTGCCGAGCACGCGGGTCACGGCGCTCCCACCCGCGCCGAGGGAGTGAGGGGCGGTGGCGGAGTCGCCGAACTCGACCGCGACCCGCTCCAGCGGCATGCCGAGGACGTCGGCGGCGAGCATGGCCAGGGTGGTGCTGGTCCCACTGATGTCGGCGGTCCCCACCTGGACGGTGAGCGAGCCGTCGGGGTCGAGCCGACAGTGGGCCGCGGCTGCCCCCTCGTAGCCGTCCCACACCCCGTAGGCCAGCCCCGCCCGGCGGCCCATCCGCGCCAGCCACGGCCGCGCCGCCTCCAGACACTCGGCACCGCCCACGCGCGGCCAGGTTCCTCCCGCCGGATCAGGATCGCCCGCCCTTCGGAGGTTCCGGAGCCGGAACTCGATCGGATCCTCGCCACGGGCCTGCGCCAGCTCGTCGACCGCCGACTCGAGGGCGAAGCAGGCCAGCGCGGCTGGCTGACCGCGATAGGCGGTGGCCGGTGGGGTGTTGGTCATCGCCCCCGAGCAGTCGAGCCGGTAGGCGAGCAGGCGATAGGGTCGGGCCAGGAAGGCGCCGACGCGGCTGGCCGGGAAGCCAGGACCGGCCCCGTTGTCGATGACCACCCGGGCGACCAGGGCCCGCAGCCGGCCATCGGCATCCGCCCCCAGCTTGAGCTCGATCGAGCCGCCGGTCGAGCGGCCGCCGAGCAGGAACTCCTCCGACCGCGTGAGTGCCAGCCGGAGCGGTCGACCCACCCGACGCGCGAGCCACGCCGCGAGCGGCTCCAACAGCACCCCGAGCTTGCCGCCGAAGCCACCGCCCACGGGGGTCGGGACGACTCGCACCGACGGACCGGGGACGCCGAGCGCGGCCGCGCAGAGGTCACGGGCGGCGAACAGCGATTGGGTCGGCGTCCACACGGTGAAGCCGCTCCCGGGCCGGTAGCGGGCCACCACGACATGGGGCCCGATCGGCGTCTGGTGGACCGGCGGCAGCTGGTAGCGGCCCTCGACCACGGTGGCGCAGGTGGCCATCGCCGCTTCCACGTCGCCGGCCTCCATCAGCACGTGGTCGGTGAGGTTGGGCCGACCGGGGATGACCGAGGGGGCCGCGGGATCGAGTGCCGACTCGGCGTCGACCACGGCCGGCAACGGCTCGTACCGGACCTGGACCAGCGCCGCGGCGTCGGCGGCGAGGGCTTC
>JAJPKS010000291.1 GCA_021323605.1 Bacillota bacterium | reverse complement strand
GAGGGCCAGCTGGTCCTGGGCGTCAAGGGAGCGCCGGAGGCGGTCATGGTGCGAACCGCCTACTGGCGCTCCGCCGACGGCATCCGTCCCCTGGACGGCCAGCTCAAGGACGAGGTGATCGCGGCCGCCACCGAGCTGACCGCGGGCGGCGCCAGGGTGCTGGCGGTGGCCTCCCGCGTGATCGTCGGCCGGCCCTCGGGAGGGCCTTCCCGGCTCGAGCGCGAGCTGGTCTTCGAGGGCCTGCTGGCCTTCAGCGACCCCCTCCGGCCCGAGGTGCCCCGCGCCGTGCGAGACCTGCAGGGGGCGGGAGTGGCGATCACGATGGTGACCGGGGACCAGCCGGCGACCGCGGCCGCCATCGCCCGCGCCGCCGGCCTGGGCGGTCCCACCTTCATCGCCGCCCAGACCAAGAGCTGGAGCGACGAGGAGCTGGCGGCGCGGGCCCTGCAGGGGTGCGTGGTGGCCCGGGCGCGGCCCGACGACAAGCTGCGGATCGTGCGGGCGGCGGTGGCGGCGGGCCAGGTCGTGGCCGTGACCGGGGACGGGGTGAACGACGCCCCCGCGCTCGAGGCGGCGGCCATCGGGGTGGCCATGGGCCGGAGCGGCAGCGACGTGGCCCGGGAGTCGGCGGACCTGGTCCTCAGCGACGACAGCTTCGCCACCCTGGCCCGGGCCACGGCCGACGGCCGCCGCCTGTACGAGAACCTGCGCAAGGCCATCCGCTACTACCTGGCGGTGAAGCTGGCCCTGATCACGGTCTCCGCCCTGCCCGCCCTCATCGGTCGCCCGCTGCCCTTCCTCCCCGTGGAGCTGGTGCTGCTGGAACTCTTCCTGGACCTGGGCGCCTCCTTCGCCTTCGTCCACCAGCCGGCCGAGTCGGACGAGATGCGCCGCCGGCCTCGCGACCCCAGGGCCAGGCTCCTCGACCTGCCCATGGTCGCCGGCATCCTGACCGGCGGCCTCAGCCTGGCCGCGGTCACCGCCGCCACCTATCTGGCCGCGCTGCCCCACCTGGGGACGGGTGGCGCCAGGACGCTGGCCCTGGCCTGCTGGCTGGTGGGCCACGCGACCCTGGGCCTGGTCATGGGTTGGGAACGACGGCCGCTGTCGCTCGGGGACCTGGCAGTCAACCCGGCCATGCCCATCTGGGCGGCCTGCGCCGCGCTCCTCACCCTCCTGCTCCTGGTGGTGGGTCCCCTGGCCGGCCTCCTGCACCTCGGGCCGGCACCAGCTCCGGCGGCGCTGGGCGCGATCGTCGCCGGCCTGGCCGCGGCGACGCTGGTGGAGCTGCTGAAGCGGGTGCGGGGCCGGCTCCACGAACGCGTCCCCGACCCGCGCCGGGCCACGCGCGGGACCGCGCCCCTGCCCTGAGGCAAAACGACGGGGGAGCCGGCGGCCCCCCCGTCGCGCTCAGTTGGCGGCCCGGAGCGGCTCCGGCGGCGCCACCAGGCGACGCGCCAGCTCCATGACCTTGCGTCGGGCCTCGATCAGCTCCGGCGTGTCCGCCCGGGCGCGGTTCAGCCGCTCGCGGGCCTCGTCGATCGCGCCCAGGAGGCCCGGATCGGCCTCGACGCGGGCGAGCTCGGCCTCGGCGGCCTCGATCGGCGAGCGATCCCGCGTGATCGCCTCCAGCTCCTGCTCCGCCCGCTTGGCCTTGGCGTCGCGATCGTCTTTGACCCGTTGCGCGTCGCGGGCGTGCTCGGTGACCACGGTGGCGAAGCGCTGCGCCGCCTTCTCCTGGCCCGGCGGGCAGGGCCAGAGCGCGGTACCCGTCGGCCCGACCACCAGCAGGAAGAGGGCGCTGCTGCCCTCGGTCAGGGCGTCCAGGAAGGTCTCCGACTCGGGGGCCTCGAGCAGGACCAGGTCGGCCAGCGCGTCCCGGTGCTCCGCCCAGAGGGCGGGCGCGGTGTCGACGTAGGCGGCGGTGCCGGCGGCGGGCAGGCGGCCGGTGGGCGTCTCGAGCACGTTGGCGAAGAGCCGCAGGGGACCCAGGCCGGCCTTGAGCTCGCCCGGGCCGGGGGTGAGCACGGTGCGCAGACGCGCCCGGGCCTCGGCCACCGCCCAGGCGTGGGCCGACTCAGCCGCCTCCACCGCCCGCCGGGCCTCCTGCAGGGCGCGCAGGCGGGACTCCTCGGCCGCCGCCAGCTCCCGCTGGGCGGCCGCCGCCGCGTCGGCCCGCATCCGCTCGGCCTCGTCCACCTCCGCCAGCCCCGCGGTCATCATGGCCGCACGCTCGTCGAGCAGCCGAGCGGCGCCGAGCAGGTCGTCGGCCTCCTTGATGCTGGGCTGGGGGGCGATGCGTCCCAGGCGAACCAGGAGCGCCCGCAGCTCGGCGGCGGCGGAGTCCCGCTCCTCCTCGAGCTGACGACGGTCCTCGTTGGAGACCAGCCGACGTCGCAGGCTGCGGGCCCCGTCGGCCGGGCTCAGGTTCTCCTCGATCCGCTCCAGCCGGCCCTTGAGCTCGCGGGCGTGCTCCACCAGGTCCCGGGAGGGGCCCTCCGGTTGCCACTCGTCCGGCCGCTCGGCCAGGATCCCCCCCGCCTCCGCGTAGCGGTCCTCGGCGAGCAGGGCGAGCGTGGTGGCGAGGTCCTCCGGGCGTTTCCCCTCCAGGTCGACGGTCGCCCGCCAGCGGCTGCCGTCCCACTTCCACAGTCCGTCCTCGGTGGTGGCGGGCACCCACCGCCGCCCGTTCCACCACCAGGCGCCATCGCCGGACAGGAGGCGCCGGCCGCCGTTGCCGCTCGCGGCGGTGGCCTCCGCTTCCGTGGTCAACATCATCGAGTCGTCCGGAGTCATGTCCACTCCCTCACCGGTCTGCTTGATCGAGGTCCGCGCCTGAGACGCGGCCGGGACGAAGAGAAGGCTGAGAGCCTGAAGTATGATCGACTTCTCCGCTTCACGTGGAGGTCGAGAGGACCGGCGACCGGGGCGACTCCGGCGCCGCCAGCGGTCATCCAGCGCGGTGTTCGAGCATGGGCGAGTGGCGATCGCAGCGTGATCCGTGGGGCCGGCACCCCGGGGCGGAGGGCTGGTGGTCCCGGGAGCCCGCCCACCCGGGGTGGGTGACCGCGACCCGGCCGCGACCGGCGGGCCCGGCAGCCGTCGCGCGCAGGCTCACCCGGGTCGACGCCCGTCCCCTGGCCTTCGTGCTCGGAGCCCTGGCCACCCTGGGCCTGCTCGGCGCCACCCTCAGCTTCGCGGTGGACGTCCTCGTCGCCCCCTGGCGCCTGCTCACCGCCGACGTCGAGGAGTCGCTGCACCTCCTCGCCAGCCTGATCGGCATCGCCGGGGCCTTCGCGCTCTGGCGGGGGACGCCCCACGCCCGGGCGGTCGTGCTGGCCGGGCTCGCCTTCAACGTGGGGGCGACGCTGGCCTTCAGCGCCGACACGCTCCTCCACCCCTCCACCTGGATTCCCCTCTCGACCTGGGCGGGCCTCGCCGTCCTCACCCTCAGGGCCCGCCCGGCGCCGCCGCGCCCCCGCCCGGTGCGATGGGTGGGGGCCCCACCCCCCACCCCGCGGGCGCCGGTTCGACGCCGCTGAGCGCCGGGACCGACCTAGCCGTGTTTACGGCCGTGGTCGGACGGCTTCTCGGGACGGTGAGCGGGAGCGGAGGCGTCCGCCGGCGCCCGGCACGACGCCGGCTGGGTACCGGGTAGGAAGAGGGTGCCGTTTCGTGACACCAGGCCGGGCGGGCGCGAGTACCAGCCGCGGTAAGTCGCGGGGAGGTGGTTGACGAACTCGGCCATCACGGTCTGCCCCACGTTGACGCCGAAGGCGGAGATGGTGCCGCCCCGGCCGTCGGCGCCCGTGTTCCCGGCCCAGGCGCCCACCACGATGTCCGGGTTGTAGGCCATCATCCAGGCGTCGTTGTTCACTCCCACCCTTGCCCCGCCGCTGGTGCCGGACTTGCTCGCCATCTGCCGGTTCCAGCCCAGGTCCCACTGTTCCTGGTACCGCTTCAAGGTGTCGGTGATCAGGTATGTCTCGGCCGGCGTGAGCACCCGCGCCCGGCCCGGCTGCTGTCCTGGCTGGACCCGGTAGAGGACGCCGCCGCGCAGGTCGTCGATTCCGGTGATGGTCACCAGCGGCACCTTCAGGCCCTGGTTGGCGAAGACGGAGTACCCCTGGACCTGCTCCAGCATGGTCACCTCGCTGCCCCCGATGGCGGTGTCCAGCTCGTCCTTCAGGGGCGAGTCGATGCCCATGGCCCGGGCCAGCCGGATCACGTTGGCGATGCCCTCGCGCCGACCCACCTCCACGGCGGGAACGTTGCGCGAGAGCACCAGCGCCCGGGCCGCGGTCATCGGCCCCAGGAAGCGGCCGTCCCAGTCGACCGGCCGGTAGCCGTCGAAGTCCGTGGGGCGGTCCTGGAGCACGGTGCAGAGCGTGATCACATGATCCCGCAGCGCGGCCTCGTACACGTAGGGCTTGAAGGAGGAGCCGGGCTGGCGCTCGGCCCGCACCACGTCCACCTGACCGCCGATGGCGTCGCTGGCGTAGTCGGCGGAGCCGACCCAGGCCAGCACCTCCCCGGTCGAGGGTCGCACCGCGAGCAGGTCGCCGTTGTCGACCCCGTAGCGCGCCAGCGCCCGGACGCCGTCGGACACCGAGCGCTCGGCCAGCGCCTGGAGTGAGGGATCGAGGGTGGTGTGGATCTCGAGCCCGCCCTGCTGGAACGCCGCCACCCCCACGATCTGCTCGGCCTGGCCGAGCACGTACTGGACGAAGTGGGGGGCGATGGTCCGCAGCGGCGTGGAGCCCAGCCTGAGCTCGGCCCGGACGTCCTCGCGCTCGGCCTGCTGCTCCTGCGCCCGGGTCAGCACCCCCATCTGCTCCATGCCCCGGAGCACGTAGAGCTCGCGCGCCCGGGCGCCGTCGTAGTTGGTCGCCGGGTCGAGGCCGTTGGGGGCCTGGAGGAGGCCGGCCAGAAGGGCCGCCTGGGCCGGGGTGAGGTCGGCCGGACGCCGGTCGCGGCCGAAGTAGGTCTCCACGGCCGCGCCCAGCCCGTAGGCCCCGTGCCCGTAGTAGACCCGGTTCAGGTACATCTCCAGGATCTGGTCCTTCGTGTACCGGCGCTCCATGGCCCAGGCCAGGAAGGCCTCCTCGAGCTTGCGGGAGACGGTCTGTTGGGGGCCGAGGAGCTCCAGCTTCACCAGCTGCTGCGTGATCGTGCTCCCGCCCTCCACGATCCGGCCGCTGACCGCGTCCGTGGCCGCCGCCCGCAGCAGGGCCGG
>JAJPKS010000352.1 GCA_021323605.1 Bacillota bacterium | reverse complement strand
TGGCCCCGACCGAGGTCACGCTCCAGGAGCTGGCGACGGTGGCCGCGACCCGGTCCACCGCCGAGCAGTGCCTCGAGGAGGCGAAGGGGGAGACCGGGCTGGACCAGTACCAGGTCCGGCACTGGCCGAGCTGGTACCGACACATCACCCTGTCGATGCTGGCCCACGCCTGGCTGACGGCGATCCGCAGCCAGGCCGAGGCGCAACCAGGGGGTGTCCTTCCGGCCTGGCCGGCTTGACCGTGCCCGGGGGGCGCCGGCTGCTGGTGGTGGCGCTGCCGCTGCCCGCGCGCTCACCGGAGCTTGGCCTGGTGTGGTCGTGGTGGAGACGCGTCAAGCGCCGGCACACCCGGCGCAGCCACCACCGTCGTCGCGCGTTCCCAGGCAGGCACGATGGCTCATGGGTCACAACTACGGTTGTAGTACTAAGCTGGGGTGATCGGGAGCGAGCCGGCCGGCACCGGCGGCGTGAACGGAAGGAGGTGCACATGCGCAAGATCGTGGACACGCTGCTGCCCACCACCATGGTGGGTTCCTATCCACGGCCGCACTGGTACACGTACCAGCTGCTGGGCCGCGACGTCCGGGTGGCCTTCAAGCACGCTCCGCACGCCGAGGCCTACGAGGACGCGACCGCGGCCGCGATCCGGGACCAGGAGGAGGCGGGCCTGGACATCGTCACCGACGGGCAGATGTACTTCGACGACTACGTCGGCGGCATCGGCTCCTTCTGCTGGTACATGTACGAGCGGATCGGGGGCTTCGAGCCGGCCAAGGAGGAGCACCCCAGCGCCGTCGGCGTCTCCGAGCGGACCAAGGAGGTGGAGCTGCTCTCGGACTGGGGCGGGGTGGTGAACAGCGGCCCGGTCAGCCACGGGCCGATCCGGCTCGCGGACCTCTACCGGATCGCGAAGCGTAACGCCCGCCGGCCGATCAAGGTCTCGGTGGGGGCCGGTCCCGTCAACCTCGCCTGGCACGTCTACTTCCAGCACTACAAGGACGCCCGTGAGCTGTCCTACGCCCTGGCCCCGATCTTCAACGCCGAGATGAAGGATCTGGTGCAGGCGGGAGCCACCTTCCTCCAGCTCGAGGACCTCGGCTCCTGGCTGCCACTCTTCACCGGCAACGACGCCGACTTCGAGTGGATCGTGGACGTGATCGCCAAATGCGTGGAGGGGGTGGACGCCAAGATCGCCTGGCACTTCTGCTACGGCAACGCCTGGGGGAACCGGCTGGCCGGGCTCTTCCCGCGCGGTTACGAGGCCGTCCTTCCCCACCTCTACGCGGCCCCGGTGGAGCAGTTCGTGCTCGACTTCGCCAACCGCGAGATGGTGGACGTCGACGCCCTGCGCACCCTCCCCGCCGACCGGGAGGTGGCGGTCGGGGTGATCGACGTGCGCACGACCATGGTGGAGACGCCGGAGCAGGTCGCGGCCCGGGTGCGCAAGGTGCTGGAGGTGGTGCCGGCGGAGCGGCTCTACCTGACCACCGACTGCGGCCTTCGCAACCTGCCCCGGATCGTGGCCAGGATGAAGCTTCGGGCGCTGGCCGAGGGCGCCCGCATGGTTCGCGCCGAGCTGGGTGCGGCCGCCGCAGCCGCGGGCTGATGACCAGATCGGAGGCCCCGCCGAGCCCGATGTCGGCGGGGCCTCCGTCGGCCGGACCGCCTCCCCGCCGTCGGACGGCGCTCGGGTCCGGCTCAGGAGGCGGGGAGTGGCGCCGGCCGCCGCCGGGCCAAGGCCCGGAGCAGACGGTCGAGGGCGCCCTCGGGGGCGCCGGTGAGGGATAGCACCACGCCGTCGACGAGGTCCGCCGCCTCCTCGAGCAACTCTTCGGCCAGCCGGAGGCCGACCTCGCCCTCGGCGTCGCCGGCCCGCCGCATCGCCTCCAGGACCGCGTCCGGGACGATCACGTCCGGCACCTCGTAGCGCAGGTACTCGGCCTCGCTGAAGCTGTGCAGCGGCTGCACGGCGAGGAGGATGGGCACGCGCTGCCCGGGCAGGGCGGCCATCATCCGCCGCAGGGCCTCCAGCTCGTAGAGCGGGCGGGTGACCAGGAACCGGGCCCCGGCCGCGATCTTGGCCCGGGTCCGGGCCAGCTCCGCCTGGAGATCGGCGGCGCCGGGGTTGCAACGGGCGCCCACATAGAAGGAGGTCGCGGCCTCGAGCACCAGGCCGTTGGAGTCCCGGCCCCGGTTGAGGCCGTCCAGGAGCCCGATGAGCCCGACCGAGTCCACCTCCCAGATCCCGTCCACGTTGGGGTAGTCACCCCGAAGAGGTGGGTTCCCGGTTCGACAGACGACGTTGCGGATGCCCAGGGCGTGGGCGCCGAGCAGGTCGGCCTGCAGCGTCATGATGCTCTTGTCCCAGGTGGTCACGGTCAAGATCGCCTCCACCTGGAGGCGCTGCTGCAGGTGGAGGGCCAGGCCCAGGGGGCTCATCTGGGCCCGGGCGCTGGTGGTCGGGGCCACGGCGAAGAGGTGGATGCCCCGGCTCCGGAACTCATCGCCTCCCGGGTGGCTTGCTCCGCCCCTCCACCCAGCGGCGGCCTCACCTCGGCCGCGATCACGAACCGACGTGTCGCCAGCTGGTCGGCCAGCCCGCCGTCGCCGAGCTCGCCCTCCTCGGCCGCAGGGGCCCGCCTGGCCGACGAAGCCGGGGCGGGGGGGCGGCCGCGGTCCACGGGCCGGAGGCCGGCGATCGCCCCCGCCGCCGCCCGGATGTGTTCCGGGGTGGTTCCGCAGCAGCCACCGACCAGCGCGGCCCCGGCCTCCACGTAGCGCCGTGCGTAGCGGGCGAAGTAGCCGGCGTCGACGCTGTACTGGAAGCGTCGGCCGCCCACCATCCGGGGGGCGCCGGCGTTGGGCTGGGCGCTCAGGGGGAGCGAGGTGTGGCGCGACAGCTCCCTGACGATGCCCAGGAGGCCCTGTGGCCCCAGGGTGCAGTTGGCGCCGATGACCGTGACCGGGAGCTCGGCCAGCGCCGCCGCCACCGCCCCCGGGCTCTCCCCGCCCAGGGTCTGACCGTCGTCGGTGAAGGTCATCTGGGCCACGATGGGCAGGTCGCACTCCGCGCCGGCGATGCGCACCGCCTCGAGCATCTCGGCCAGGTAACCGAAGGTCTCGAAGACGAGGAGTTCGACGCCGCCCTCGACCAGGGCCCGGACCTGCTCGCGGATGGCCTCAGCCCGGGCCTCCGGATCGGCCCTGGCCCGCTGGGCGGCGGTGACCGCGGGCGACACCGAGCCGGCCACGAAGGCCGGCCGGCCGGCGGCAGCGCGCGCCTCGAGCGCGATCCGTGCCCCGGCCAGGTTGATGTCCCGGGTCAGGTCCTGGAGGCCGTGCGGAGCCAGTCGCAGGCGGCTGGCCCCGAAGGTGTTGGTCTGGATCACGTCCGCCCCCGCGGCCAGGTAGCTGTCGTGGATGGCCCTGACCAGGCCGGGGTCGGACAGGTTGAGCTCGGGCAGGGCCCGGTCGAGGGGGATGCCGGAGGCGTGGAGCATGGTCCCCATCGCTCCATCGCAGACCAGAACACGCTGCTCGAGGGCGGCGGCGAAGTCGGCCATCATCGGTCGCCCAGCGCCTCCACGATCTCCAGCGCCACCTGGGCCAGCAACCGGTCCTGGTAGCGGTCGAGGTCGAGGCCGCAGATGGCCCGGACACGGTTCAGGCGGTAGGTCACGGTGTTGGGATGGACGTGCAGCTGGCGGGCGGCCCGCTGCAGGCTGCCGTTCTCCCGGAGGTAGACGGCCAACGTCCTCAAGTATCCCGAACGATGCTGTCGCTCGTGAGCCATGAGCGGGCCGATCACCTCCTCGGCGAAGGCCCGGAGCTCGTCCAGGTCCGGCACCTGGAGCAGGAGACGGTGGATGCCCAGGTCCTCGAAGGCCACCGCCTCGCCGTGCCGGCCCAGGCGCCGCGAGGTCCCGATCGTGCGCCTGGCCTGGGCGTAGGAGCGGGCGATCTCGCTCGGCCGTCGGCAGGGGCCACCGATGCCCACGGTGAGAACCGCACCCGGGTAGAGCCGTCGCGCGTGTCCGAGCAGGGCGTTGCCCAGCTCGCGAGGGGCCAGCCAGCGGTGGTCGGTGGAGGCGGTGTGCTCTCGGGCCACGATCACCAGCTCGCGGTCGCGGACGGCCACGATGGCGTCGGGCGCACGGCCGCTGGCGAGGCGGGCCAGGCCGTCCAGGATCCGGTGGCGACGGGCCGCCTGGTCCACGGCCTCCAGCTCCTGATCGGTGGCGTCCTCCAGCGTGACCGAGATCACCCGGTGGGCGTGGCCGGGGTCGTAGCCGAGATGCTGAGCCCAGCGGTCGACCTCCTCCGGCTCGGCGGCCCGACCCAGTAGGAGTCCCTCCATCAGGTCGTCGCGGACGCGGGCCGCGGCCGCGGCCACCACCCGCTCCCGGCCCATGATGACGCCGCAGATGGTGGCGGCGTGCTCGGTCACCAGCAGGCTGACGTCCTCTCCCGGCTCGGCTCGTGCCCGTTCCACGGTCAGCAGGCAGGCCAGGATGTCGTCACCGACCAGGACGGGGGCGACCACGACGGACGGGGATCCCTCGGCGGCGGGCAGCCGCAGCGGCCGACGGGTGCGCGCCACCACGCTCACCACCTGGCCCAGCCGGCGGCCGGAGATGAACGCACGCGCCCGCCCCATGGCCTCGCCCGGTCCGGCGCCGGCCGCAGCGGCGGCGAGCACGTCCAGGGTGGGGCTGACGATGGCCACCAGGTCCGCGATGCGCTCGGCCAGGAGCCTGGCCACGGTTTCCAGGTCCGCGCTCTGCAGGGCGAGCCCGGTCAGGTGATGGTAGATGGTCACCAGCTCGCGTAGCACCTGGTTCTCGCGGCCGACGCCGTCCGCCCTCACGGGCGTCGGCTCGACGGGCGGTTGGTCCCGAACCGCCATGCTGGCATCCTACCGCGCCGTCGTGGGCTCACCCCTGTGGCAAACCACAATGAAATCGCCGGGCCATCTGTGCCCCAGGCCAGGATCTGACGAAGGGAGACGCAGGGCGATCGCGAGCGGTCGGGGTGTGGTTCCCGGATCATGGCTGTGGTATGGCACAAGTCGTGCCCGGACAACTCTGGGGAAATCGTCATTGCCCGACCGCCCGACTGAGCCTACGGTCGATGACGATGGCAACACACGTGGGTGGCGACATCAAGGACCGTTCGCTGGCGAGGGCGGGGGAGGAGCTGATCGAGTGGGCGGCGCGGGAGATGCCGGTGCTGCTCATGATCCGGGAGCGGTTTCGGCGCGA
>JAJPKS010000195.1 GCA_021323605.1 Bacillota bacterium | reverse complement strand
GTGGCGGTGCCGGTGAGGGTCGCCCGAGCGGCACCGGAAAGGGTGATGGAGAGACGGGAGATCTGGAGGTCGGTCAGGCTGGCCTGCCCGCTGCCATCGATGTCGAGCGTGAAGTCGTCGGCCCGAAGCCCCGCCGCCCGGGCGCCGGCGGCGCCCGAGAGCCGCAGCCCTCTGAGCCTCGAGGCCGTCAGCTGGTACACGATGGGCCGCCGGGTGCTCAGGCTGGTCCCCGGGGCGGGCCCGATCTCCAGCTCGCCGTCTTGAACCTCGGAACGGATGTGGGGGAGGACCTCGGGTTCGGCCTCGACGCTGAGGGCGTCCGGGGCCCCGGGCGTGACCACGAGCTGGCCGACACCCGAGACGTGGACGCGGTCGAACCCACCGACTGGGCGCTGCTGGATCTGGACGCCGGTGTCGGCGGACGCCGCGGGGGTCGGGGTCGACAGGTTCCCGGTGGGACCACCGGTCCGACATCCGGCCGGTCCCGCGGGGCCGAGCGCGAACAGGAGGAGCGGGATCAGGATCGAGCGTCTCCAGGCCGGCATGGCGATCCTCCTGCGGGCCCCTCACCCCGGGGTCGATTCCTCCCGTGCCTCGCGTTCACCTGCCTGAACTCTCCACCGCCTGGCCTCCACGTCAGGCCCGCCCGGCCTCGGCCCCGAGAAGGGATACGATCGGGGGCCGCGATCGGTCGAGCGGCCGGTCCGGGCCGGCTCGGGGGCTACGGGATGGGCTCGTACAGCGCGCAGAGCATGCCGAAGTAGGTGGGCACGTCGTAGGCGAGCAGACGGCCCCGCCACCCCGGGCCGAGCGCGCCGTGGAGCATCAGGAGCTGCAACCAGCTGTCGGCCTTCGCTCGCTCCACCATGGCCGGATCGAGCAGCAGGAGCGCCCTCAGCCGGTCCTGTTCTACGAGGCGGACGACGAGCTGGTCGTATTCCCGGGAGGCAGGATGGAACCCGTAGGGGCCTCCGGGATCGTGCGCGTGACCCTGGTCGGCGCTGGCCACCAGGGCGACGGGATGGCCGTGGACGGCAGCGGCGCGGGCGATGGCGGCGCCGGCCCGCACGTGCTCCGAGGGTGGGAGTTCGGGGCTGGGGGAGACGATCACGACCTCGGGGGCGGGCTCGTCTCGGGCCAGGAACCAGAGCGGGACCAGGGTGCCCCAGTCCATGGGAAGGTCGGCGCCGGCCGCTTCGGCCTCGGGGTCCACGCCGACTCCGACCGCGGACACCCCCGCCAGCCGGAGCGTGGTCAGCATGGTGTCCGCCAGCCGGCGATCGATCGGACAGCGCAGTCGCACCCGGCGGTGGTTCTCCTCGATCTCGCCGGCGGCGGCAGAGGCCGTGGCCACGGCGATGGCCCCGGGGACGTGGACGTGGTGCGGTGTGACCACCACGATCGTCCGGGGAGCGGCGGCGGCGAAGCGGTGTCCCATCTCCTCCATGGCGACCCGGACGGCCTTTACCCGGTCGGTCAGGTCCGGAGGGCAGAGCTCGTCGATCACCATGCCTCCGTGAGGCGCGATGGCGGCGATCACGAGGCCGCCCCGCCCCTCCCGGGAGTCGCCACGCGCCTCGCGCGTCAGGCGCTGCACCATGCCGAGGAAGAGTATGACGGGCGCCGCCGCGCCGCTCGCGGCCACCGGCGCGATCGTGGTCTGGACGTCGATCCCGGACGGTGAGTACCCTGGGCGCGGGGTAGATTTGCCTGCATGCCGGTCACGCTGAAGGAACTGGCGGCGCGCGCCGGAGTCCATCCGTCGACGATCTCCCGGGTCGTCAACAGGGACCCCGGGCTGCGGATCGCGCCCGAGACGCGGGCTCGGATCGAGGCCCTGATCGCCGAGACGCGTTACCGGCCCAACGGCATCGCCCGCAGTCTGAAGCTCCGGCAGACCTTCGTGGTCGCGGTGATCATCCCCGACGTGACCAACCCTCTCTTCGCGGGCATCTTCCGCGGCGTCGAGGACGTGGCCCTGACCCGCGGTTACAACGTCATCCTCTGCAACACCGACAACCTCCACGAGCGCGAGGCCTCGCACCTGGAGTCGCTGCACGCTCGGCGCGTCGACGGCGTGATCCTGGCCAGCGCAACCCTCGCCGACCCCTCGGTGGCGCGGTTGCGACAGCTCCGCATCCCGTTCGTGCTCGTCAACCGCTACAGCGACACCCGACACGCCTTCGTGGGCTCCGACGACGTGGCCGGGGGGCGCCTCGCCACCGCGCACCTCTTGAGCCTCGGACATCGCCGCATCGCCCACCTGGCCGGCTCACAGAAGGTCAGCACCTCGCTGCTCCGCCGGCGCGGATACCTGGAGGCGCTGGAACAGGCCGGCGTCGAGCCCGATCCCGCTTTGATCGTCGACGGGGGGTTCACCGAGGACCTGGGGGCACGGGCCATGGAGCGGCTGCTGGCGCTGTCGAGGCCCCCGACCGCCGTCTTCGCGGTCAACGACATGGCCGCGGCCGGGGCCCAGGACGTCCTCGTCCGCCGTGGGTTGCGGATCCCCAAGGACGTTTCCATCGTGGGCTACAACGACGTCCCGCTGGTCTCCCGGTTGCACCCACCCCTGACCACGGTCCGGGTGCCGCCGGTGCGCTTCGGTCAGGCCTCGGCCGAGATCCTCTTCGAGCAGCTCGAGACCGGGACCGCGTCCTCACGGCGGGTGGTGTTCCAGCCCGAGCTGGTGATCCGAGCCTCGACCGGCCCGCCCGGGTAGGCGGGCCTCGTCCTCACCTGCGTCGCAGGCCCCGGTCGGGCCGTGCACAAACGTTTGTGTTACGGTGAGGACACCGTGAGAAGCGTGGGATTCGTGGGCTTGGGAACCATGGGCGGCCGGATCGCCCGCCGCTTGCTCTCCGTCGGCCACGAGGTCTACGGGTTCAACCGGACCCCGGAGAAGGCGCGTCCGCTGGTCGGAGAGGGTCTGCGCCTGTGCGGGACGCCCCGCGCCGTGGCGGAGCGGTCGGAGGTCGTCTTCTCGATGGTCACCGGCGACGAGGCCCTGCGCTCGGTGGGCGAGGGGCCCGACGGCATCCTGGCCGGCCTCCGACCCGGCCAGGTCTGGGTGGACATGACGACCGCCGGCCCGGAGGTGAGCCGGGAGCTGGCGCGGCGGGCGAGCGAGCGCGGCGGCTGCCTGCTGGACGCGCCCGTGTCGGGCAGCGTGACCACGCTGGAACAGGGCCAGCTCTCGATCATGGTGGGCGGCGACCGCGCCGCCTTCGAGCGGGTCGAGCCCCTGCTGCGCCAGATCGGGCGTCGCGTCACCCACGTGGGCGGCAACGGCGATGCGCTCCTGCTCAAGATCGCCATCAACCTGAGCCTCCCCGTCCAGATGCTGGCCTTCAGCGAGGGCGTCCTGCTCGCCGAGCGGTCGGGCATCCGCCGGGAGGTGGCCGTGCGGGCGATGCTCGACAGCGTGATCGCCTCGCCCATGCTCGGATACCGGGGCCCGTTCGTCCTCGAGCTACCCGAGGAGGCGTGGTTCGACGTCTCGATGATGCAGAAGGACGTCCTGCTCGCGCTCGAGACGGGCCGCAAGCTGGACGTACCCATGCCCGCCACCGCGCTCGCCAACGAGATGCTGACCGCGACCCGCGGCATGGGCTTCGGCCGCCGCGACTTCGCCGCCATCTTCCACGCCCTGGCCGCCATGGCCGGGGAGCGCCGGCCGGAGCCGGACGACGGGCGCGCCGTGGTCGAACCCGAGGCTCGGGCGAGGGGCCAGGGCGACCCCTAGCGGAGGCGACGGTGCCGGACCGCCTGGTTCAGATCGCGATCGACACCTGGTCGTCGCGGTACGTGCTGCGCGGCGTCGACCACGACGACCTCGCCCGCACCCTGGCCTCGGTGGAGACCTGGGATCGGTGGCACGATGCCTGGCGCGCCCTGGGCGATCGCCACGCGGAGCTGGCGCGGCGGGCCGAGGTGCGGGGGCATCGCCGAACCGCGGGTGAGGCCTACGTCCGGGCCTCGATCGCCTACCACTTCGCCCGCTATCTCTGGCACGTGGAAGCGGAGTACGAGGAGACCGGCCGGCTCTCGGTGCGGGCGATGCAGGACGCGCTGCGGCTGCTCGACCCCACCTGGGAGCGGATCGAGGTCCCCTACCGGGGCGGGGTGCTGGTCGGGAACCTCCGCCGCCCTCCGGACGTGGACCGGCCGCCCCTGGTCGTCCTGGTCCCCGGCCTCGACTCCACCAAGGAGGAGTTCTTCCACTGGGAGCGGTGCTACCTGGACCGGGGCATGGCCACCCTCTCCCTGGACGGCCCCGGCCAGGGCGAGGGCGCCGGCCTACCCATCGAGCCCGAATACGAGCGGCCGCTGGCGGCGGTGCTCGACCACCTGGCCGGGCGCACCGACCTCGACCTCGACCGGGTGGGGGCGGTGGGCGTCAGCCTGGGCGGCTACTCGGTGCCGCGGGCGATGGCCTTCGAGCCGCGCTTGAAGGCGGGTGAGGCACTGGCCGGGGTCTACGACGTGGCCGAGGTCTGGCCCCTGTGGTCGCCGCTGACGGTGCGCAAGTTCGTGAAGCACACCCGGACCGGGAGCGAGGAGGCGGCGCGAGCCTTCGCCGCGCGCATGACCCTGGAGGGGGTGGCGGAGCGGATCCGGAACCCGCTCCTGCTCGTGTTCGGGGACCGGGACACGATCGCCACCGTGGAGGGCCAGCGGCGACTGGCCCGGGAGTCGGGGGCGGAGCTCTGGCTGATCGAGGGTGGCAACCACGGCGTGACCAACCTCTCCTACCTCCACCTCGGCCCCGCCGCCGACTGGATGGCGGATCGACTCCGGGCGGCGGGCTGAGCGGCGCTGCAGAACCGGCCTCGGGGCCGGATGATCGGGGTATGGGCCTCGACCCCCCCATCTCGGACCGCGATCGCCTGCCCTGGACCCCCCGGCGGGTGCGGATCACCGCCGGCCTGATGGTGGCGCTGCTGGTGGCGGCCATGGACAGCTCGATCGTCGCCACCGCCCTGCCCACGATCGGCAAGGAGCTGGGCGGCTTCTCGCTCTACCCCTGGGTGATCGCCGGCTACCTGCTCACGG
>JAJPKS010000327.1 GCA_021323605.1 Bacillota bacterium | reverse complement strand
GGCGAAGCCCACGCCCAGGAGGAGCACGCCCAGGAGGAGCATCGGGTTCTGGAAGGGGTTCGAACCCGTGATCCGGCCCGCGATCACGCTCAGGTCCGTGCTGCCCGTGCTCCCGTAGAGCAGCGCCATCCCGTACAGGACGATGGCGCTGGCGAAGCCGCCCACCAGCAGGTACTTGGCGGCGGCCTCCTGGGAGGTGGTCTCGCTTCGCGAGAAGCCGCAGGCGATGTAGAGCGCGACCGAGAACGTCTCCAGGCCCAGGAAGACGCTGACCAGGGAGGTGGCGGCGCCGATGGTCATCATGCCGATCACGGCCGCCAGGGTCAGGACGTGGAACTCCGCCTCCGGGAGACCACGGCGCCGGACGTAGACGTGGGCGACGAGGACGGTGAGGACGCCCAGGGAGGCGAACAGCATCTCGAAGTAGACCGCGAAGCGGTCCCCGGTCACGAAACCGAAGTAGGCACTGTGGCCGTCGCCCCGGTACCAGGCCCAGATGGCGAGACCGAGGGCCGCCAGCAGGCCGACCAGGGAGATGCCGGCCGCGGCCGAACCGCGCCGGCGGCGGGGCAGGACCAGATCGGCCAGCATGGCGACCAGCAGCGTCACCGTCACGCAGGCGATGGGGGCGATCTGGGTGAGATCGCTCACGGCCCGGGCGAACGTGTACTCGACGGGGGAGGTGGCAACCGCGTCCATGGTGATCACTTCCAGGGCACCGGCAGGGCGAAGGCCAGCGAGCTCATCGCCTGCACCAGCAGGTTGGGGTAGAGACCGATCAGGAACATGACCAGGACCAGGGGCGTGATCGCCAGCAGCTCGCCCGCGCTCAGATCACCCCGGGCCGGCACCGTCCCCGCCGCCTGCGCTCCGGGACCGTGGCCGGCGGCGACGGCGTGCGCGCCGGGAGCGGCCAGCTGCTCCCCGCGCCCGGCGTACATGGCGCCCTGGAAGAGCCGCAGCATGTACACGGGGGCGAGGACGAGGCCGAGGCAGCTGACCACCGCCAGCCAGGGCGCGAACTGCCAGGCGCCGAGGAGGGTCATGAACTCCCCGACGAAGCTGTTCAGCCCGGGAAGACCGAGCGCGGCCAGGGTCACGATCAGGAAGACCCCGGCCAGGACCGGCATCTGCGGTGCCAGGTACCGGAGCGCGGAGCGGTCGCGCGTGCCGGCCCGGGCCGCGACCCAGGCCACGAGCAGGAACAGCGCGGCGATGATCACGCCGTGGTTGACCATCTGGAGCACGGCCCCCTGCTGGCCCTGTTGGTTCAGGACGAAGATACCGAGGGCGATGAAGCCCATGTGGCTCACGCTCGAGTAGGCGACCACCAGCTTCAGGTCCCGCTGGGCCAGCGCCATCAGCGCGCCCCAGCCGATGGCCACCATCCCGAGCACCGGCACCACCGTGTCCCAGTTCCACCACAGGACCGGGTGAGGGAAGAGCCCGGTCAGGATCCGCAGCATGGCGTAGGCGCCGGTCTTGCCCATCACCCCGGCGAAGACGACCAGCACGGGCGCAGGGGCGGCGGCGTAGGCGTCGGGCAACCAGCCGTGGAAGGGGAAGAGGGGCAGCTTGATGGCGAAGGCCAGGCCGAAGAGGATGAACAACCCGAACTGGATGGGGGGGGCCGGAGGGTGTGCGGCCAGCGTCGCCATGTCGAAGGTGTGGGCGCCGCCGGCGTAGAGGTACTCACCGATCACCCCCACCAGGGCCAGCAGCGAGCCGACCAGCGTGTAGAGGACGAACTGGAGCGCCGCCCGGCCCGGCCGATCGCCCTCGCCCCACAGCCAGAGCAGGAAGTAGGCGGGGATGAGCTGCGCCTCCCAGAAAACGTAGAAGAGCAGCAGGTCGGCGGCCAGGAAGACGCCGGCCATGCCCGCCTCCATCAGCAGGATCAGGGCGACGAAGGCACGGCGGCGGGCCACACGCCGGCCGGCGACCAGGACGGCCACGACCGTGAGCAGGGCGTTGAGCAGGACCAGCCACAGGCTGATGCCGTCGACCCCGAGGTGGTAGGAGATGCCCAGCTGAGGCACCCAGGGCACGTTCTCCTCGAACTGGTAACCGTGGTGTCCGGGAACCAGCTGGACGGCAACCGCCAGGGAGAGCGCCAGCGCCACCAGCGAGGCCCCGAGCCCGGTCGACAACGTGAGACGGCGGGGCAGGAGCCAGACCGCGAGCGCCCCCGCCACCGGAACCAGCCAGATCGCCGTGAGCATCCGCTACCCCCTCACCACGAGCAGGATCACCAGCCCCACCAGGGCCGCGCCCAGCATGACCAGGACGTAGGTGCGGAAGAGGCCGTTCTCGGCCAGGGACAGGATCCCGGCGCTTCCCCGTGCCGTCATCGCCACGCCCGTGGGCGCGGCGTCGATCACCGGCGCCTCCAGGAGATGGTCGCCGGACTCGGCGGCGGCGTCCATGGGTCGGACGAAGAGGAGGTCGTAGAGCTCGTCCAGGTAGTACTTCCGCTCCAGCAGGCGTTGCAGGAAGGGCAGGCGCTCCGACCAGACCGACCAGACCCGACGGCGATAGAAGGCATCGGCGATGGGCCAGAAGGCCAGCCCGGCCAGGAGGAGGGTGGCCGCGGTCGGGAAATACTCCAGGTCTCGAGCCTGCCAGGGAAGGGGACCGAAGGTCGGCGTCAGCCAGTCCTCGATCAGCTTCCATCCGGGATGGAACCCGGCGTTGATCTGCAGGAAGCCGCCCACCGTGCTCAACACGGCGAGGACCACCACCGGGACCATCATCACCGCCTGAGCCTCGTGCGGCCGCGACACCGGTCGCTCCGGCGACGGCCTGCCGGCGAAGGCCATCCACCACATGCGCCCGGTGTAGAAGCCGGTGAGGACGGCGGTGGCGAAGCCGATGGCCCACATGGCCTGGGGGAAGCCGCTGGGGTCGGGCTTGCTGAAGGCGTCGCCGAGCACGACCTCCTTGGACCAGAAGCCGACGAAGGGGATGATGCCGGCCAACGACAGCGACCCGACCAGGAAGCAGATCGAGGTCCCCCGCATCTGCCCCCAGAGGCCACCGTACCGGCGCATGTCCTGCTCGTCGTTCATGGCGTGGATGACGTTGCCGGCGCCGAGGAAGAGCAGCGCCTTGAAAAACGCGTGGGCCATCAGGTGGAAGAAACCGGCCGCGTAGGCGCCCACCCCCACGGCCAGGAACATGTATCCGATCTGGCTCATGGTGGAGTAGGCCAGCACCCGTTTGATGTCGGTCTGGACGATGGCGATGGAGGCCGCGAAGAGCGCGGTCACGGCCCCGATCAACGCCACCGCCCCGTGCGCGGCCCAGGCCAGGTCGTAGACGGGGTGCAGGCGTCCCACCAGGTAGACGCCGGCGGTGACCATGGTGGCGGCGTGGATCAGCGCCGACACCGGAGTCGGACCCTCCATCGCATCGGGCAGCCACGTGTGCAGCGGCAGCTGGGCCGACTTGGCCACCGCACCCACCAGGAAAAGGAAGGCGGCCAGCTCCAGCAAGGGGGAGTCCGTCCTCGGGAGCGCGGCGAAGATACCTCGGTAGGTGACCGAGTGGTAGGCGGCGAAGAGCACGAACGTGCCCAGGATCATGCCGACGTCGCCGATGACGTTCATCACGAACGCCTTGCGCGCTGCGACGACCGCGCTCCAGCGCCAGTAGAAGAAGCCGATCAGCAGGTAGGAGCTGAGGCCGACCCCCGCCCAACCCACGATGAGGAGGACCAGGTTGCCGGCCAGGACGAGCAGCAGCATGGACGTGATGAAGAGGTCCATGTAGCAGAAGAAGCGCGCGTAGCTGCCATCCGTCTCATGCTCCATGTACCCGTTGGAGTAGGTGACGATGAGCCCGCCCACCCCGGTGACGACCAGGCACATGAAAACCGACAGTCGATCGACGAACAGGTCCACCGGCACCTGCAGGGCGCCGCTCGAGAGCCAGGTCCAGTAGGTGAAGTCATGCGGCTTGCCGCCGTTCGCGAACTGGTCCATGAACAGGACCAGGGAGCACAGGAACGCCACCCAGACCGTGCCCGGGCCGACCACCTGGACCAGACGCCGGGGCACCTTCAAGGCGCCCAGACCGAGCGCCGCGCTGCCCGCGGCAGGCAGCGCGAGGATCACCAGTGTGATGGCCTGCAGTGGCATGCGCTATCCCTTTAGCTCGTTCAATTCGTCGACGTCTTCCACCTCCCGCAGCCGGGAGATGTCGACCAGGATGGCGAGCCCCGCCACGGCCTCGGCGGCGGCCACCGTCATGGTCATCAGGGCGAAGAGTTGACCGTCGAGATCCTGGAGTTGTCGAGCGAACGTGATCAACGTCAGGTTGACGGCGTTGAGCATCAGCTCGATGCAGATCAGGATGATCAGAGGGTTACGTCGAACCAGCACGCCGATCGCGCCCAGGGTGAACAGGATCGCGGCCAGCCCCAGGAACCAGGCGGCGCTCAAGGTTCCGCCGCCGATCGTGATCTGCCCGTAATCAGGCATGCGGCTCCTCCTCCCCGCGCACTCGCCCGTCGTCCGCGGCCGCGCCACGGCCTTCGCCGACCCGCCCGCCGCGGCTCAAATAGATGGCCCCCACCGCCGCCACCAGGAGCAGGACCGAGGTCAGCTCGAAGGGGTACAGGAACCTGGTGAAGATGCCCAGGCCGATCTCCTGCACGGTCCCGAAGGTGGAGAGATCGGTGTGCTGGGGAGGCCGGAAGCGGGCTCCCTGCAGCATCGAGTAGATGAAGCCCCCGAAGACCAGCCCCACCAGCGATCCGAGCCACCACTGAAAGCGCAAACGGCCTCCGCGCCGCTCTCGGCCCGGGCCCAGCAGTGCCACCACGAAGAGGAAGAGGACCATCACCGCGCCCGCGTAGACGATCACCTGGACGGCGAACACGAACTGCGCGGAGAGCAGCAGGAACAGCACCGAGAGCGCGAGCATGACCACGACCAGGCTCAAGATCGAGCGAATGGGCTGTCGGGAGACGATCACCCCCAGGCCGCCCAGCACCGCCAGCACGGCCATGATCCAGAAGACCGCGACCGCCAGCACCTCAGCCTCCCTCCTGACCGTCGGAGGTGGCAGCGGGCCGAACGTAGACCGGCTCCTGCTGGGCCGGGTTGGGCTCGAGCAACATCTCCTTCGTGTAGATGAACTTCTCGCGGCTCGTGTCGGAGAGCTCGTACTCGGGTCCGAGCACGATCGCCTGGACCGGGCAAGCCTCCTGACAGTAGCCGCAGAAGATACACCGGAGCATGTTGATCTCGTAGACCTTGGCGTAGCGCTCCCCGGGGCTGACCCGGTGCTCCTCGGTGTTCTCGGCGGCGATCACCAGGATGCACCCCACCGGGCAGGCGGCCGCGCACAGCTCACAGCCGATGCAGCGCTCCAACCCGTTGTCGTACCGGCGGAGGTAGTGACGGCCCCGGTAGCGCACCGAGCGGGGCGACTTCTCCTCCGGGTACTGCGTGGTGACGACCGGTCGCAGGCCCTCGGAGAGGGTGGTCTTCATCCCCACCACCAGGGCGGCCACGTCGCGCATCACGCTTCGCCGCGGGGGGGCCTCCCTCGAGGACGACCCGGATGCGGGCTCCGTCCGCTGAGAACGTGTTCCGTTCTCTTCTGCCATGACCCAATGACCCTAGGTGACGGCCACCAGCACCACCGCCGTCACCGCCACGTTGAGCATCGCCAACGGGAGCAGGACCTTCCAGCCCAGCCGCATCAGCATGTCGTAGCGCAACCGGGGCAGGGTGGTGCGGAGCCAGTGATACAGGAACAGGAAGACGATGATCTTGGCGAGGAAGGGCACGAACGCCGGCAGCCACCAGAAGGTGGGGTTCCAGCCGGCGAAGAAGATCAGGGAGGCGAGCGTCGCGACCGTGATCATGTTGACGTACTCGCCCAGGTAGAAGGCGGTGAACTTGAGACCGGAGTACTCGGTCACATAGCCACCCACCAGCTCCTGCTCGGCCTCGGGCAGGTCGAAGGGGACCCGGTTGGTCTCGGCCACGGCCGAGATCATGTAGATGATGAAGCTGAGCGGGGCGACGATGATCAGCGGGATCGGCCCCTGGTACGGACCCCAGTGCACCGAGAAGTTGGCGATGTCGTTCAGCCTGAGGCTGCCCACGATCATGAAGACGGGCACCAGGGACATGCCCAGGGCCATTTCGTAGCTGATCAGCTGGGCCGCGGACCTGAGCCCGCCCAGCAGCGAGTACTTGGAGTTCGAGGCCCAGCCGCCGAGCAGCAGCGCGTACGCGTTCATCGAACTCACGGCGAAGACCAGCAGGATGCCGATGTTGGGGTTGGCGATCCAGTAGGTCAGCCCGTACCAGATCCCCACCGGGACGACCGCCCAGGCGAGGAAGGCGGCCGCGACCATGATGGCTGGCGCGGCGACGTAGAGGACCGGGTCCACGTCGCGCGGCGCGAAGCTCTCCTTGGTGGCGAGCTTCACGCCATCCGCGGCGAGCTGGAGGAGGCCGAATGGTCCCACGCGGTTGGGACCGGGCCGGCGCTGGAGACGGCCGAGGGCGACGCGCTCGAACCAGACCGTGTAGGCCGCGGCCGTGAGCAGGACGAAGACCAGCACCAGCATGGCGGCGACCACGATCACCCAGTGGAGGATGGGGTTGGTCCAGACGCCGCCCGGGTTGGGGATGGTGAGCACCACGTTCATGGTCGGGCAGGGCCGTAGAGGACCGGGGTCGGCTCGGGTTCGGGGTCGGGCGGCCCGGCCAGAGGGGCGAAGGCCGGGATCGCCCGAGCGGCCTCGCGCTGGACCTGGAAGATGCCGACGTACTCCATACCGGCCACGCCCAGGCGCTGGCCGATCTCCGTGAGCACCTCCCAGCCCTCGCGCAGCGGAGGCCGGGCGACCAGGGCGGGGCGTACGAACTGCACCCGTCCCTCGAGGTTGGTGTAGCTTCCCTGGGTCTCGGCGAAGCTCAGATCGGGGAGGACCACGTCCGGCCGGCCGTGCTCGGGCCTGAGCAGCACGTCCCAGACGGCGACGAAGCGAGCCCCGGCGGGGATGCGACCCGAGGGCGGCGGTCCCCAGCAGATCACGGCCTCGCAGCCGTCGAGGTCGTCGGGCGGCCCTACCACCCCGGCCGCCAGCGCCCCGCGCTCGTTGGTGGCGCGGTACAGCGGCATCTGCCGTCCCCCCACCGCCGCCGCCAGCTCGGCCACCGCCGCCGCCAGCTCCCCGACGTCTTCGGTCCCGCGGCCGTCGCCCCACAGGATGCCGACCGGTCCCTCGCCCAGCAGCTCGTGGCCGGACAGGGCCCGCACCGCGGCGGCGGCCCCGCCGGGCTCGGGCCGGACGTGCACGGCGTGCGGCCAGCGGTCCAGGTCGAGATCCCGGGGATGGACGATGAGCAGTCGGGCCCCGAGCTTCTTCACCGCCTTCTTGACGCGAAGGTTGACGATGGGGACGTCGTCCGCGGTGTCGGAGGCCACGACCACCACCGCCCGGCAGGTGTCGAGATCCCGGATGGGCAGGGTGTCCGGCGGCGGAGGTGGCAGCAGCGTACGGCGTTCGAGCGTCACCCTGGCTCCCTTCCAGGGACCGGCCAGCAGGCGGCTCAGGAGGTACAGCTCCTCGTTGGTGACGTCCTGGGGGAGCGAGATGCCGAGCCGACGACCGCGCCCCGCCGTCGCCTCGACCAGGGCCGTCAGCGCCTCCTCCCAGGAGGCGTGGCGGCCGCCGACCATGGGGACG
>JAJPKS010000470.1 GCA_021323605.1 Bacillota bacterium | reverse complement strand
CCCGCCTCCACGTCCACCTGCACCACCCTGACCGCGGGGCCGAGCAGGCGGCCGTGCCGGGTGGTCCACATGTTGAGCGTGGCCCCGAAGGCCAGCACCAGGTCGGCATCCCGGATCAGCTCGGCGGCGAAGGGGGCGGCGAACCCGCCCGCGACGCCGAGGGCGAAGTCCTGGCCGGCGAAGAGGCCGTTGGCCATGGCCGAGGTGGCGAGCAGGGCGCCGGCCGCCTCCGCCAGACGTGCCAGCCCCTCCCCGGCCCCGGCCAGGACCGCGCCCCGGCCGGCCAGGACCAGCGGGCGGCGGGCGGCGACCAGGAGGTCGGCGGCCCGGGCCACCGCCTCCGCCGGCGGCCGGAGAGGGGCGGGAGGCGGAGCCGGCCCGGGCAGGGGGAGGTCGGGGGCGGGGCTCTCCTGGACGTCGATGGGCAGGCTCACCACCACCGGCCGGCGCTCCAGCCGGGCCCGGCGGTGGGCCCGGGCCAGGTCGGCGAGGGCCGATTCGGGCGAGCCCGCGCGCTCGTGCAGCGCGCCCACCGCCGCCGCCAGGCCGGCCTGGTCGATCCGGAAGTTGGAGCGCAGCGCGGCGGCGGGCGAGTCGGCGGCCAGGACCAGCAGGGGGGTGCGGGCCTTGGCCGCCTCGGTCAGGCCGGTCATCAGGTTGGTCATCCCCGGCCCCTGGTGGACGGTGCAGGCGCAGGGCCGGCCCGAGACCCGGGTGTAGGCGTCGGCCATGGTGATCGCCGCCCCCTCGTGACGGGCGGCCACGAACCGCCCCCCGCCCCTGACCAGGGCGCCGGTGAGGTGGAAGTTGCCGCTCCCCACCAGCCCGAAGGCGGTGTCGATCCCCAGCTCCAGGAGGGCGCCGGCCAGCGCCTCGGCCACCCTCACCCCGCCACCACGCCTCCGGAGCGGAGGGCTCGGGCCGGGCTCATGCCGCGGAGCGCCCGGCTGAGATCACGAGCCCATTATCGGGTCGGGGACGGCCGGCCGAGGCCGTTCCGGTCGCCCAGGACCTCGTCCAGGAGCGGCCGCACCACCGCTCCCAGACCGTCCAGGCGAGGGTGAAAGGCGTAGCCGACCCGGAACTCGGGCACGGGCGGGCCGAGCCGCAGGACCCGGACGCCGCCCCCGCGCGGGGGCTGGAAGGGGAGCATGGCGATCCCGGCCCGGGCCTCGACGAAGATCCGCTGCTGGGCCGCGGTCTCCACCTCGGCCGCGATCCGGGGGACGAAGCCGGCCAGGTGACAGGCCTCCTCCAGCCACAGCCGCCCCGGGTTGCGGGGAGGATAGGTGACCCAGCGCTCCGCCTCCAGCTCGCGCATGCGCACGGCCCGGCGCCCGGCCAGGGGATGTCCCCGCGGAACGATCACCGAGAGCGGGCGCGAGGCCACCTCGACGAACTCCAGCTCGGGCGTCCGCTCGGTGGGGAAGAAGAGCACGACCAGGTCGAGGTCGGCGGTGCGGACCCGCTCCAGCAGCCCGGGGGCGAGGCCCTCGTGGACCCGCAGCCCGATCTCGGGCTGTCGGGTGCGGAGGGTGCGGAGCAGGGGCGGCAGCACCAGGGGGACCAGGGTCGGTAGCAGCCCCAGCCTCAGCCATCCCCGGGGCCGGGCGGCCCGCGCCGGCACCTCCCGCTGGGCGCGCTCGGCCGCGTTGACGAGCAGGCGCGCCCAGCGCACCAGCTCCTCGCCGGCCGGCGTCGGCCGCACCCCGCTCCGGCGGCGGTCGAGCAACCGCACCCGCAGCTCGCGCTCCAGGCGGGCGACGGCGTCGGAGACGGCCGACTGGACCAGGTGCAGGCGCTCGGCGGCGAGCGTGAACCGCCCGGTCTCGACCACGGCCAGGTAGGCGCGGAGGTCGCGAAGCTCCATCGCTGTCGCCGATGGAACTATCGCACATCGCCGTGAACGACGATGGCCGGCCTCGACTAGCATCGCGCCATGGCGGTCCGGGTCGGGGTGGACGTGGGCGGCACCTTCACCGACTTCGTCGCCGTCGACGAGGCGGCCGGTCTCTCCGCCTTCAAGATCCCCTCCAGCGCTGACCCCGAGGAGGCCGTGATCGAGGGCTTCCGGCGGTTGCTGGCCGGCGGCGGCGAGGTCGCCCTCTTCTCCCACGGCACCACGGTCGCCCTCAACACGCTGCTGCAGCGCTCGGGCGCCCGCGTCGGCCTGATCGTGACCCGTGGCTTCCGGGACGTGCTCCAGCTCCGCCGTCTCCGGCTCGAGGGCGCGCCCGGCTTCCACGTCCGCCGCCCGCGCCCGCTGGTCCCGCGCCGTGACATCCGCGAGGTCGGGGGCCGGCTGCTCCACGACGGCACCGAGGTCCGGCCCCTGGACGAGGCCGAGGTGGTGGCGGCGGCGGCGGAGCTGCTGGCCGCCGGCTGCGAGTCGATCGCCGTCTCCTTCCTGCACTCCTACCGCAACCCGGCCCACGAGCGCCGGGCGGCGGCCGCCATCCGGCGCCGCTTCCCGGGCCTCGCGGTCACCACCTCCAGCCAGGTCTGGCCCCAGCAGCGCGAGTACGAGCGCACCGAGGTCACGGTCATCGACGCCCACCTGGCCCCGGTGCTGCGCCGCTACTACGACCGCCTGGAGGCGGCCCTGCGCGAGCTGGGGGTGCGCGCGACCGTGCTCGCCACCAAGTCGAGCGGGGGCGTGACCACCGCCGCCGGCGCCGCCCGGCGCCCGGTGGAGACGCTGCTCTCGGGGCCCGCCTCCGGGGTCGTCGCCGCCGCCCACCTGGGCCGCCGGGCCGGGTTCGACCACCTGGTCGCCTTCGACATGGGCGGGACCAGCGCCGACATCGGGCTGGTGGTGGGGGGCGCCGTCCACACCACCACCGAGGCCACGGTGGGCGAGTTCCCGGTGGTGATGCCCTCGGTCGACGTCTCCAGCGTCGGCGCCGGGGGCGGCTCGATCGCCGCCCTCGACCCCTCCGGCCTGCTCAAGGTCGGCCCTCGCAGCGCCGGCTCCCGTCCCGGTCCGGTCTGTTACGGTCGGGGCGGCAGCGAGCCCACCGTGACCGACGCCTACGTCGCCCTGGGGATCCTGGGCGACCTGCTCGGGGGCGAGATGGAGCTGGACGTGGAGGCGGCCCGGCACGCTTGCCGGCGGCTGGGCGAGCGGCTCGGCACCGGCCCCGAGGGGGCGGCCGAGGCCATCCTGCAGGTGGCCACGGCCACCATGTACGCCCGACTCCTGCCCCTGATGGCCCGGCATGGGGCCGACCCCCGGGAGTTCGCCCTCCTCGCCTACGGCGGCGCCGGGCCCACCCACGCCTTCCGCCTGGCCCGCGAGGCCGGGTTCGGCCGGGTCGTGATCCCGCCCTCGCCGGGCACCTTCTGCGCCCTCGGCTGCCTGCTCGCCGACCTCCGCGCGGACTTCGTCTCGACCGTCTACGCCGACCTGGACCGGGTGCCCGAGGAGCGGCTGCGGGCGGTGTTCCAGGACCTCCGCCGGGAGGCGGAGGGATGGGTGGCCGAGCAGCGGCTGGAGGTGGGCGAGGTGCGGGTCGGGCTCTCGGCCGACATGCGCCAGGGGGGCCAGAGCTACGAGATCCCGGTCGAGCTGCCCCCCGACCTGGGGCCCGGCCTCCGGGAGCGGGTGCGGCAGGCGTTCCTTGCCGCCTACGACCGGGTCTACGGCGACCCCGACCGCTCCGGCCGGGTCGAGATCGTCAACGCCCGCGCCCACGTGATCGCGGTCACGCCCAAGCCGGCTCTGACCTGGACCCCGGGCGAGGGCGCCGAGGGCCGTCGCCGCCTCCACCACGCCGGGGTCGAGCTGGAGGCGGTGGTGCGGGCGCGGGCCGGACTGGCCCCGGGCGAGCGGGTGCGAGGGCCGGCCGTGATCACCGAGTACGGCACCACCACCTTCGTGCCCCCGGGGGCCTTCGTCGAGGTCGATGGGGCCGGCGACCTGGTGGGAGGGTTCGATGCCTGAGCCGCTCCCCGACGGGGTGATGGTCGAGGTCCTGCGCAACCGCTTCATGGGCCTGGTCCGGGAGCTGGGCGGCGTGATCCGCAACGCCGCCCACACCGTCTTCGTCAAGGAGACGGCGGACTTCGGCGCCTACCTGGTCAGCCCCGGGGGTGAGGTCTTCATGGCCCCCGACGACATGGGCATCTTCATCACCATCGGCACCCCCATGGACACCGCCGTCGCCGCCGTCGACGACTACCGGGAGGGGGACGTCTACCTCACCAACGATCCCGAGACCTCGGGGGGCATGGTCACCCACCTGCCCGACCTCTTCCTCTGGACCCCGCTCTTCGCCCCCGACCGCCCCCGGCCGGTGGCCTTCGCCTTCTGCTTCGTCCACGCCACCGACGTGGGCGGCCTGGTCCCGGGAAGCGTCAGCCCCAGCGCCCGGGACATGTTCCAGGAGGGCCTGATCGTCCCTCCCACCCGGCTCTGCCGGGACGGGGAGCTGAACCGGGACCTGCTCGCCATCCTGATGGCCAACACCCGCTCCCCGGAGCTGAACCGGGGCGACCTGCGCGCCCAGATGGCCGGCCTGCGCACCGCCCGGCGCCGCTTCCGGGAGCTGATCGACGCCTACGGCACGGAGACGGTCGAGCGCGGGATCGAGGGCGTGCTGGCCCACGCCGAGGGCCAGGCCCGGGCCGTGATCGCGGCCATCCCCGACGGCACCTACACCTTCTCCGACTACCTCGAAGCCGACTTCGGGGGCAGCCGGGCCAACCCCGTCCGGATCAAGCTCGACCTGGTCGTCGAGGGCTCGGAGCTGACCCTCGACTTCTCCCGCACCGACCCCCAGGTGCCGCTGGCGCTCAACCTCACCACCCACGGCAAGCCCGGCCACAACATGGTGGTGCCGGCCCTGGTCAACTACTTCCGGAGCCGGGTCCCGGACCTCACCTACAACTCGGGCATGATGCGGCCGGTGCGGGTGGTGGCGCCGCGGGGCAGCCTCCTCAACCCCGAGCCCCGGGCGCCGGTGGGAGCCCGCCAGGCGACCATGTTCCGCATCCCCGAGGTGATCATGGGCGCCCTGGCCCGGGCCGTCCCCGACCAGATCCCGGCCTGCGGCGGCGGCCAGGGCGCGATCGCGTTCGTCGCCGCCCCCGAGTTCGAGACCGGGATCAACCGGGTCAGCATCCTCCAGCCCCTGATCGGGGGGTCGGGCGGCCGGCCGGAGGCGGACGGGACCGACGGGGTGGACTTCGTGGCCGGCTTCTACCGCAACATCCCCACCGAGGTGCTGGAGAACGACGCCCCGGTCCTGGTCGAGCGCTACGGGTTGCGCTCGGACGGGGGCGGCCCCGGCCGCTCCCGGGGCGGCCTCGGCCTCGACTACGCCCTCCGGGTGCTCTCCCCCCGCGCCACCGTCACCTGCCGGGGCCTGGAGCGCTTCCACTTCCGGCCCTGGGGCCGGGCCGGGGGCGAGCCCGGCAGCCAGGGCTTCGCCCGGGTGGTGCGGGCCGGAGGCGAGGTCGAGGAGCTGCCCAAGATCGACCTCCTGGAGCTGGAGCCGGGGGACCGGCTGGAGATCGGGACGCCCTGCGGGGCGGGCTACGGCTGGGCCCTGGAACGGCCCCCGGAGCTGGTCTGGGAGGACGTGCTCGACGGCTACGTGAGCGAGGCGGCGGCGCGCGAGCGCTACGGCGTGGTGGTCGTCGACGGCGTTCTCGACCTGGCCGCGACCGAGGCCCTGCGCGCCCGGCTCCGACGGCGGCCGCCGCCGGACTTCGAGCAGGGCCCGGAGCGGGCCGCCTACGAGGCGGTCTGGACGGACGAGCTCCAAGACGCGGTCAACGCCGCGGTGTGGGCCTACCCGGCCGGGATCCGGGGCGTGATCCGGGAGCGACTCCAGGCCGAGCTGGCCCGGTGCCTGGCCTCCGGAGGGGTCGATCCGGCGGCGGTGCCGGGGCTGGCGGCCGAGATCGTCGAGGCCATGCGCGGGCGGCTCTACCGGTGATCCCCGCCCATCGGATCCGCGGCCGGGGGCCGACGCTGCTGCTCTCCCACGGCGTGATCGAGAGCTCGCGGTCCTGGGCGGAGGTGGCCGAGGCCCTGGAGGACCGGTTCACCGTGGTCGCCGTGGACGGGCGGGGGCGGGGGGAGACGCCGGCGTCCGGCCCCTTCACCTACGCCGACCTGGCCGAGGACGTCGAGGACCTGGCCCGGCGCCTGGGGCTGACGGCCTTCTTCCACGCCGGCCACTCCATGGGGGGACGGGTGGCGCTGGAGCACGCGCTGCGCTTCCCGGGGCGGGCGCGCGGCCTGGCCGTGATCTCGGCCCGCGCCGAGGCCCCGGACGCGGCCGGCCGGGAGCGCCTCCGCCGGCTGGCCGCCGTCGCCCGGGAGCGCGGCCCGGGCGAGGCCGTCGGGCTCTGGACCTCACCCGAGGACGCCCACCACGGACGGGTGCGGGCGATCAGCGCCGCCAACCCGGCCGAGGGCACGGCCCTGGCCCTGGAGGCGATCGCGAGCGCCGATTCGCTGCTGGAGCGGCTGGGGGAGGTCGGCGTCCCCACCCTGGTCGTGGCCGGCGACCGGGACCCGGCCTACGTCCGCTCGGCGGAGCTGATGGCGCGGGCCATCCCCGGGGCCCGGCTGCACGTCCTGGAGGGGGTCGGTCACTTCCCCAACCTGGAGGCCCCGGTCGAGCTGGCAGCGCTGCTGGCCGGGTTCTTCGGCGGGCTGGGCTGACCGCTCGAGGACTCCAGCTCGGAGGGGGCGTGGCCATGGCCGTCGTTCGGGTCATCGAGAGCTTCTGCGGACGCGTTCCGGCGCAGGGCGCTGGCGGGGTGCTCGGGGCCGTGCGGCTGTTGACGCCGACAAGCCTGGTTGCGTCCGCGGGGCCCACTCGTTGAGGAAGCGTTGAGGCCGGCGTGGGTAGCGTCGAGGACGTGGACGCTCCAACCGTCGCGGACCTCTGGGGCCAGGAGCTCTTCAACGAGGCCGGCGAGTCTCTGGGTCGGATCGAGGCGGTGGGGATGACCCGGGATCGTGTCCCCCGTCGTGTCGGCGTGCGCTCCGCGGAGAGGGGGTCAAGGCTCTGTTTCTACCCCCTAGCCGAGGTTCGGTGTGTCGACGGCCGGCTGGTCCTCGCCGGCTCATCGTCGGCGTAGCTCGGCCCCGGAAGGAAGCCAGCGTCGCTCCTTGGCTGGCCGTGGAGGGCATGCTGGAAGCGGTGCCCCGACGAGCACGAGTCGCCCGGATCGTCGGTTGGGCTGGCGCCCTGATCGGGCCCGCCGCGGTGACGGCCGTGCTCGCCCACTTGGGGGGCCCAGAGCGGCGCGACTACGTCTTCGTCTACCTGGGGCTGGTGGCTGTGCTGGGCGTCCTGGACGGGCTGTGGCCGTCGGTCGCCGCCGCCGCCCTCAGCTTCCTGCTGGTCGACTTCTTCTTCGTCCCCCCGGTCGGCACCCTCACCATCGCTGACGAGCAGGACATCGTCAACCTGCTCGCCTTCATGGCTACGGCTGGGGTCGTCGGCCTCCTGGCCTCCCATCGGCGCCGAGCCCTCCTGGAGGCCAGGGCCCTGGCCGAGAGCCTGCGCCAGGCCAACGCCGAGCTGGCCAGACTCAACAAGGAGCAGGCGGCGGCGGCCAAGGCCGCCCTCACCCTGGCCCGCAGCCAGGAGCAGGTCCGGGCGCTGCAGGAGCTGGATCGGTCCCGTCGCCAGCTGCTGGCCAGCGTCTCCCACGAGCTGCGCACGCCCCTGGGCACGATCCTGACCGAGAGCACGGCGCCGGCGGCGGACGGCCGGGCCGAGGTCGAGCCACGCCTGCGGGTCATCGCCGAGGAGGCGCAGCGGCTGAAGGCGCTGGTGGACGACATGCTCGACCTGGCCGTGATCGAGAACGGCACCCTGGAGCTGCGCCTTGAGCCGGTGCGGCTGGCCGACGCCATCGAGGCCGCCGTCGAGCGGCTGCACCGGGCCTCGCCCGGGCGAAGGGTCGCCTGGGAGGAGTTGGCGGCCGACCTCGACGTGCTCGCCGACTGGGGACGCCTGCTCCAGATCCTGGACAACCTGCTCGCTAACGCCGACCGCTTCGCGCCCCCGGGCACCGCGATCGAGGTCGGCATCGAGCCCGAGGGACAGGGCTGGGTCGCGGTGCGGGTTCGCGACCATGGCCCCGGCATCCCGGAGGAGCTGCGAGATCGGCTCTTCGATCCCTTCACCCGGGGAGTGACGGAGGAGACGGGCCGACCGACGGGCACCGGCCTCGGCCTGGCCATCGTCAAGGGGTTGGTCGAGGCCCATGCTGGCTCGGTGAGATTGGAGGACGATGACGGCCCGGGCGCCTGCTTCCGCTTCACCCTGCCGCTGGCGGAGGCCATGGGGTGATGGCCCGGATCCTGGTCGTCGAGGACGACCCGGCCATGCGCGACGCGATCCGGTCGATCCTGGAGCGGAGCGGCCACGACCTCAGCCTCGCCGGCGACGGGGCGATGGGATCGAGGATGCTGAGAGCCGGCGCCTACGACGTGCTGCTGCTCGACATCGGGCTGCCCTTCGTGGACGGCTGGGAGATCTTGCGTTCGCTGGGGACCGGCCGGACGCCGTCGGTCATCGTCGTCAGTGCCCGCGGCGAGGAGCGCGACAAGGTGCAGGCCCTGGACCTGGGCGCCGACGACTACCTGGCCAAGCCCTTCGGCGCCGACGAGCTGTTGGCCCGCATCCGGGCCGTGCCCCGCCGGGCGCACCCGGAGGCCGTGGCCGCTCCCGCCATCCAGGTCGGCGAGGTCGTGGTCGACCTCCGGCGCCGCTCGGTGACGAGGTCGGGGGTGGAAGTCAGGCTCTCCCCGACCGAGTATGGCCTGCTCGCCCGCCTGGCCCGCGAGGCGGGCACGGTGGTGGACCATCGCACGCTGCTCCGCGACGTCTGGGGCCCCTCCCATGTCCACGAGCGGAACTACCTGTGGACGTTCGTCCAGCGGCTCCGTCAGAAGCTCGAGGACGACCCTCATCACCCCCAGATCATCGTCAGCGTGGGCAGCCGCGGCTACCGGCTGGGCGGGCCGCCCAACCCCGAGCGCTAGAGGGTGTCTGGGAAGCGCAAACTAGGTGGCCTTCTGGGAAGGTGGCTGGCTTCGGCGTGAGGTGACAGTGATGCCCGGCCGACGTGGATCTCCCACCGATCCCTCCGATGCCGGGTGGGGGCCGGTCGAGCCCTCGATCCCACCCGGGAGGCCGGCCCTACACCCCCGGCGGGAGATCGACGCTGGTGCGCTGGGCGCGGGCGGGGTGCGCGTGCGGCTGCCGCCGCACGACCTGCCCCTCGGCAGATGGTGGACCACCACCGGCGCAGCTGGCGGGTCGAGGGTCGCTGTGGCGGCGCTGCGGGGGCGGAGGCGCCAGGGCCAGCCGACCCTGAGAGGGGGCACATGGCGACGACGGGGGCGAGAGGGGCCGCCGATGCCACCTGCTGACCGACACCGGCAGATCGTGCCCGAGGCCCTCGTGACCGCCGCCGAGGTGGGCGACGGCGAGGGGCTGGGCAGCTAGGTGGGATCCGCGAGGCCGTTCCTCGGCTGGGCGGGCCTGGCAGGCCGGGGGCCCTTCCTGGCCTGGCCCAGCGGGCGGCAGGGGTCAGGCGGAGGCGGTCACGCGCCGTGATGGGGGAGGCGCCGGGCTTGGCGGTGGTGCCACGGCGGTGGGTGGGGGACGGACGTTGGCCTGGCTGGTCCGCTGCCGGTGGCTGGCCGAGGGCACGGGCATCTCCCGTGAGCTCGGGAACCGCCGTCCCCCTGGCGATGGCGCTCACCCTGGCCCGCCGGATGACCCCACCGGCCGATGGGTTGGGCGCACCCCGCTCCAGCCGCGCTGGCGCCAGCGCACGCGCAACCGCTGCGGGTGGATCGTGGCCCCCGAGCCCAGGCCAGCCAGCGGGCCAGCTGGGCCAGCGCCCAGATCCCCAGCTCTGCGGCCCCCCGGGTCAGCCGGCGGGTGGCCCGACGGACGGTGGCGCAATCCAGGCCCAGGTGCGCTGCGATCTGAGGTGCGGCCAGCCCCGATCTGCCATGCGGATGCGTCCCCGGCGCCGTCGCCGCCGTCGGGGAGGCGTCGGCTGCCTCGGCCGTCGCTGGAGGTCAGCCTGCGGCTCGGCGGTGAGGGCGGCGCGAGGCGTCGCCGACCTGGCCATGGCTCGAGCGTGCCCCAGCGCCCGGCACGAGCTGCACCCCAGGCCTTTCAGACCCCCAGACCCCCTCTAGCGGGGGCAGGCGCGCTCGGGCCGCGGTCTCGTTGAGCCGCCGTTGAGGCGTCGCCGCCTACGGTCGAGGCATGCCACTCGATGTCTGGATGCTGGGCTTCCTGCTCCTGCTGACGGCCGCGAGCTTCCTCTACGTGGTCGGGTTGAGGGAGCTGCCCTGATGGCGCTCGAGGCGCTCGCCGGCGTGCTCGCGCTGCTGGTGACCATCTACCTCTTCGTGGCTCTGCTGTTCCCGGAGCGATTCTGAGGTGGCCCTGGACGTCCTCGGCGTCGCCGTCACCT
>JAJPKS010000151.1 GCA_021323605.1 Bacillota bacterium | reverse complement strand
GGCGCTTACAAAGCTTTAACAGGCGGGCTCGCAACCGGCTCGGCTCCCGCCCTGTAATTCCTGGCGTGCTGCAGGAATGGACGGCGAGTGCGCTCCGCCTGCATCGTGCCGGTGTGACGGAGCCGCACGAACTGGCTCGCGCCGCGCGCGGAGGCGACCTGGGCGCCTTCGAGACCCTGGTCCGCCGCTACCAGCGGCGGGTGTACGGCTTCGCCTACCAGTTCCTGCGGGATCCGGACGAGGCGGAGGACCTGGCCCAGGAGGTGTTCGTCCGCCTCTACCGCAACCTGGGCCGCTTCGACGTCGAGCGACCGTTCGAGCCCTGGTTCTGGCGTCTCGCCGCCAACGTGGCGGCCACCTACCGGCGCCGGCGGCCGGCGCCGACGGTCGAGCTGCCGCTCACGGCCCCGGCGGCCTCCCGCGAGGACCAGCTACCCCTGGAGCAGGCGCTGACCGATCTGAGCGAGGACCTGCGCCTCCCCGTCCTGCTCCACTACTACGTCGATCTCCCCCTGGACCAGGTCGCGGCGGCCATGGGGCTCAGCCTGAGCGCGGTCAAGTCCCGCCTCCATCGCGCCCGTGCGGTGCTGCGACGGGTCCTCGTGGACGAGGAGGAGAGGTGATGCCCATGGGAGCCCCGCGTGAGCGGTCCGTGCTCCGGCCCGGGTGCGTGGAGGCGAGGGCGCAGCTGGAGGCCCTGGTCGACGGTGACCTCCCCGAGGCCCAGGCAGGAGCGGTGCGCGCTCACCTGGCCGACTGCGCCGCCTGCCGGGCCCACCACCGGGAGGCGTGCAGCCTTCCCCGCCGGCTGCACGCCATCCCCCCTCCCGAGCCCTCTCCGGACCTGGTGCCCGGGGTGCTGGCGCGCGTGCGCGCCGAGCGGATCGGGCCGCTCCAGCTCTGGAGCCCGCTCGCCGTCGAGCTGGTGCTGTTCACGACGGTGGTCTGGTACCTCTCCGGCCCCCGCGGGCTGGCCCGCCTGGTGCAGCGCGCGGCCTCGGACATGGGGGCCCTGGCCGGCTGGGGGGTCGGGCTCTCCGCACTGCCGACGGTTCCGCCCGGCGACGTCTTCCTGCTCCTGGTCTCGGGGCTGCTGGTGGTGGTCACCCTGTACCACCTGTCGTTGCTGGCCGCCAGGTTGGGTCCTGGGCTGCTCTGAACCGTGTTGCGATGGCGGTGGGTCGGTCTGGTGGGCGGGCTGCTGGCGATGGCGGCGCTGCTGGCCTGGATCGACTCCACGGTCCTGCGCTCCCTCTTCCCGCATCCGCTCCCGGTGCGCCGCGTCCCCTTCCGCCCCGAGCCCCGGCCCGTGCTGCCCTTCGAGCCGGGGTTCCGCGGTCTGGTGTTCGCCCGGTTCGGCCCGGTGGGCGGTCTGTACACCTTCTGGTGGTTCCTGAGCGTGGGAGCCGGTGCCATCCTGCTGGCGCTGGCGGTGTTGATCGCGGCCCCGGCCCGGGCCCGACGGGCCACCGAGCGCATGGCCAGGGCGGGCCTGTCGTCGATCGTCGTCGCCGGCGTGGCGGCGCTGCTGCTGGCGCTGGCCGCGACCGTGCTCATGTGGACCTCGTTCGTGCTCGCCTGGGGGGTCGCCTTCGTGTGGGGCCTGACCGCCCTGGGCACGCTCTTCGGCCTCTCCTGCCTGGCGCTGGCCTTCGGTCGCTGGCTGCGCGTGCGGCTGGGGCCGGCTCCACCACTGGCCGCGGCCGCGGTCGCGTTGCTGGCGTTCTTCGACGTCGGCCTGGTCCCGGTGCTCGGCTGGATCATCCTGGGCCTGCTCTCAGTGGGCGCGCTCGGACTCGCAGTGCTCACCCGTCTCGGCTCGGCCGCGGGCTGGAGTCTCGAGGAGCTGGACGGATGAGGGTCGCCGGCGGCGCCCCCGGCCCGACCCGGCCGCCGGCCGGGACGATCCCCCGGTTCGGGCGCCGGGCCGGCCCTTCCCCGGTCGGGCCCGGCTCCGCTCGATCCTTCTCGACCCTTAGCGATGGAGGCTGATTCGTGATCCGCAACATCCAGGTCCTCCCCCAGCCCTCGAGGCGCCTCGATCGGCTCCGCAGCCCGCGGACCCTGCTGGTGGTGCTCGTGCTCGTGGTGCTGGTGCTGGCCGCGGTGACGGTGAGGGACGTGTTCTTTCCGACCGCGAGCACCCAGGCGCCGGGAAGGCTGGTCCCGGTCTCGGAGGGGACGGTGACGGCCACGGTCACCGGGACCGGCTCGATCCTGCCCGCCAACCAGGCCAGCGTCAACTTCAAGGTCGGGGGGACGCTGACCGAGGTGGACGTCAAGGTCGGCGACCAGGTCCAGGCGGGACAGGTGCTGGCCAGGGTCGACCCAACCCCCGAGCAGACGGCGCTGCAACAGGCCCAGGCCCAGCTGCAGAGCGCCGAGGCCAACCTCCAGGCGGCGCAGGATCCGGCCTCGCCGGCCCAGATGACCCAGCTCCAGCACAACCTGGCCGCCGCCCAGCAGTCCTACAACGACACCGCCGCCTCGGTGAACCTGACCAATCAGCAGGACGCGCAGGCGGTGGCGCAGGCCCAGGCGCAGTACAACGCCGACGGGTGCGGCACGGCCTCCGCCAACGCCACCCGGTGCCCGAGCGACCAGCAGGCCCTGACCAGCGCCCAGGACAAACAGCAGTCGGACGCCCTCAGCGGCCAGCAGCGGCTGGACCAGGCCCGGCAGAGCATCACCAGCGCGCAGGACGCGCTCAACGTCGCCACCCAGCCCAGACCGGGCTCGATCCAGCAGGCCCAGGCCCAGGTCGTGACCGCCCAGGCCCAGGTGAACACCGCCCAGCAGAACCTGAGCGCCACCACCCTCACGGCGCCGATCTCCGGGGTGGTGACCGCGGTCAACGGCGCGGTCGGGCAGACCGTCGGCGCCGGCTCGGGCGCGGCCCAGGCGGCGAGCGGCGGGAGCGCCTCGTCGGGGTCCTCGGCCGGCGGTGCCTCCGGCGGGTCGGGGTCCTCGGCCGGCGGTGCCTCGAGCTCCGGGGCCTCGTCGAGCGGGTCCAGCTCGGGCGGGTCGAACGCCTTCATCACCATCGCCGACACCTCCAGCTTCCAGGCCGTGGTCCCCTTCGCCGAGGTGGACGCCGCCAGGCTGCAGCCGGGTCAGCAGGCCTCGATCACCTTCCCCGCCATCCCCAACCTGACCGTCACCGCCACCCTGCTCAGCGTCAGCCCGGTCGCCCAGGTGGTCTCCAGCGTGGTCAACTACGTGGCCACCTTCAACCTGCTCCAGAACGACCCCCGGCTCCGCTCGGGGATGACCGCCAGCGCCAGCGTGATCGTGCAGCAGGTCCAGAACGCGCTCAACGTGCCCAACCTGGCCATCCGTAACCAGGGAGGCACGACCGTGGTCGACGTCTACCGCAACGGCAAGGTGACGCCGGTCGAGGTCGAAGAGGGGCTGGTCGGGGACACCGCCACCGAGGTGAAGGGTGATCTCCGCCCCGGCGAGCAGGTGGTGCTGCCAACGACCCAGCTGGGGACGACCTCGGCCGGGGGCGCGGGCGGCGGCGCCCGGCGCGGCTTCGGCGGCCTGGGCGGCTTCGGGGTCCTCGGGCGGGGATGATCACGCTCGAGGGCGTGACCAAGGTCTACCGCATGGGCAAGGTCGAGGTGCCCGCCCTGCGGGGCGTCGACCTGCACGTCGACGAGGGCGAGTTCGTGGCCATCATCGGCGCCTCGGGCTCGGGCAAGAGCACCCTCATGAACATCCTGGGCTGCCTGGACGTGCCCACCGGTGGGCGCTACGTGCTCCAGGGGATCGACGTGGCCGAGCTGGACGACAACCAGCTGGCGCTGGTCCGCAACCGCCTGGTCGGCTTCGTCTTCCAGTCCTTCAACCTGATCCCGCGGGTCAGCGCGGTCCACAACGTGGAGATGCCGCTGATCTACTCGGGGATCCGGCGGGATCGCCGGGCCCGGGCCCTGGCCGCGCTCGAGGCGGTGGGGCTCGGGGACCGGGCGGAGCACCAGCCCTCGGAACTCTCCGGGGGGCAGCAGCAGCGGGTGGCCATCGCCCGGGCGCTGATCACCGACCCGGCCATCCTGCTCGCGGACGAACCCACCGGCAACCTGGACACCGAGTCGAGTCGCGACATCATGCGCCTGTTCGTGGAGCTGAACCGCGAGGGACGGACGGTGATCCTCATCACCCACGAGCCCGACATCGCCGCCTACGCCCAGCGGGTGGTCCGGCTCCGCGACGGCCTGATCGTGGCCGACGAGCGCTCTCCGGCCGCGGCTCACGTCCCCGAAGGAGGCTGGCGATGAGCGTCCTGGAGGCGCTGCGGGTGGCCTGGAGCGGACTGGCCGCCAACCGGTTGCGATCGGGCCTGACCATGCTCGGCATCCTCATCGGGGTGGGAGCCGTGATCCTGCTGGTGGCGGTCGGTAACGGTGCCAGCGCCGCCGTGCAGCAACAGATCCAGGCCCTGGGCTCGAACCTGATCGTGGTCTTCCCCGGCAGCGCCACCTCGGGTGGTGTCCAGCAGGGCTTCGGCTCCGCCTCGACCCTGACCATGGCCGACGTCCAGGCGCTCCAGAACCGCCAGAACGCGCCCGACGTGGCCGCGGCCATCCCCAACACCCAGGGGCGGGCGCAGGTCACCTACGCGAGCCAGAACTGGGCCACCAGCCTGACCGGCACCACCCAGGACTTCCCCTCGGTGCGCAACTACCAGGTGGCCGAGGGCCAGTTCTTCTCCGCCAACCAGGTGGCGGCCGACGCCAAGGTGGTGGTGCTGGGGGCGACCGTGGCCCAGAACCTCTTTCCCGGCGGCCAGGACCCGATCGGACAGTCGGTCTTCATCAACCGCCAGGCCTTCCAGGTGATCGGCGTCCTGGCCCCCAAGGGGACCTCGGGCTTCACCAACCAGGACGACTTCGTGGCCGTCCCCATCACCTCCGCCTGGGCGTACCTCCTCGGTGGCCGCAACACCAACGTCCAGCAGATCTACGTCGAGGCCCGGAGTCAGCAGGCGATGCAGGCCGCGCAGTCCGAGGTCACCGACACCCTGCTCCAGACCCACCACATCAGCGACCCCAGCCAGGCCGATTTCCAGGTGCTCAACCAGGCCGACATCTTGAACACGGCCTCGCAGGCCACCCAGATCCTCACCATCCTGCTCGGCGCCATCGCCGCCATCTCGCTGGTGGTGGGCGGCATCGGGATCATGAACATCATGCTGGTCACCGTGACCGAGCGGACCCGGGAGATCGGGATCCGCAAGGCGATCGGGGCCCGCCGCAGCGACGTGCTGTTGCAGTTCCTCATCGAGTCGATGTTCCTGTCGGCGGTCGGCGGGGTGCTGGGGATCGTCGTCGGTGCTCTGGGGGCGGCGATACTCCCCCATCTGATCACGGGCCTGACCACGGTCGTCTCGCTGCCCTCGGTGCTGCTGGCCTTCGGGGTCTCGGTGGGCATCGGCCTCTTCTTCGGCATCTACCCGGCCAACCGGGCGGCCCGTCTCAACCCCATCGAGGCGCTTCGTTACGAATGAAGGAGCAACGGAGGAGGATGCGTTGAACATCAAGGTCGTGATCGCCGGGCTGGCCGTGCTGATCGGCCTCCTGGCCGGCTTCTACGGCGGCTACAACTTCGGCCAGGCGCACGCGGCGAGCCGCACCGGGAGCGCGGCCGCCGGCCTCGGCCAGGGCCAGGGTGGCCAGGGCTTCGCGGGAGCTGCCTTCGCCGGCTGTCCCAGCCCGGGGGCGACGCCGCGTTCCAACGCCGGCCCGAACGGCCGCGGAGGAGCCACGGGGACCATCTCGCTCCTGACCTCCAGCGGCTTCACCGTCCAGAACCCGCGCTGCAACACCAGCGTCAAGGTCACCTTCGCCCCCTCGGTGATCGTTCGCAAGACCGTCGACGGGCAGGTGTCCGACCTCCAGAACAACCAGACCGTGACCGTCCAGGGACAGCGTCAGCCCGACGGCAGCATCCGGGCGACCTCGATCACGATCGTGCCCGCCGGGGCGGGCGGCTTCGGTGGCCTGGGCGGGGGCCGGCGTGCCGGCTCCGGAGGTGTCGGTCAGGGCTGAGGTCGAGCCGGGGCGGCCCGTCGTCCGGGGCGGCGAGCCGCGGAGGGAACACCTCCGCTCGATGGTCACCGGGCGGTCGGGCGGCGGGCCTTCCCCGTCCCGGCCCCGGCGGCAGGAGGGCCGGCGCTTCGATGGAGGATGACCAACGGGAGCGAGGCTGAGGGGACCGCGCGCCACCACGCCGGCGCGTCCGGCCGGCGCCGGGCGGTGGGCCGGCCGGCGGCGTGGCCCGGAGGAGCCAGCCCGTGACCAGACCCGTGTGGCTGATCCTGGCCGTGATCTTCAGCCTGAGCAGCCTGGACCTGGGGATGCGGGGATGGCTCGGGTGGACCCCGTGGTTCCTCGCCGGCCTGGGTGGCGGCATCGTCTGTGCCCTGCTCGGTAGCTTGATCTACGATGCGCTCGTCGGTCCCTGGGGACGTGGTCGGTGACGGCCGGGCCATGGCCCGGCTGCACGCGGTGGTCCGAGGCTTCGTGCAGGGGGTGGGCTTTCGCTACTTCGTACTCGACCGGGCGCGCGCGGCCGGGCTCCGAGGATGGGTGCGCAACCGACCGGACGGGAGCGTGGAGTGCCTGGCCGAGGGACCCCGGCCGGTACTGGAGGCCCTGATCGAGGACCTGCGGACGGGGCCGCGTCCGGCTCGGGTCACGGGGGTGGAGTTGGACTGGCAGGCGGCACGGGGAGACCTGCCCGCGTTCGACGTGACCGGCTGAGCGCGGGTCGCCTCGCCGGGAGCGGGGGACGCGGCGGGCGCTCCGGGCCTCCGCCGCCTCATCCGCCGGCCCGGGGTGGGTCCGGGATCGGCGGCTGCGGCCGGCGGCGGGACGCTGGGGTACAATCGATTCGTCGCCTCACGGGGAGGCGGCCGCTCACGGTCCTCGACGTGGTTTCTCGAACGGGCCCGTGCGGTTGTGGTTGAGGTTCGAGAAACGCGGAGTTCGACATGTCCGTCGGGACCATCAAGAAGATCGTATCGGGCCGGGGCTTCGGCTTCATCCAGGCCGAGGACGGCCGTGAGTACTTCTTCCACCGCAGCGAGATCGACGCCTCGGTGGATTTCGACTCGCTCACCGGGGGTGAGCGCGTCTCCTTCGACGTACAGCCGAGCCCCAAGGGCCCCCGGGCCTCGCGGGTTCGCTTCGCCTAGCGGCGCGGCCGGGCATCCGGCCGCAGCCCCGGGCATCCGGTGTGGGGTCCCCACCAGGCCTCGGGCCTGCTGGGGGCCCTGCGGCCATCCGAAGGCTTCGGTCCGAATCGACCGACGGCGGGGCGGCCCGAAGGGGCACAATCGGTGCACCATTGGACCGCATCCTGATGGAGGGGATGGCGTTCTTCGGCCGCCACGGCGTCTTCCCGGCCGAGCGCGAGCTGGGGGGGCACTTCACCGTGGACGTGGAGCTGGACGTCGATCTCTCGCACGCCGCCGCGAGCGACCGGCTCCAGGACACGGTGGACTACGCCCACGCCTACGCCCTGGTCCGTGAGGTGGTCGAGGGCGAGCCCTGCCACCTGCTGGAGACCGTGGCCGGCAGGATCGCGGAGCGTTTGCTCGGCCTGGAGCGGGTTCGGCGTGCGCGGGTCAGGGTGCGCAAGCGGCCCCCGCTGCCAGGGGAGTTCCGCGCCTTTGGCGTCGAGGTGACGCGGGAGCGGTGACGCGCGTCGCCTACTTCGACTGCCCTTCCGGCATCTCCGGCGACATGGCCCTGGGTGCCCTCCTGAACGCGGGAGCCGAGCCGGCCACGCTGAACGCGGCCGTGACCGCGCTCGGCCTCGAGGGCGAGGTCGAAATCGAGGTCCGGGGCGAGGAGCGCGGCCACCTGAGCGGCACCCGGGTGCTGGTGCGGTGTGGGAGCGGACCGGCTCGGACCCTGCCCGAGCTCGTGGACGTGGTCCGTGGGGCCGGCCTGCCGGAGCGGGTGCGGGCCCGAACCCTGGAGGCGCTGGAGCGCCTGGGCCGCGCCGAGAGCCGGGTGCACGGCGTCCCGCCCGAGCGGCTGCACCTGCACGAACTGGGCGGAGCCGACACGCTGGTCGATCTGGCCGGCTGCTTCTGGCTCCTGGAATCGCTGGGCGTGGAGGAGGTGCACGCCTCGCCCCTGCCCGCCCCCGGAGGCCGGTTCACCGCCCCCGGCACTCTCCGCCTCCTCGAGGGGACGGGTGCGGTGCTCGAGCCCGACCGGCGGAGGGCGGAGCTGGTCACGCCCACCGGGGCGGCCATCCTGGCCACCGTCGCCCGCTTCGAGCGCCCCTCGCTCACCCTGGAACGGACCGGCTACGGCTTCGGCGCCCGGCCGGATCCGGAGAACGCCGTGGCGGTGTGGATTGGACGCCGCCTGGGCGAGGCGGCGGTGGTGGAGGTGATCGAGGCGAGCATCGACGACATGGCCCCCAACCTGCTCGCCCCCCTGGCCGAGGACCTGATGGCCGAGGGGGCGCTGGACGTGGCCATCACCCCGGTGGTCATGAAGAAGGGTCGGCCCGGTCACCTGGTGACCGTGGTCGCACCCCCGGAGCGGAGCCGGGAGCTGGCCCTGGCGCTGCTCCGGCGGAGCACGACGCTGGGCGTCCGCATGACCACCGCCTCGCGCCTGCTGGCCGGGCGGCGCTTCCTGGAGGTGGAGACGGAGATGGGCCGGGTACGGGTCAAGGTGAAGGAGCTGGAGGGACGACCGGTCGACGTGGCGCCGGAGTACGAGGACTGCCGCCGGCTCGGCGGCGACGTGGGCCTGGTGATGCGGCGGGCGGCCGAGGCCGCCCGCCGGGAGCTGGGGTTGGCGTGAGCCGCCCGGGGACGGCCGCCGGGCGGCGGGTGAGGATGCCGTGAGCGCGATCCGGGTCGACGGCGAGCGGGTGGCCACCGGGGTGCTGGCCGAGGTGGCGGCCCGGATCGAGGCCCGGCTCAGGGCCGGTCTGCCTCGGCCCCACCTGGCGGCGGTCCTGGTCGGCCACGATCCCGCCTCGGAGACCTACGTGCGGCTCAAGCGTCGGGACGCGGAGCGGGTGGGCATCGCCACCTCCGACCGCCGCCTGCCCGAGAGCGCCACCACCTCCGAGGTGGTGGACCTGGTCGAGTCCCTCAACCGGGACCCCGAGGTGAGCGGCATCCTCGTCCAGCAGCCGCTGCCACCGCAGGTCGAGGTGGAGGCGGTGGTGGCCGCGGTCGATCCGGCCAAGGACGTGGACGGTTTCCACCCCCTCAACGCCGGCCGGCTCCTGCTCGGCCAGTCCGGTCTGGTCGCCTGCACCCCGGCGGGCATCATCCGGCTGCTCGACGAGTACCGGGTCCCCATCGCGGGCCGGCGGGCGGTGGTGGTCGGGCGCAGCAACGTCGTGGGCAAGCCGGTGGCGCTGCTGCTCCTGCGCCGGGACGCGACCGTGACCGTGTGCCACTCGAAGACGACGAACCTGGCCGAGGTGTGCCGCGAGGCCGACATCCTGGTGGCCGCGGCCGGCCGGCTGGGCCTGATCCGGGCCGACTGGGTGAAGCCGGGGGCGGCCGTGATCGACGTGGGGGTCAACCGTCGCGAGGACGGGCGCCTGGGCGGCGACGTCGACCCGGCCGCGGCCGAGGTGGCCGGCTGGCTGAGCCCGGTGCCGGGCGGGGTGGGACCGCTCACCCGCGCCATGCTCATGGCGAACACGTGTCGGGCCGAGGAAGCGCGCCGGCCGGGCTGAGCTACGAGCAGGCGCTGGCCTACGTCACGGGCCTGGGCCGGTTCGGCGTCAAGCTGGGGCTGGAGCGCATCCGGGCCATCCTGGCCGAGCTGGGCGACCCCCACCGGGGACATCGTGGGGCGCTGATCGCGGGCACCAACGGCAAGGGCTCGACCGCGGCCTTCCTGGAGGCCATCCTGCGGGAGCGCGGGCTGCGGGTGGGGACCACGCCCAGCCCCCACCTGCGCTCCTACACGGAGCGGGTGCGGCTCGGCGGCCAGCCGATCTCGGCGGCGGAGTTCGCCGCTGCCGTGGACCGTCTGCGGCCGCGGCTGGGGCCGGTGATCACCGCCATGGGCGAGCCGACCGAGTTCGAGCTGCTGGTCGCCCTGGCCCTCGACTGGCTGGGCCCGCGGGCCGATCGTCTGGTGATCGAGGTCGGGATGGGGGGACGGCTCGACGCCACCAACGTCCTCGACCTCGGCCTGGCCGTGATCACCAACGTGAGCCTCGACCATCGCCATCACCTCGGCGACACGGTGGAGCAGATCGCGGCCGAGAAGGCGGGGATCATCAAGCCCGGAAACGTCGTGATCACGGGCGCCAGCGGGGGCGCTCTGGAGGTCGTGGAGCGGTTCGCGGCCCGGGCCGGGGCGGCCGAGCTGTGGCGCCTCGGTCGGGAGATCGAGATGGAGGCGCGGTGCCTGGGCTGGCGGGGGAGCGAGTTGGACCTGTGCGGGCCGGGCTTCTCATACCAGGGCCTCCAGGTGCGCATGCTGGGCGACTTCCAGGCCGAGAACGCGGCCCTGGCGGTGGCCGCGGCACACGCCATGGGTGACGCCACGGCCGAGGCCGTCGGCGCCGGCCTGGCCTCTGCCACCTGGCCGGGGAGGTTGCAGCGGGCCGGCGAGCGCCTCCTGATGGACGGCGCCCACAACCCGGCGGGCATGCGGCGCCTGGTGACCTCGGTGCGCGCTCTCCTCGGCGAGGAACGGCCGGCCGTCGTCTTCGGGGTGATGGCCGACAAGGACGTGGGCGACATCCTGCGGGAGCTGGGCGGGCTGAAGCCGCGGCTGGTGGTCTTCACCCGTGCCGCCAGCGCCGGCGACCGGGCGTTGGAGCCGGCTGCGCTCCAGGCCGCGTGGCAGGCGCTGGGCGCGCCGGCGCCGGCCCAGGAGGAGGACGAGGCCGCCGCCGCCCTGGCCGCGGCCCGGGAGGCGGTGGGCGAGGAGGGCTGGGTGCTGGTCTGCGGCTCCCTCTACCTGGTGGGGGAGCTGAGCCCGTGAGCGCCGGCTCCCGCTCCGCCCTCCGCCGGCCGGCGGGCACCGCCAGGGGCCTGCGCATCGCCCCCCTGGGGGACGCGGCCCTGCTGGTCGAGCTCGGTGACCGCATCGATCCCAGGCTCAACGCCCGGGCGCTGGCGCTGGCGGCGGCGCTGGAGCGGCGCCGCGACGTCAGGGAGGCGGTCCCTGGCTACGCCAGCGTGGCGGTGCACTACGACCCGGAACGGGTCAGCTACCGGGGGCTGGCGGCCGCCGTGGAACGATTGGCGTGGACCACCTCGGCCCGGGCGCCCAGCGGGCGTCTGCACCGGATACCCGTCGTCTACGACGGCCCCGACCTCGAGTACGTGACCTCGGAGCTGGGGCTCACCGTGGAGGAGGTGGTCGAGCTGCACACGCGTCCCACCTACCGTTGCTTCATGATCGGCTTCACCCCCGGGTGGGCGTACCTGGGGCCGTTGCCCGAGCGCCTCCGCCTGCCCCGGAGGCGCGTGCCCAGGACCCACGTGCCCCCGGGATCGGTCGCCATCGCCGGTGCCCAGACGGGCATCTACACCCTGCCCACGCCGGGGGGCTGGCACCTGATCGGCCGTACCACGATGAGGCTGTTCCTGCCCGACTCCGATCCCCCCTGCCTGCTGCGGACCGGCGACCGGGTCAAGTTCTTCGCCCGACCGGCGTCGTCGTGAGCACGAGCGGGCCGCGGAGCGAGGAGCGCTCGGAGCCGGTCTTCGCGGTCGAGCAGCCGGGTGCGCTGTGCTCCATCCAGGACCTGGGCCGCCCCGGGCGGCGGGCCGCCGGCGTCCCGCCGGGAGGCGCCATGGATGGCTTCGCCCTGGCGGCCGCCAACCTGCTGGTGGGAAATCCCGAGGGGGCGCCGGCCCTGGAGTGCGCGCTGGCGGGGCCCGTCCTGGTGGCGCTGCGCAGCTGCGTGGTGGCGGTGACCGGAGCCGACTTCGGCGCCGAGTTGAACGGCCGCCCCATGCCCGGCTGGACCGGGATCTTCCTGGCCGAGGGGGATCGCCTGGCCCTCACCGCCCGGCGGTGGGGGGCGCGAGCGTACGTCGCCGTGGCCGGGGGGCTGGTCGGCGAGCGCTGGCTGGGATCGGTCTCGACCTACCTGCTGGTGGGCAGGGGCGGGTTCCACGGCCGCTCCCTGAAGGCGGGCGACGTGCTGGCGGCGAATCCCCGGCCACGCCCGGCGGTGGTCGGGCGCGAGCTGCCGGAGAGCGCCCGACCACCCTATTCCTGCGAGCCGGTGCTGGCCGCGGTCCCCGGCCCCCACCTCCATCTGCTCCCGGCCCCGGCTCGCGAGCGGCTCTTCTCCGAGCCCTGGACGGTGAGCCGGGACGCCGACCGAATGGGGTACCGTCTGGAGGGCCCCGACCTGGCCATCGGCGGAGGGGAGATGGTCTCCTTCGGGCTGGCCGCCGGCTGCGTCCAGGTGCCCCCGTCGGGCCAGCCCATTCTGCTCATGGCCGACCACCAGACGGCGGGCGGCTACCCGGTCGTCCTCGGGGTGGGACGTGCCGACCTGCCGGTGGCGGCCCAGCTGCTGCCCGGCGACCGGCTGCGGTTCCGCCAGGTGAGCGCCGAAGAAGCCCAGGAGGAGTGGCGGCGCCGGTGGGCCGCGCTCGACGTGCTCAGAGGGCGCTGAGCGCCGATCGCCGTGCCCCGGCCGGGACACGGCCGGATCTCGCCTCGCCCGGCGGCGCGCCTGAGTGCTTGCATTGGGGTCGATACCCACCATGAGGCGGCTGTCGGGGATGGTCTGGGCCAGCCTGCCGCTCCGCGTGTTGCGGAAGTTCGGCGACGACGGATGTGGCAGTCACGCGGTCGTGATCGCCTGGAACGGGCTGGTGGCCATCTTCCCGATCACGCTGGCCCTGGCCGCGATCGGTGGAGAGGTGCTCTCGCTGGCCGGAGTTGGACGTCAGGCGGTCTACCAGCTGGTGCTCCAGGTCCTCCCGGCCGGGGGTGGCGCCCGAGACGAGGCGCTCCAGGCCATCGAGGGGGTGCAGGAGTCGACCGGGATCTTCGGGCTCCTGGCCCTGGTCGGGTTCTTTTGGACCGCGTCTGGCCTCTTCGGCTCCATGGAGCACGCCTTCCAGGCCGTCTTCGACACCCCGGGGCGGCCCTTCTTGCGCCAGAAGCTGATGTCGCTGGGCATGATGGGCCTCTTCACCGTGCTGGTGCTGGTGGGGGTCGGCACCTCGTTACTCCTGGCCCTGCTGCGCCAGATCGGCGGGATCGCGGAGGCGCCCCTGCAGGTGCCGAGCGGAGCCGAGGCGCTCCAGGTCGCGGTGGGCGTCGTCTCCGGCTTCGTGCTCTTCTTCGCCATCTACTTCGTGGTGCCCAACCGCCCCCAGCGACCGGCGCAGGTCTGGCCGGGTGCGCTCCTCGCCGGTGTCGCCTTCGAGCTCCTGACCCAGCTCTTCCCCCTCTACGTGCGCCTGAACCGGGGGATCAACCAGTATGGGCGGAGCTTTGCCCTGCTCTTCGTCCTGCTCGCCTTCTTCTACTTCCTGGGAGTGATCACCATGCTCGGCGCCGAGCTCAACGCCGTCCTCCATCCTTCTTCCGGCCGGCAGCGGGACGATCGCCTCGCCGGCGAGGCGGGCGACGGGGGCGAGGCGGCCCAGACGCGCGGAGGCGGCCGACCCGGCCGTGGGGCGGGGTGAGGCCGAGGGCGTGATCGCCGCTTCCCGGACGGGTGCCGGGTGGGCCGACCGTAGCCTGAGTGCTGATGAACGAGGGCGTATTCCTGGACCTGGTGCTGGCCCTGCTCGCCGCCTTCCTCGGAGGGGTGGTGGCCCAGCGGATCGGCCTGCCGGTGGTCGTCGGCTACGTGCTGGCGGGGGTGGCCGTCGGCCCCTTCACCCCCGGCCTACGGCTGCAGCCGAGCGCCATCGAGCTGCTGGCCGAGATCGGGGTGGCGTTCCTCATGTTCACCGTCGGGGCCCAGCTCTCGCGCGCCGAGCTGCGCCGCCTGGGCCGCGTGGCCCTCGTCGCCGGCCTGGCCGAGATCCTGTTCCTGACCGCGCTCGGCCCTCCCCTGGGCCGCCTGCTGGGGACGTCGGTCTCCCAGGGCCTCTTCCTGGGCGCGATGCTCTCCCTCTCCAGCACGGTCGTCGCGCTCAAGATCCTGGGAAGTCGGGGAGAGCTGGAGAGCCTGCACGGCCGGGCCGCGCTCGGCGTCCTGATCGTGCAGGACCTGGCCGCCATCCCGATGGTGGTGGTGCTCCCCGCCACCTCGCAGGAGGGCGGGATCGGCTGGCGCCTGCCCCTGGTCGCGGGCCAGGCGGCGGTGCTGGTGCTCGGCGCCTACGTGCTCGGCGATCGCGTCGTGCCCTGGGTCCTGGCCCACGTGGCCCGAGCCCGGGCCCGGGAGCTGTTCCTGCTGGGGGTGGTGGTGCTCGCGCTCGGGACCGCCCTCGCCGCCCAGGCGATTGGCCTTTCCCTGGCTTTCGGGGCGTTCCTGGCCGGGCTGGTGATGGCGGAGTCCGAATTTCGGGCCCAGGTGGTGGCCGGGATCCTGCCCTTTCGGGATCTCTTCGCCTCGCTCTTCTTCCTGTCCCTGGGCATGCTGGTCGATCCCACCGTTCTCGCCGCCCATGCTCCGATGATCGCGCTCCTGACCGCGACCGTGGTGGTGGGCAAGCTCCTGGCGGTGGCGGCGGCGCTGCTGGCCCTGGGGCTGGCGGGGAGGGTGGCGATCATGGCCGGTCTCGCCATTGGCCAGGTGGGGGAGTTCTCTTTCGTCGTGGCCCAGGTGGGTGTGAGCGCCGGGGCCGTGCCCGAGCTCTTCTTCGAGCTGATCCTGGCCACCGCCCTGACCAGCGTGGTCCTGTCCCCCTTCGTCCTGCGCACGGCGCCGTGGCTGCTGTGGGCCCTCCGCCACCTGCCTCGCCTCGGGAGCCGCTTCGAGGACCCGGTGGAGCCCGACCCGCGCGCGGTCGGGCTGAGACGGCACGTCGTGGTCGCCGGCTGCGGACGGGTCGGCCGGGAGCTGGTGGAGACGCTCCAGCGGCGTGGCCTGCCCCACCTGGTCATCGAGTACGACCCCGAGGTGGTCGACGAGCTGCGTCGGCAGGGCGTCCCGGTGGTCTATGGGGACGCCGCCAGTCCCGGGGTGCTGGAGCACGCGGGGCTGGAACGGGCCCGGCTCCTGGCGGCGCTGGTGCCGGACGCGGCCGACGTCGAGGCCATGGTCCGCGCCGCCCTGGAGCTGAACCCGAGGCTCGACGTCGTCGCCCGGGCGCGCGACGCCGAGCAGGTGGGGCGCCTGCGCCAGGCCGGTGCCAGCGAGGTGGTGCAGCCGGAGTTCGAGGCCGGCGTCGAGGTGATCCGGCACACGCTCCAGCGCTTCGGGGTGGTCGGGACCGAGCTCGGCATCCTGATCGGCGGACGTCGCCGCGCCTTCTACGAGCGAGGCTGAGCCGGGGCTCAGGCGCCGGCCAGGTCGAGGACGAGCTCGGTGGCGAAGGCGAGGAGGAAGCCGAGCAGGAGTCCGCCCCCCAGCGGGGTGGGACGGTTGAGCCGGCGGCACACGGCCAGCATCTCGTTGATGACGTAGATCAGGGCGCCCGCGGCGAGAGAGAGGAAGAGAACGAAGGCCCAGTCGGCGACCACCTCGTGGCCGATGAGGGCCCCGATCAGGGTTGGCCCTCCCGCCACCAGGCCGAGCGTGCCGATGTAGCCCCAGGTCGGCGGATCGTCGCTCGCCATCGGGGCCGCGACCCCGAATCCCTCGGTGACGTTGTGGAGGCCGAAGCCGACCGCCAGCACCCCGGTCAGGGAGAGCGCGCCCGTGGCCGCGGACTGGCCGATGGCCAGACCCTCGCTCAGGTTGTGGAGGCCGAGCCCGGCGGCGATCATCAGGGCCAGGGTCTGCGAGGGAGCTGCGATCGGGGGACGCGCGAGCGCGGCCCCGGGTCCCTCGCGGCCCCGCTCCAGGCGCCGGCGCATGGCCCGGTTGAACCGGACCAGGCCGAGCAGGCCGATGCCGATGCCCAGGACGTAGACGCCGGCCAGGAGCACGAACCCCGCCGGCTGGCCCCGGCGGAGAGAGGACAGGGCCGCCTCGACGGTCTCGTTGGCGTGGCTGAGGATCTCGACCAGCAGGAAGATCAGCACGCCGGTCGCGATCGCGTTGAGGAACCCCTGACGGCCCGGCGAGAGGCCGCGTAGGCGGGCGACCGGCAGCCCCAGGAAGACCGTGAAGCCCGCCAGGGCTCCGATGACGGCGGTGCCGGTCAGGCCCAAGACAGCTTCGCTCCTCTACACCATTCGGATAGACACGGCTAACCGGATGATTAGCTTGGTCTAACTCTAGCAGGTGGACGCTACCGGGGTCGGCGAGCTGGACGCCTACCGACCCTCGGCCGGGGCCTCGAACCTCTCTGGCCGGCCGAGCCCTCGTTCGCCGACGACCGATGCCGCGCCCGCCGGCGCCTGCAGGGCGACACGCATGCACAGGTAGGCGGCGGTGGTGAAGACGACACCCGTCATGGCGGCGTGCAGCAGCTCGCCGAAGAGGTCCCAGCGGGAGAGCACCAGGTACGCCCCCGCCGCTCCCTGGGCGAGGAGGGCGGTCACCAGGAGCGCACCGGCGGTCACCAGGTCACGGCGATGCCCCCCGAGCCGGACGTATGCCGCCAGCAGGGCCGCCGCCAGCACGACCGCGAGCCCGGCCGCCGACCGGTGGGCGAGGTTGATGGCCAGCGCCTCGGGAGTGGCGGTGCCGGTTCCCGAGCACAGCGGCCATCCCGGGCAGGCGGGGCCGATGCCCAGGTGCCGGATGGAAGCCCCGCTGTACACCAGGAGGTACACGTAGACGAGGAAACCCCAGGTCGCGACCCGGAGCCCCCCGGGGACCGGGGATGCGTTGCGGATCTCCTCGGCCCGGCCCGTGTACGCCGCCGCCAGAGCGGTGGAGGCGAGGGCGATCAGCGAAATGCCGAAGTGCAGGGCGAGGACCAGGGGGTCCTGGGGCTGCACGACGGCCCAGGCGCCCATGCCGGCCTGGAGGGCGAGGAACCCCACCATCAGGGCGGCGAGGGCCCGCGCCGGTCGCTGGCCCCGGTGGAGCCAGAGCAAGCCGGCGGCGAAGGCCACCACCAGGAGGCTCTCCACCCCCGTGACCGCGCGGTGGCTGAACTCGATCGCGGTCGCGACGGCGAACTGAGGGATGAACCGTCCCTGGCACAGTGGCCAATCGCGTCCGCAGCCCGTGGCCGAGCCGGTCGAGGTCACGGTCGCTCCCATGACCAGGACCAGGAACATGCCGACCGCGGTGGCGATGCCCAGGGTGAAGACGGCCCGCTTGCCGAGCTGCGATGGTCTCACGCCCCGAGGTTACCCGCCCGGCATTCGGCGTGGCGCGTCCTCCGGGCCGACCGCGGCCCCGGGCCGTGTCCGCGACCGGCGCCGGCTGGACCGGCGGCGCTCGGAAGGGCTCCGCCGAACGTCCGTCGGATGGTCGACCGGCGATCGTCGGTCGCCTGCCCGGGCACCGGTAAGCTGGTGCCCGAGATGACGAACGGACGGCCCTTGATCGGCGTGCCGGTTGGAGCCAGCGAGGCCCGGGTGGCGAAGCTGGCGATCAACCGTGCCTACGTGAACGCGCTCCACCAGGCCGGAGCGGCCGTGCTGCTGTTTCCTCCCGGCCCGGAGGAGGTGCTGACCTCGCTCCTCGAGCGGGTGGACGCCGTGCTCTTCCCGGGGGGCGTGGACGTGCATCCTGCTCGTTACGGCGAGGAGCCGCGGCCGTGCTTGGGACCCGTGGACGAGGACCTCGACGCCCTGGAGGTGCCGCTGGCGCGGGCGGCGATCGACCGGGGTCTGCCGGTGCTGGGCATCTGCCGCGGTCAGCAGGTGGTGAACGTCGCCCTCGGCGGCTCGCTGTGGCAGGACATCCGCGCCGACGGGGCCTCCGACCTCGAGCACGCCACCCCGCCCGACCGCGGCCGGGACGCCCTCGCGCACCGGATCCGGATCGAGCCCGGGACGTGGCTGCACCGGGTCGTGGGCGAGGTCGAGCTGTCGGTCAACAGCTTTCACCACCAGGCGGTGCGCCGCGTCGCCCCTGGTCTGGTCGTCAACGCCACCGGCCCGGATGGGATCGTGGAGGGCCTGGAGTCGGAGGACGGCCTGGTCCTCACCGTGCAGTGTCATCCCGAGGAGCTCACCGATCGGGTGTGGGCGCGCCGGCTGTTCGACGCCTTCGTCCTCCGGGCTGCGGAGCACCGATCCCGTCTGGCCGTGGCCCGACCCTGAACGCCCGGAGCCGCCGGCTCATCCTCGCGCCCCCGCGCCCGGGTGGTGGACGAGCCCCGGGCCATCCCCGGCGTCGCCCGCCGTCGGGACGGGGCCGGCCACCGGCGGTGACGCCGAATCGGGCGACGTCCGCCCTGGCACCAGACCTGTACGATCCGCGTGTGAGCGACGACCGGTGGGCGACCTTCGATTGCTACGGAACCCTCGTCGACTGGGACGCCGGCATCCTGAGCGCCATCGAGTCGGTGGCCCCGGGCCACGGCCGGGAGCTGCTGGCCAGATACCACGGCCTGGAGCCCCGGGTGCAGGCGGAGCCGGGCGTCTTCAAACGCTATCGCGAGATCATGCGAGAGACGCTGAGCCGTGCCGCCGCCGAGTCCGGGGTGGCGCTGGCGCCCGGGGACGAGGACGTCCTCGGCCGGACGTTGCCCGACTGGCCGATCTTCCCGGACGTGGTCCCGGCCCTGGAGGGGCTGCGCCGCGCCGGCTGGAGGCTGGCCATCCTCTCCAACGTGGACAACGACCTGATCGCGGGCACCCTGCGCCGCATCCCGGTCGAGGTCGACCTGGTGGTGACCGCCGAGGACGTGCGCTCCTACAAGCCCCACCCCGGTCACCTGCTGCGGTTTCGGGAGCTGACGGGCGCCACCGCTGACCGATGGGTGCACGTCGCCGCCAGTATGTTCCACGACATCGTCCCCGCCAGCGAGCTGGGCATCCGCGGCGTCTACGTGACCCGGGGCCGGGAGAAGGAGCACTGCCGGCTGGCGGAGGCCGTGCTCCCCAACCTGGTCGCGCTGCCGGCCGTCCTCGACAGCCTCGTCAGTCCCGCCGACTGAGTCGCCCCGGGACGATCAACGGGCCGGGCGCTGGAGGGCGTGGCGCACGGCCTGCTCCAGCTCCGGGATCGGCATCCAGCCGTCGTGTTGCCAGACGATGTCGCCCCTGGCGTCGGTCAGCGTCAGCCAGGGCAGGTCCTGAACCCGGTACACGTCGGCGACACGGCCGGTGGCGTCCTCGGCGACCGGGTAGAGCAGGAACCCCACTTGGTCGAGGACGTTCCTGGCCGCCTGCGACGAGGGCTCGGTGTTGCCCACGTCGACCGCGCTCAGGGCGGGAAGAGAGCCGCCCTGCCCATCCTGGGCGTACTGGTTCAGGGCGTGCAGGTTGGTGCCGGCGTCCGGCAGCCAGCTCGCCCAGAAGACGGTCAGGCGGGGCTCGCCGGCTCCCAGCTCGACCGTGCTCTCGGGCCCGAACAGCGCCGGCAGCCGGACGCGGTCGCCGGGGGCGTTGATGACGGGGCCGCCGGGCCGGGCGGGTGGCCGCACCCGCGGATGCGAGGGCAGCAGGCGCGAGGCGTCGTTGGCCAGGATCTGGGCCTCCTGGGGGAGCGCCGCGTACTCCATCGGGGTCAGGTACACGTACCGCTCCTGGCCGGCGGGGTCGATCACGTAGAGGGCGGGTGTGTGGTCGATCTGGCCCTGATCGATCTGGGCAAAGATGTGATAGGCGCGCCAGACCGCCTGCAATTGCTCCAGCGACCCGGTGACGAAGTGCCACCGGTCCATGAGTCCGTGGGCGACCGAATAGTCCCTGACGTCGGAGACATCGATCGCC
>JAJPKS010000452.1 GCA_021323605.1 Bacillota bacterium | reverse complement strand
GTGCGACCTGGCAGCGATGCCGCACCCACTACCTCCGGGACCTGCTCACCAAGGTCCCCACGTCCTCGACACCCTGGGTGGCAACCCTGGTGCGCACCATCTTCGACTCGGCGGTGTAGGCGCGGGCGGTGGCCTGGGGGCGGCCGGAGAGGAAGCGGGCGATCAGCTGGTCGGGGCCGGTCTCGGGGACCTCGGCCGGGGCGTGATCGCCGCCCACGGCGGTCCGTGTCTCCTCCACACGTCGAGTATGCACTCGACGGACGCTGGACGGATGAGAGACGGCAGCCGGCCTGCCCTCGCGTTTCGCCCCCCTCGATCCCGTGCGGGGTCGAGCCCACGCGCTGCTCGGGGCGGTGGCCGCCCTTCTCCTCAGCACCCACTCTGGCCGGGCCGCCCTGATCGGGCCAGCTGCCGGAGGGGTGGGCGACCGCCCGATGTCGGCCACGGCGGGGCGATCGTGGGTCGCCGCCCCGGCCGGCGGTGATCTCGCCGGCGCCGCAGGCGAGCCCCACGCCGATCCACCCTTGACGCCGGCCGCCCCAGCCTTATGCTATGAAGGTCCGATCATTAGACCTTCTTGCTCGGACGGGAGGGAACGAGGAGAGATGTGCGAGGCGCCCCCCGGGGGGCCGCAGGAGGCGCTGGCCGGGCTCCGTCCCGACCTGGTGGAGGAGGGCGGTCGCCGCCTGGCCGTGACCGGGATCGAGGCCTTCCTGGAGGTGGCCAGGCGGGTGGCGGCGGAGCCGGAGGTGCGGCGGACGGCGGCCGGCTTCATCGGCTACGGGGCAACCCGGGAGGGGGACCGGGTCCTGATCGCGGTCGACACCGAGCACCACCCCCTGATCGTGGAGGCCGTGGCCCGGGCCCTGCGGGAGAAGGGGGCGCGGGTGGACGTGATCACGGTCGACGCCGGACCGGACCGGGAGTTCGACCAGCTGGACGAGATCCGGGTGATCATGCGCCGCGAGCCCTGGGCCCGCAACCCGCGCCGCTGGGAGGGGATCCCTTGGGTCGAGGAGCTGGCCCTCAAGAACGGCTACGACCTGCTGGTCCACGGCAAGGGAGGGGGGATCCCCGACGTCCCCCACCGCTACGAGGCCATCCCCTGGCTGCAGCCGGAGCAGTTCCTGAGCCCGGCCACCACCTTCCCCCGGGACGTCCACGGCCTGATCAACCGCAAGGTCTGGGCCGCCTTCCGGGAGCTGGGGCGGGGCGGGCGCGTCCACCTCACCGACCCCGAGGGCACCGAGCTCACCTACACGCTCTGGCCGGACTACTTCGACGGCAGCCGGCGCGGGTACGGGGAGACCCCCTGGTGGGGGCACGTCATGGGCCACGCCCCGACCCCGATCCTGCCCCAGGAGGACGCCACCGGGGTGGTGGCGGGCACCACCAACCACTTCTCGCGTCCCTTCCCCCCGGTGCGGGTGACGCTCCAGGCGGGGCGGGTGGAGTCGGTGGATGGCGGCGGCGCCTACGGGGCCGCCTGGCGGGACCTGCTCGAGGAGAGCAAGCACACTCGCTATCCCTGCTTCCCCCGGCCCGGCCTCTTCTGGCTCTGGGAGGTGGCGATCGGGACCAACCCCAAGATCGGCCGGCCCCGGCGCATCGACCGTCTCTCCTCCGGGGGCATGGAGTGGGAGCGGCGCCGCTCCGGCGTCATCCACGTCGGCATGGGCACCCGCTGGCGGGGTCCGGAGGAGGTCTGGGCGGGGGAGCGGGGCCTGCTCTACGGGCACCTCCACGTCCACCTGCTCTCGCCCACCCTGACCGTGACCACGCCTCGGGGCGAGGAGATCCGGGTGATCGAGTCCGGGCACCTGACCGCGCTCGACGACCCGGAGGTGCGGCGGCTGGCGGCGGCCCACGGCGACCCCGACCGGCTCCTGGGCGAGGACTGGGTGCCCGAGATCCCGGGGGTGACCGCCGAGGGGAGCTACGAGGAGTACGCCCGGGACCCCGCCGCCTTCATCTATCGGGCGGTCGCGGCCGCCACAGGAGGGTAGCGCATCATGCTCCGGCTCATCTCACGCCCGGCGGCGCTCTGGGCGCTGGCCGGCCTCGTGCTCGCCGCCTGCGGGCAGGCGGCGACCTCATCGCAGTCGTCGGGCAAGCCGCTCAGCATCACCGTCAACTACACGGCGGTGTCGGGCACCAACAGCGCCATGTGGACCGCCTATGAGGCCGGCTACTTCAAGGCCGAGAACCTGGACGTCCACTTCGTCCACATCCCCAGCACCTCGCGGGCGATCCCCGCCCTGCTCTCGGGCCAGGTGCAGCTGAGCACCATCGACGGCCTCGGCCTGGCCGAGGCGGTGGGCAAGGGGGCCGACCTCAAGTTCATCATCGGGGTCAACAACAAGCTGGTCTTCTCGGTGATGGCCTCGCCGAAGATCCAGTCCCCGCAGGACCTCAGGGGCAAGAAGATCGGCGTCACCAACTTCGGCGGGTCGACCTACACCGCCGCCCTCCAGGCCTTCCGGATCTGGGGGCTGCGGTCCGACGAGGCCACCTTCCTGCAGCTCTCCGAGGTGCCCAACATCCTGGCCGCGCTCCAGTCGGGCCAGATCGATGCCGGCGTGGTCTCGCCTCCGACCAACTCGCGCGCCCGCAAGGCCGGCTTCAAGGAGCTGATCAACCTGGCCGTGGACGGCCCCCCCTACCTCTCGGTCGGGATCGCCGCCACCGGCTCCTACATCTCCAGCCACCGGGACGCCCTGATCCGCTTCATCAAGGCCTACGCCCGGGGCCTGCACCGCTTCAAGACCGACAAGAAGTTCGCCATGCAGGCGATCAACAAGTTCCTCAAGCTCAGCGACCAGTCGGTCCTGGAGGACACCTGGACGCAGTTCAGCCGCTACGAGGCCGACCCGCCCTACGTGGACACCAAAGCCCTCGATGCCACGGTCGCCGACGCGGCGGTGAAGGAGCCCAACCTCCAGGGAGCGCCCGAGTCGAAGTTCGCCGACACCTCGCTGGTCGACCAGCTCGACCGGTCCGGCTTCTTCAAGGGGCTGTGAGCGCGCCGGCGAGGGCGGCCCGGTCGAGGTGACCGAGGCGAGGGCCGAGGAGACGGATCTCACCCTGAGGAGGCACGATGGCCGATCGACCTGATCCCCAGAACCACTTCTACCTGCAGCTCCGGCGCCGCTTCCGGTTCCTGGAGGAGTGGCGGGCCCGGCGGCGCGAGCTGGCCCGGGGCGCCGACCTGGTCCTGCGCCACTCGCCGGTGCGCGGGGCCAGGGTGGGGATGCTGGTCGGGGAGGAGGCCGGGGTGCCGACCAGGATGATCGACGCCCGCGTGCTGGAGCTGGACCCCGGCCGGCGGACCAGCGTCCACCGCCACGCCCACGACGCCGTCATCTTCGTCCTCGAGGGGAGGGGCACCACCATCGTCGACGGCGAGTCCTTCGAATGGGAGCCCTGGGACGTGCTCCACACCCCGGCCTGGTCCTGGCACGCGCACCGGGCGGCCGAGCCGGCCCGGTTGCTGGCGATCACCGACGCCCCTCTGCTCCGTGCCCTGCACCTGGAGCGGGTCGAGGACGCCGGCCCGGTCGAGCGCGGCTTCGAGCCCCTCCCGGCGGAGCCGGCAGAGCCGGCGGGCGCCGGCAGCCTCTACGAGGAGGAGCTACGGGCCTCGAAGCGGGCGGAGGAGGCGCGGGCCGGGGCCCGCAAGATCACGCGCTGGCGGGAGGTCACGCTCCGGCAGAGCCCCAAGGGCACCCGGACCGCGCTCCTGGTCGACCGCTCGCTGGGCTTCGACACCTCCGGCATCAGCCTTGCCCTCTTCGAGATCCCGCCCGGGAAGGCGCAGTCCAAGCACCGGCACCCGGGCGAGGCCATCCTCTACGTCGTCCGGGGTCGTGGCTACAGCGTGATCGACGGCCGGCGCTACGACTGGAGCGCCGGCGACGCGGTCATCGTCCATCAGTACGTTTGGCACCAGCACTTCAACGCCGACCCGGAGCGGCCGGCCACGGTCATCCGGCTCCACATGTGGGAGTCGATGATCGAGATCATGCAGGCGGCCATGGACCCGGTCCCGCTCTACGAGGACGACCCCGCCCTGGCCGGCCAGGATCGGGTCTGGGACCAGGCCACGCCCGAGGCCGTCGGGGAGGCGGGACCCCCCTCCGGGCCGTGAGGGCCGGGGCCTGCGACCCGTGGGCAGACGTGGCCGGTGGCCGCGGGCCTGTCGCCGTCCGGTCCGGGCGGTAGGCGGCCGGCGCGGACGGCCGATCCCCCGGTAGCTCGGAGGACTCGGAGGAGAGGAGGCGGCGCCCTCAGCGGACCGATCGGATGCGGGTGACCAGGAGCGTCCCCAGGCCGAAGAAGAGGATCGAGAGACCGAAGACGGCCCGGTAGCCGTTGCCGGGGGAGACCGTGCTCAGCGCCTCGATCAAAAGCCCGCCCACCAGCGGCACGATCACCTGGGGCAGCGTGTAGGCGACGTGGAAGAGGCCCATGTCCTTGGCCGCCGACGCCATCCGGTCGGGCAGGGTGTCGCAGGCGAGGGCCCAGTCGACGGCGTAGTAGAGCCCGTAGGCCACGCCGTAGACCACGCCCAGGAGCAGGATGACGGGCACGGCCCGGGGGTAGAAGGCGATGAAGACCAGGGCCACCAGGGCCTGGAAGGCCCCGCTCCCGTAGACGAAGACCTTGCGTCCCAGCCGGTCGGAGAGCGTCCCGCCGAAGAGACCGAAGGGAATCCCGGCCACGAACACCAGCAGCAGCCAGAGCGAGGTGAACTGGTCGGGGTTGGGGACCCGGATCACGCTGGCGAAGAAGGGCGAGAGGAAGTAGCCGACCACGGTGATGGCGGCGGTCACCAGCAGGCGGGTCAGGACCACCCAGGCGAAGTCGCCGGTGGCCAGGGGGGCGAGGAAAGCACGGATCCGGGTCGAGATCGGGGTCCCGGATGCCGGCGCGGGGGTCGGGGGCCGCTCCCGGGCCATGGCCAGGACCGGGAGGAAGGAGAGGACGATCACCACCCCGATCACGGCGTAGGTCCCGGTCACCAGGTGGAGCGAGGACATGACCAGGGTGGCGGCCACGCCCAGGACGCCGCCCAGGTTGTACATGGCGCCCAGCAGGCCGCTGGCCCTGCCGTACTCGTGTCCCGGCACCAGGTCGGGGATGACCCCGGCGTAGGCGGCGGCGGCGGTGTTGTTGAAGAGCTGGATGAGGAGGTAGCCGAGGACCAGCTGGCGGTAGTCGGGGGCCAGGGCCATGACCGCCAGCCCGACCAGGTTCCCGGCCAGCCCGATCACGATCATCGGCCGCCGGCGGCCCCAGGGGGTGCGCAGACGGTCGGAAAGCAGCCCGGTGAGAGGGGGCACGGTCACCGCCAGGATGCCGCCCAGGCCGGCGGCGAGCCCGATCGCGCCCGGCTGCTCAGCGGCCGGGACCAGGCCGCGGACCTGGGCCTGGAGGAGCACGAACCCGATCGGGAGCCAGTGGAAGTTGAGCCCGAACCAGCCCAGGCTCAGGGCCAGGTGCCCGCGCCCGCCCAGCTGGCCGGCTCCCTCCCGATCGTCCACGACGCCGACCATCCCGCTCAGGTGCCCGCCGTGCTGGAACGGGAGAGGAGGCGCCGTCGCCACCAGAAGGGGGCGTCGAGGATGAGCAGGACCGCCAGGCCGATCAGGGCCACGGCGCCGACGCGCCAGGGCCAGGGACCGAGGAGGTCGAGGAGGGTGGGCACGGGAGGCGGGCGCAAGAGGTACAGGTAGTCGGCCCCGGTGGCCACGTCCACGATCCCGACCAGGGCCGCGTAGGCGGCGGTCAGCAGGGCCATGCGCGGCACCGCACCCGGCCGGGGCTCGATCCGCATCCCCACCACCAGGAAGAGGGCGGCGGCGACCACGCCGCCGTGGGCGACGTAGTATTGGAAGAAGAGCCAGTTGGGGAAGGGCTCGGGGACGTAGGGCATGATCAGGGCCTGGAGGGCCCCGCCCAGGCCGACGAAGTACGCGATCTCCACCAGCAGCCGGCGTCGCCACCAGAGCGCTGCCACGCTGACCAGGCCGGCGGCGTCACAGAGCTGAAGGGGGAGCCCGTCGGCCACCGACCAGTGAGGTCGGAGGGCCAGGTCGACCCACCAGCTCAGCTCCGCCACGGCCAGGAACGCGCCCAGGGCCAGGGCCGCCGGCACCAGCCAGGACCGCGGCCATCGACGTGCCGCCAGGGCCAGCCCCACCGGCATCCCGATCGCCGCCGCCAGCGACACCACCTGCCCCATGGATCGCTCCTCTGTGGGTCCCGCCCCGCCAGGATCGTAGCGCAGGCGCGGCGCGATGGCGGGGTGATCTGGCGGCACGCGCCCTCCGGCGCCGCCCCGGCCGGGGGAGCGAACGGCCGCCGTAGCATGTGCCCGGTGCCCGTGGAGCCGTCGCCGGAGGAGGGGAGGCGCGTGTGGATCATCGCGCTGTTCGTCCTCGGCTCGGTCGCGCTCGCCATCGTCCTGGCCTACCTGTACTCGCTGGCCCCGGCCGGCTGAGGCGGGAGACGGCGGCGCGATCGGGCTCAGAGCGCCGCCGGCCGCCACCGCCTGGACGTCCTCGTGGCCGTGGCCTCACTCCGTCCGGCCGTCAGTGCCGGTGGGGGGGCGTGGGCAGGGGCAGGATGGGGGGAGCCGGGGACGGGTTTCCCGCCCCGGGCGAGGGGGTGGCCGTGGGCTGTGGGGAGGCGCACGGCTGCCGGCGGGATCCGCAGGCCGCGCCCGCGACCTGGGGGCCGGTGCCGGGGTCGGGGGGGACGCCGTAGTCGGGCGGGGCGGAGCCCGGCGGGGGGCTGGGGGCGGCGTCACCGGGGAAGGCGGTGAGGC
>JAJPKS010000041.1 GCA_021323605.1 Bacillota bacterium | reverse complement strand
CGGGCCTGCTCGAGCCCCTGACCGCGGCTCTGCTCGGGCTGGCGCTGTTCCACGAGCGGTTCGGTCCCGTCCGGGCCCTCGGCGCCGCGCTGTTGCTGGCCGCCATGGGCCTCCTGGCCGTCGGGACGGCCCGCGCCGGCGGCTGAGAGGGCGATCCGCCTCAGAGGGGGACGTTGCCGTGCCGGCGGGCGGGCAGCTCCACCCGCTTGCGCCGGCAGAGGGCCAGGGCCCGGGTGAGCTCCCGCCGCGTCTCCCGGGGCTCGATCACGGCGTCGACGTACCCCCGCTCGGCGGCGACCTCGGGGTTGGCGAACCGGGCCGCGTACTCGGCCGCCAGCTCGGCTCTCCGGCGCCCCGGCTCCGGGGCCGAGTCCAGCTCCCGGCGGAACAGGACCTCGACCGCCTCCTCGGGGCGGATCGCGATCTGGGCGCTGGGCCAGGCCAGGTTCAGGTCGGCGCCCATCTGCCGGGGCGACATGGCCGCGTAGGACTCACCGTGGAGCCGCCCGGTGACGACGGTGAGCCTGGGAACGGTGGCCTCGGCGTAGGCGTAGAGCAGCTTGGCCCCCTCCCGGACCGCCCGGCCGGGATCCTCGCCGGGGACGTAGCCGGGGGTGTCGACCAGGGTCAGGAGGGGGATGCCGAAGGCGTCACAGAAACGGACGAACCGCGCCCCCTTGGCGCAGGCGTCGGGGTCGAGGGCTCCACCCAGCACCCGGGGCTGGTTGGCCACCACCCCCACCACGTGACCGCCCAGCCGGCCCAGGCCGGTCAGGAGGTTGGGGGCGAAGCAGGGCTGGACCTCCAGCAGCTGGCCCTCGTCCAGGATCCGGCCGGCGATCTCCCGGACGTCGTAGTCGTGGCCGTGGTCACCCGGCGCCAGATCCTGGAGGGTGGGATCGGTCCGATCGGGGTCGTCGCCGGTGGCCCGGAAGGGGGGCGGTTCCCCGCTGCCCGAGGGCAGGTAGGAGAGCAGGTGCCGCACCTGTGCCCAGCAGGCGGCCTCGTCCTCGACCACGAAGTGCACCAGGCCGGACCGGACACCGTCGGCCTCGTTGCCCTCCGGGCTCCGCCCCCGGCCCTCGATGGCCAGCGCCGCCTCCGCGGCGCTGGCCAGCACCCGGCCCCGCCCCGAGATGAGGAAGACGAAGTCGGCCAGGCCGGCTGCGTGGGCCGCGGTGCCGGCGCAGGGGCCGGCGATGACGCCGATCTGGGGGATGACGCCCGAGGCCCGGGCCGATCGTGACAGAACCGCGGCGCAGCAGGCCAGGGCGGCGACCCCCTCCTGGGTCCGGGCGCCCATCGATTCGTAGACCGCCAGCAGGGGGATGCGGTTGCGGAGCGCCAGCTCCTGGACCTTGACGATCTTCTCCGCCGTCACCTCTCCCAGCGATCCGGCCAGCAGCGTGGGATCGGTCGCGTAGACGGCGACGTCCCGCCCCTCGATGGTCCCGAAGCCGGTGATGGCGCCGTCTCCGGGGAGGTGGAGGTCGGCCATGCCGAAGTCGACGGCGCGCGAGGTCGCGAATTCGTCCAGCTCGACGAAGCTCCCCCCGTCGAGGAGCGCCTCCAGCCGGCCTCGGGCACTCCCCGCTCCCGTCCCGGAGCCGCCCTCCAGGGCGGCGCGCCGGCGCCGGAGCTGTTCCGTCTTCCGTTCCGCGATGGACCGCCGGGGCGGGTCCGAGCCCTCCGCGGACCGGCCGGGCGCCGGTCTCCCGGTCTCGGCCGCGCTCACGGGCGCCGGCCGGGACGGGGGCGGGGACGGCTTCGATCGTGCGAAATGCCCTGCCAGGGGTGCATGACGTGACCTATGGTAGTTGCCGGTGGCGATGGCAGAGACCCAGACCCTCGAGAAGACCCTGACCCTGCACCAGCTGCGCACGTTCCGCGCGGTGGCCGAGCAGCTCAGCTTCAGCGCCGCCGCCCACGAGCTCAGCATCAGCCAGCCTTCCGTCTCCTATCAGGTGAAGGAGCTGGAGCAGGCCCTGGGGATCACGCTGGTCGACCGCCTGGGCAAGCGGGTGCGACTGACCGAGGCCGGGCAACTGCTGTACGACTACGCCCGCCGGACGCTCAGCCTGCTGGACGAAGCCGCCCTGGTCATGGAGCAGATGCGGGGCATCGAGCGGGGAACGCTGCGGGTGGGCGGCAGCACCACGGTCGGCATCTACGTCATCCCGCTGGCCCTGGGCGCGTTCAAGCGCCGCCACCCGGGTCTCTCGGTCTCGCTGGAGGTCGGCGGGCGCGAAACGCTCCAGGAACGGCTGCGCCGGGGCATGATCGACCTCGGGGTGCTCAGCCCGCCCATCGCCGACCCCGACCTGATCTCCACCCCCTTCATGGACGACGAGCTGGTGATGGTCGTGCCCCGGGGCCATCGCCTGGCCGGGCGCCGGGACCTGACCCTCCGCGACTTCGAGGGCGAGAGCTTCCTCATGCGAGAGCCGGGCTCGGGAACCAGGCTGGCGGTGGAGATGGCCGCCCGCCAGGCGGGGGTGAGGCTGCAGGTCGGCATGGAGCTGGGGAGCAACGGCGCCATCAAGCACGCGGTCGAGGCCGGCCTGGGTGTGGCCGTGCTGTCGAGCCACGCCATCGAGCTCGAGCGCAAGGACGGCGGCCTGGTGGTGGTCGACATCGAGGGCTTCCCCATTCGCCGACCCTGGTGCATCGTCCATCTGCGGCGGCGCCGCCTGCCGGTGGCGGTCGAGAGCTTCATCGAGTTCCTCCGATCGCGTGCCTGGGACAACAGCCGGTAGCCCGGACCAGGACCCGCTGGCGTTCGCCTTCGCCCGGGGAAGGATGCTGGTGCGGGGTGGCACCGGAGCGGATGTGCCCGGCCCACCGTCGCTCTCCGAGTTGGAGCACCTGCCGGCGGCCGCCGTCCTCCCCCTGGGCGAGCTCGACGGCCGGCGCTGCGTGGCCGTGGCCCTGGAGCTCGATCCGGCCGGGGACGAAGAGGACCCCACCGGGCCCGGATCTCGCGAGATCCCCGGGGGGCTGGCCCCGGCCGGCCTCCGGGAGCTGTTCGCCCGCCTGGGGGACGGCCCGCTGCTGCAGATGGTCGTCCGGGCCTCGGAGATGGTCGAGTGGTACCTGGCCCACGCCTTCTGCGGCCGTTGCGGCGGCCCCACGGTGCTGTCCGAGGTGGAGATGGCCAGGGCCTGCGCCGCCTGTGGGACCCTGCACTTTCCGCGCATCAGCCCGGCCGTGATCACGCTGGTGCACCGGGGTCGGGAGGTCCTCCTGGCCCGAAACCGCGGCTTCCGGGCCGGTTTCTACGCCCTGGTGGCCGGTTTCGTCGAGGCCGGGGAAACGCTCGAGCAGGCGGTGCACCGGGAGGTGGGAGAGGAGGTCGGCGTGGAGGTCGACGAGCTCGAGTACTTCGGCAGCCAGGCCTGGCCTTTCCCCAGCCAGCTGATGGTCGGGTTCTTCGCTCGCTACGCGGGCGGAGAGATCCGGGTGCAGGAGAGCGAGATCAGCGAGGCGCGCTGGTTCCACGTCGATCGCCTGCCCGCCCCGCAGGATCGGCCCGCTCCGTACAGCATCGCCGGGCGGCTGATCCAGGGGTTCCTGGACCGGCATCGCTCCGGTTGAGGCGGAGCCCCGGTCCGGCCGGCTACGGTTGTACGTCACCGTGCACCTCCCCGGCGTGCCGGGGAGCTTCAGGAGGACAGGAGATGGCGCTCAACGATCGGGTCACGTTCACCTGGCTTGGACACGGCACCTGGAAGGTGCGCACGGCCGGCGGCAAGGACCTGCTGGTGGACGGCTGGGTGGCCTCCAACCCGGCCACGCCCGAGCACCTGAAGCGGATCGACCGGCTGGACCTGATGGTGCTCACCCACGGCCACTTCGACCACGTCAACGACGTGGTCGAGATCGTCCGGGCCACCCACCCCCGGGTCCTGTGCCAGATGGAGGTCGGGAACTGGCTGGTCCGGCAGGGGGTCCCGGAGGAGTCGGTGCTGGGCTTCAACAAGGGCGGCACGGTCGAGGTGGAGGGGATCACCTTCACGATGGTGCACGCGGAGCACAGCTCGTCGACGCCCGACGGGGCCTACGCCGGCGAGCCGGTGGGCTACGTGGTGACGTTCGAGAACGGCTTCAAGGTCTACTTCTCGGGTGACACCGACGTCTTCGGGGACATGGCCCTGATCCGTGAGCTGGAGCGGCCCGAGGTGGCCTTCCTGTCCATCGGCGACTTCTACACCATGGGGCCGCGGCGGGCGGCCAAGGCCGTGCAGCTGCTGGGGGTGAAGACGGTCGTTCCCATGCACTTCGGGACCTTTCCCGCCCTGAGCGGCACCCCGGCCGGGCTCCGGGAGCTGGTGGGACCGGACGTGACCGTGATCGACGTCCGGCCCGGCGACGAGGTCTAGCCGGGCGGAGAGCGGAGGCGGCGCCTAGGCGCCGCCTCCGCTCTGGCCGAGCCAGTTCCCTCCCCTCATCCGCCCGGAGCGGTGTAAGGTGGGGGGAGTCCATGCCGGTGCGGTATCGCTACTCTCGCTGGGACGGAACGCAGGGCTTCGATGCTCTGGACGCGGACGAGGTGCTGGAGGCCCTCTCCGACGACCTCATGAGCTACGGCGACCTGAACGCGGCCCTCCAGCGTCTCTATCGATGGGGCAGCGGCGACATGCCGGGCCTCGAGCAGCTGCTCCGGGAGCTGCGGGAGCAGCGTGAGCGAGAGCTGGCCCGCTACGACCTCGACTCCACGGTCGATTCCATCCGGGAGCGTCTTCAGGACGTGATCGACACCGAGCGGGCGGGCATCGACCGCAAGGTTCGCGAGGCGCCGCCGGAGGGCCGGCGCCTCCTGGAGCGGATCGCGAAACAGCGGCGCAACCAGCTCGACCGGATGCCCGACGACCTGGGCGGGCGCATGCAGGCCCTGCGCAACTACGAGTTCATGGACGAGCAGGCGCGCCAGAAGTTCGAGGAGCTGCTCCAGGAGCTGCAGCAGCAGGTCCTCGGCCAGATGTTCCAGGGGCTCAAGCAGTCGATCCAGTCCATGACGCAGCAGGACCTGGACCAGATCCGCCAGATGGTGCGCGACCTGAACCGCTTGCTGGAGCAGCGTCGGCAGGGGCTGGACACCTCCGCTCCGTTCAGGGATTTCATGCAGCGCTACGGGCAGATGTTCCCGCCCGGCATCGAGACCCTGGACCAGCTGCTCGAGCACCTGCAGCGGCAGATGGCGCAGATGCAGTCGCTGCTCCAGTCGCTGTCCCCGCAGGCACGGGAAGAGCTGCGTCGCATGATGGACCAGCTGCTGCAGGACGACGCCCTGCGCATGGAGTTGGCCAGGCTCGCGGCGCAGATGCAGCAACTGATGCCGCCCTCGGAGCTGAGCGAGCGCTACCCGTTCTTCGGCGATGAGCCGCTGGGGCTCCAGGAGGCGATGCGGCTCATGGAGCGTCTCCAGCAGATGGACCGGCTGGAGTCGCAGCTGGAGCGGGGCAGCTTCCGTCTGGAGGACGTCGACCGGAGCCTGGCCGAGCAGATGCTGGGACCCGAGGCCCGGCAGCGTCTGGACCGGATGCGGCGGATGACCGAGGTGCTGGAGAAGGCGGGGTACGTCGAGCGCCGCGACCGCCGCCTGGAGCTGACACCCCGGGGGATGCGGCGCATCGGCCAGGGGGCGCTGCGGGAGATCTTCAACCAGCTCAAGAAGGCGCGCTTCGGCCAGCACCAGCTCCACCGGTCCGGCCACGGCATCGAGCCCGGTGAGGAACTGAAGCCCTACGAATACGGGGATCCCTTCCTGCTCGACCTCAACGAGACGCTCTTCAACGCCATCCAGCGAGGTGGCCCGGCGATCCCGGTACGGATCGAGGGCGGCGATTTCGTCGTCCACCGCACCGAGCACTCGACCCAGGCCTCGACCGTGCTCATGATCGACATGAGCCGCTCGATGTTCCTGCGCGGCTGCTTCCTCGCCGCCAAGAAGGTGGCCATCGCCCTCGACTCGCTGATCCGCGCCCAGTTCCCCCATGACACGCTGTACGTGGTCGGCTTCTCGAACCGCGCGGTGGAGCTGAAGCCCCAGGCCTTGCCCGGCCTCACGCTCAACGACTACGTGTACGGGACCAACATGCAGCACGGGTTCCAGGTCGCCCGTTCGCTGCTGGCCAGGCATCGCGGCAACCGCCAGATCATCATGGTCACCGACGGCGAGCCGACGGCCCACATGGACGGCGGCCGGGTCTTCTTCGCCTATCCGCCCACCTTCCGCACCATCCAGGAGACCCTGCGCGAGGTCCGGAACTGCACCCGGGACCGGATCGTGATCAACACCTTCATGCTCGAGCGGGGTCCGTACCTGACCGAGCTCGTGAACCAGATGACCAGGATCAACAAGGGGCGGGCCTTCTTCGTCTCGCCCGAGCGCCTGGGCGAGTACATCCTGGTCGACTACGTCTCGGGCAAGCAGCGGCGGACCAGGGCCCGGGCCTCCTGAGCCGGCGACGGCCGATGACGCCCGTGACGCGGCCGCCGGATGGCAGGGGTTCAGAGCCTTGACCAGGAGCGGCGGTGGGCGGCCGAGCCCGGGCGGCGGGCGGCCGAGCGTATCATCGGAGCACGCATGCAGCTGGTAGAACGGCCGGTGCTCGATCATGTGGGGGTCGGGCAGGCCATCCGCACCTGGCACAACCTGTCCCCCGCGGAGCTCTACGAGCACGCGATCCGCAATGGAGAGGCCGCCATCGTCTCGACCGGCTCCCTCTCCGCCACGACCGGCACCCACACCGGTCGCTCTCCGCGGGACAAGTTCCTGGTCCGGGAGCCCGGCTCCGAGGACCGGATCTGGTGGGGCCGCAACCAGCCGATCGGGCCGGAGGCGTTCGACGGGCTGCTGGCCAGACTGGTCGACTACATCTCCAGCCACCAGGTGTACGTGCAGGATGTCCACGCCTGCGCCGACCCGCGTCATCGCCTGGGGGTTCGGGTCGTGACCCAGCTCGCCTGGCACAGCCTCTTCGCCTACAACCTGTTCCTGCGTCCCACCCCCGAGGAGCGACGTGTCTTCGAGCCCGGTTTCACGGTCATGTGCATCCCCGACGTGGAGGCGGACCCGATCCGGGACGGGACGCGGACGGGGACGTTCATCGTCCTCAGCTTCGCCCGCCGGATGGTCATCATCGGCGGCACCCGCTACGCCGGCGAGATCAAGAAAGCGGTCTTCACCGCCCTGCACCTGCTGATGGCGGATCGCGGCGTGGTGCCGATGCACTGCTCCGCCAACGTCGGTCCGCGGGGGGACGTCGCCCTCTTCTTCGGGCTCTCCGGGACCGGCAAGACCACCCTCTCCTCCGATCCCACCCGGCGCCTGATCGGCGACGACGAGCACGGCTGGAGCGACGAGGGCATCTTCAACTTCGAGGGTGGCTGCTACGCCAAGACCATCCGCATCTCCAGGGAGGCCGAGCCGGAGATCTACGCGGCCACCAACCACTTCGGGACCATCCTGGAGAACGTCCCCTTCGACCCGGACACCCGGGTGCCCGACTACGACGACGACAGCCTGACCGAGAACACCCGGGCGGCCTATCCGGTCGATCTCATCCCCGCCGCCGACCTGTCCGGCCGGGCCGGTCACCCGCGCAACGTGATCTTCCTCTCCTACGACGCCTTCGGGGTGCTGCCGCCGGTGGCCCGGCTGGACGAGGAGCAGGCGCGGTTCTTCTTCCTGTCCGGCTACACGGCCAAGGTGGCGGGCACGGAGCGGGGCGTCACCGAGCCCCAGGCCACCTTCAGCGCCTGCTTCGCCGAGCCCTTCCTGGTCGAGCCACCCCGGACCTATGCCGCCATGCTGCTCGACCGCATCCGCCGGCATGGCACCCGGGTGTGGATGGTGAACACCGGCCTGGTCGGCGGTCCGCACGGTGTCGGGCGGCGGATCTCGATCGCCCACACCCGGGCCATCGTCCGCGCCGTCCTCGACGGCGCCCTGGACGACGTCTCCGCCCGGCGCGACCCGGTCTTCGGCTTCCAGGTCCCGGCCGCCGTGCCGGACGTGCCCAGCGAGGTCCTGGATCCTCGCCGCGGCTGGTCCGACCCCGAGGCCTACGACCGTCAGGCCAGGCAGCTGCGGACGATGTTCGACGAGAACATCGGCCGTGTGGGCGGGGTCTGAGCGAGGCCGGAATCCGGTGATCAGGGCTCGTCTGTTCGCCCGGCTCCGGGAGCAGGCCGGGACCGACTGCGAGCCGGTGGACCTGGCCGAGGCGACCGTGGCCGACGTGTACCGGCTCCTGCGCGAGCGCCATCCCGGCCTGGAGCCCGACCTGAGCCGGGTGCGGCCGGCGCGGAACCAGGACTTCGTCGACTGGTCGGAGCGCGTGGCCGACGGCGACGAGGTGGCCTTCATCCCGCCGGTCAGCGGCGGCTCGGGCGGAGCGGTGGTGGTCGAGGTGACGGATCGGGAGCTGGACGCCCGCCGTCTGGAGGCGGCGGTCGCCCACCCCGGAGCCGGTGCCATCTGCACCTTCACCGGGGTGGTACGCGATCACTCCCGCGGGGAGCCGGTGACGCACCTGGAGT
>JAJPKS010000317.1 GCA_021323605.1 Bacillota bacterium | reverse complement strand
GGCAGACAGATGACCGTGGAGGCGGCGTAGTAGATCCGTCCCACCGGGTTCAGGTTCGCGGACAGGGAGTCGGCGGCGAAGGGCTCGACCAGCATGACCGTGCCGTCCTCGGCCAGCGCCTCGCGCACGTGGCGCAGGGCCCCGACCGGGTCGCCCATGTCGTGCAGGCAATCGAAGAAGCACACCAGGTCGTAGCCCCGGCCGGGGAAGTCCTTGGCCGAGGCCACGGCGAAGGCGGCGTTGGCGTCCACCCCCTCGGCCCGGGCCAGCTCGGTGGCGCGGGCGATCGACTCCGGATGGTAGTCGAAGCCACGGATGGTCGAGCCCGGGAAGGCCCGGGCCATGAGGACGGTCGAGACGCCGTGGCCGCAGCCGACGTCGGCCACCAGCGCCCCTCGGTGCAGCTTCCCCTCGACCTCCTCCAGAGCCGGGATCCACTCGGCGACCAGATGGGCGCGGTAGCCGGGTCGGAAGAACCGCTCCGTCCCCTCGAACAGTTCCGGGTCGTGCTCGTGCCAGCCCAGCCCCTCCCCGCCCCGCAGCCGCTCGGCGAGCTTGGACCAATCCTTATAGGCGGCGCTCACCACGTGGTACCCACCCAGCACGTAGACCGGGCTGTCCTCGTCGGCGAAGGCCATCGCCTCCTCGGGGAGCAAGGTGAAGGTTTCCGCCGCCGGGTCGTACTGGACGTAGCCGCTGGCGGCCTGGCCGGCGAGCCATTCCTGCACGTAGCGCTCGCGCACCCCGCTGCGCCGGGCCAGATCGGCCGCCGTCAGCGGCCCCGCACCGGCCATGGCCCGCCAGAGCCCCAGCTCCCCGCCCACCAGCATCAGGACGCCGTTCATGGCCGCCCCCATGTCGGTGACGACCTGACCCAGGACCCGCTCCAGCCGCCCTTCATCCACCCCTTGCGTGCGAGTATCCATGCCCGATCCTCCTGTCACCTGGCCATCGCCCATCCCGGTCGCCGGCTTCCGGCCGGATCGGCGGGCTGGGACGCGGACGCCCGCCGCTCCCGGCGGAGCCGGGTGCGGCCCTGGGCGCCCATCCCCTGGAACGGCCCCCGGGGCGGCTCCGCGGTGATGCTAAGGGCGGACCGGGCCGACGACCTCCGTAGCCACTACGGAACCCCGGTCGCGGCTACCAGTCGTCGTCGCCCAGGTCGTCGGCGCCGAACCCGTCCTCGCCGCCCTCCGAGCCCTCCTCGGACTCGGCGCCGCCCTCGCGGCTCCGGGTGGTGGCGAAGGTGGAGATCAGGCGGCGCAGCTCGCCGCCGCAGTGAGGGCAGGCCGGATCGGGGGCATCGAACCGTGGCAGCAAGGCCGAGGAACGCTTCCCGCAGGACTCGCAGACGTACTCGTACAGCGGCATCCGATTGCCGATGATGATTATCACGATCCCGCCCGCCGGGGCAACGGATGGCGTGGCCGGCGGGGCGGATCGTCCCTCCTTCCGGCTCAGAAGTTGGAGACGATCCAGAAGAGCACCATCCCCCAGGCGTTCCCGGTGAGGCGGGGGATCGACCCGGCGGCGACCAGGAGCAGGCCCACCAGCACGTACCCGGCCGCCGCCGCCGGCGACTGGCGGTAGAGCACGATCTGGACGACCGCGTGGAGGACCCCGAACCACAGCCCGGCGATCCCGACCGCCCGCCAGGTGAGCGGTCCCGGACCGATCAGCGCGCGCTGGACCAGGGCCAGGAGGTACGCCATCCACGTGGCCTCGGCGAGGCCCCAGAAGGGCAGGTAGAGGGCGAGCACGACCGCGAGTCCCAGCCGGCGTCGGGCGGCGTCGAAGTGCGAGGTGGTGAGGCCGTACCGGGCCGCGACCACGAGCAGGGCCAGGTAGACCAGACAGTACGCCCCGCCCAGCAACAGCGAGCGCCGCCAGCCCCGTCGCCCGAGGCCGATCGTGGCCGGCGCCTGGCGGGCCCGCAGCATGGCCAGGGGAGCGGCGAGGAGGGCCAGCTGGACGACCAGGCCCGACCAGAAGGCGCGCGGCTCGGGATAGGCGGGAACCAGCCTGGCCACCAGGGCCCCGATCACCGGCGCCAGCAGGGCCAGGGCTTCCGAGACGCGAAGTCGCGACCGCCCGGCCGAGCGGTCGATCACTCCCCTCACCGCCCAGCAGGGTAGCTCAGATCCCGGTCCCGAGGCTGGCGGGGGCGGAGAGCCGGGTGATCCGGCTGAATCACCCCCGGCGAGCGGTCCCACCGCCCATCCAGGCACCCACCGCGGCCAGCCTCGCGCGCAGGCAGCAGGTCACGGCCGCGGCCGCCGCCGGCTCGCCCGACCCCAGCTGCGCCAGCCCGGCCAGGAGCCCCGGCCGGCCCCGGCTGCCGACCAAGAGGGCGTAGGCCAGGAAGGACGCCTTCTGCCCCCATCGACACCAGCGCAGGGCGGACAGGGTTTCGTTGTAGGCGACCGCGCCGCGCACGGCGGCCGAGCCCGGGTGACGATCTCCGGCGCGCGGGGCCGGATAACGGTCGACCACCGCCGCCGGATCGTAGACCAGCTTCCAGCCCTGGCTCCGAGCACGGAGACAGACGGCCAGCTCCCACATCGGCTGATCGTCGCCGCAGCCCCGCAGCCCCGGGTCGAGGACCCAGAGCTCCCGCCGCAGGCTGAGGTTCACGCCCTTCAGGAGGTCGACGAGGTGCACGGCCCCTCGACCCAGCTCCCGGGGCCCGGCCATCCGTCCGTACCACGTCATCCGGCCCACGGCTCGGGCCGCCCCCCCTGCCGTGCCGTCGAGGCAGTGGAGCACGTCGCGGCCTCCGGCCCCCCCGACCCCGGGCCGGCGATAGTGCGACCCGAGCCGCTCCAGCCAGTCGGGCCGGGGCACGGCGTCGTCGTCGGTCAGCGCCACCACGTCGCCCACGGCCGCGTCCACCGCCGCCCGCACGGCGTCCGTCACACCGGCTCCCGGCATCGGGCAAACCGCGATCGGGAAGGGGGTACGGCTCCGCCAGCGCTCGGCCACGGATCGGGTGGCCACGTCCGACGCCGGGACCGCGACCACCACCTGGTCCGGCCTGCGGGTCTGCATCGACAGCCCTCGCAGGCAGGTCTCGAGGTGGCCAGGCCGCCCACGGCTGGGCACCATCACGCTGATCCGCGTCACCGCGGACCTCCCTGCGGGCGCCGGGCGCCCCCGATCGTCCCGCCGGAGGTGACGGCGGCCCCCGGGATGGAGTTGCCGGCGCGGCCTTCCACGTGAAGGGATACGTCCACGGCCGCCGGGCGGCGCTCAGGCGCCCCGCTTGTCGACGCAGAACGGGCCGATGACGAGCGAGTCCAGACCCGAGGTGAAGAAGGTCCGGAGCGCGTCACGGCCGCTGTCGGCGACCGGCTCCCCCTTGAGGCCGAAGGGAGCGTTGAGGACCACCGGCACCCCGGTGATCCGGCCGAAGCAGTCGATCAGGCGCCAGTAGAGCGGGGAGCGAGCCCGGTCCACGGTCTGGACCGTGGTCGTGCCGTCGGCCTGGATCACGCCCGGGATCCGCACCGCCGCCTCCTGGCGAACGCGGTAGGCCGTGGTCCCGAAGGGAGCCTCCTCGCAGCCCTCGAAGAACTCGGCCGCGCGCTCCCGCAGTACCGAGGGCAGGAAAGGAGGCCAGGGCCCCCGCTCCCGGAGGGCCCCGTCCACGCGATTCCCTCCCGCCGGGTCCCGGGGGTCGAGGAGGATGGAGCGCTGGCCCAGAGCGCGCGGGCCGAACTCCGACCGGCCCTGGAACCAGCCCACGCTCCAGCCCCGGGCGAGACGGTGTGCGGCGGCGGCGGCGGGGTCGTCCACCCGCCGGTAGGCGAGTCGGCAGCCGGCGAGGGTGGCCTCGACGGCCGCTTCGCTCTCCTCCCGGCCCCAGTCCACCCGGTCGACGGAGCCGATCCTCCCCCGCCCCCCCATCGCGAGCTGAGCGGCCAGGGCCGCGCCCAGGGCCGTCCCCTCGTCGGCGGCGGCCGGCGGCACCACGATCCGGTCGACCACGTGGCTCTCCGCGATCCGGCCGCAGGCCTTGCCGTTCAGCGCCAGCCCGCCGGCCAGGGCCAGCGTCCGGCAGCCGCTGACGGCGACGGCGCGCCGGGCCAGGGCGAGCAGCGCCGACTCGACCGCCTCCTGGGCGGCGAAGGCCACGTCCCGGTGGAGATCCTCGATCGGGGCTCCGGGCCGCCGGGCCGGGCCGAAGGCCCGCTCCAGACCGGACAGGTCGTGGGGATGGCGACCCAAAAGGCGGGCGCCGTCGACCAGGTAATCGTCTTCTCCGACCAGGAGGAAGGGCTCCATCGAGCACCCGCGCTCACCCTGCGCGGCGAGGTCCATGACCCTCCACTCCTCTGAGAAAGGCGTGAAGCCCAGGTACTGGGTGACGCGAGCGTAGAACAGCCCCAGGGAATCCGGGAAGAGCCTGCGCTCCAGGAGCTGGAGGTGGCCGTGCCGCCTCACCCAGAGCGAGGTGGCGGTTCGCGAGCCGCGTCCGTCCGCCACCAGCACGGCCAGCTCGGGGGCCTCGCTCATCGCCGCCGCGCCGAGCGCATGGCAGTAGTGGTGCCCGAGCCGGAGCACGGGGCGCGGCGAGGAGAGGCCGACCGCCGCCATCGTGTCGGGGCCGGAGGCGGAATCGCGACGGGAGCGGACGAGCCGCGCGGCCGCGTCCATCAGCCACCATCGGCTCGGCCGCACGCTCCCGCGCAGGAGGGCGAGGAGATCGTGCCCGACCGCGACCAGGGGTGGGGGCCGGGAGACGCCGATGGCGGCGATCTCGTCCGGGTCGATCGAGGCGTACGCGATGGCGGCCCGCAGGGCGCGGACGGGGAAGCCGCCGTCGTGTTCCACCCGGCTGAGCCGTTCCTCAGCGGTGGCGAAGACCACCTCGTCGTCGCGGAGCAGACAGACCGAGGCGTCGTGCGAGCCCCCGTTGATCCCCAGCGTCCACATCCCAGACCACGTCCCTTCCCTCCCCCACCGGCCAGGCCGGAGCCCGTGGCGGTCGCGACCGCGGCGCCCGCCCCGGCGGCCCGCCCGGGCATCGTCTCCTCCACGACCCCGGCCCACGGGCCCAGCCACACGACGGGGCCGACCCCGCAACCTCCATGCCCTTCCACGATGGCACGAAGACCCCCGTCTTGTCCCGTCCCGATCTGGAATCGGAGCGGGCGTCAGGCGCCGATCAGGCGCCCGTCCCGAGCGGCGGCCGTCGCCCCGCCCAGGGGCGCGCCGCCTCCAGCTGGGCCGCCAGCCGAAAGAGCGTGGCCTCGTCGCCGAAACGGCCGGTGAACATCACCCCGATCGGCAGCCCGGCCGCCGTCCAGTACAGGGGGACCGACATCGCCGGCTGGCCGGTCACGTTGGCGAGCACGGTGAAGGAGGCGAACGGGGTCGCCCGCAACAGCGGGAAGAGGGGATCGTCGTCGGGCGCCTCGAAGGAACCGAGCGGTGCCGGAAGCTCGGCCATGGTCGGGGAGAGGAGCACGTCGAAGCCGGCGAAGGCCTCCGCGATCCGGCGGCTCACCTGCTGCAGGAGCCCGACCGCGAGCAGGTACTCGCCGGCGGTGCGCTGCCGTCCCATTTGACTCAAGGCCCGGGTCAGGGGCTCCAGCTGCTCCGGGGCGGGCTCCCGGCCCAGCCGCCGTGCCCACCAGTCCACCAGCGCCGCCTGGCCCGCCGACCAGAGCACGAGGAAGGCGTCGGTGATGGCCCCCGGGTCCAGGTCCGAGAAGGAGTGCTCCACGATCTCGTGGCCCAGCGACGCACAGAGGCGAGCGGCGTCGGTCACGGCGGCGACGCATTCCGCGTCCACCGGCAGCCCGGTCGGGGACTCGGTCACCACGGCCACGCGCAGGCATCCCGGATCCAGCTTCACCTCCTCGGCGAAGGGCCGGGCCGGCTCCGGCGCCAGGTAGGGATCGCCCGGGGCCGGCCCGGCCGTCGCGTCCAGGAGAGCGGCGCTGTCCCGGACGCTGCGGGTGATGGCGTGCTCGCACACCAGCCCGCTCATCACGTCCCCGAACGCGGGCCCCAGGGTGACCCGACCACGGGTGGGCTTGAGCCCGAAGAGACCGCAGCAGGAAGCGGGAATGCGGATCGAGCCCCCGCCGTCGCTGCCATGGCCCATGGGCACCATGCCGGCGGCCACGGCCGCGGCCGTCCCGCCGCTGGACCCGCCCGGCGACCGCCCCGGATCCCACGGGTTCCGGGTGGGCCCAAAACGCCGGGGCTCGGTGGTGGGCAGGATGCCGAACTCGGGGACGTTGGTCTTGCCGACCACGATCAGCCCCGCCCGGCGATGGCGCACGACCAGCTCCTGGTCGTGCTGGCTGACGTAGCCCTCCAGGAAGGCGGAGCCCTCCCGGTGGGGGGCCCCCGCCAGCTCCGCGATCAGGTCCTTCAGCACGAAGGGCACGCCCGTGAAGGGACCCTCCGGCAACGGGCCGCGCGCCCGCTCCAGGGCCTGGTCGAAGAGCGGGGTGATGACGGCGTTGAGGGCCGGGTTGAGCCGTTCGATCCGGGCCACGGCGGCTTCGACCAGCTCACGAGGCGCGATCTCACGCCGCCTCACCAGCTCCGCCTGGGCGGTGGCATCGACGAACGCCAGCTCATCCATCCAGCACCTCCCGGGACCTCCCGCACCGTCCAGCGCCGACCTGGCCTCGGCCGGCTCCGAGCGCAGCATAGGGCGTGGGAACCCAGGTGACGAGCGGCCCCCCGCGCCGCTCACAGCCCGGGCCCGAGCGGACGGGAGCCCGCCGCCCGGCCCTGGTCCCCGCAGCCCGAACCGACCCTCAGACCTCGACCAGGCCCTTGCGCACCGCGTACAGCACGGCCTGGGAGCGATCGTAGATCCCGAGCTTCTCGTACATGTTGCTGACGTGGTTGCGGACGGTCTTTTCGCTGATCTTGAGCCGGTAGGCGATCTGCTTGTTGGCCATCCCGCCGGCCAGGAGCTTCAGGATCTCGATCTCCCGGCTGGTGAGCCCGTCGTAGAACTCCTTCGGGGTCGTGGTCCCGGTCAGCATCTCCAGGACCCGGTTGGCCACCGCGCTGGCCATGACCCGCTCGCCGGCCATGACCGCGAGCAGGCTCGAGACGATGGAGTCCGGCTTCGAGTCCTTCAGGATGTAGCCACTGGCGCCCGCCTTGAGGGCCTGGATGACGTTGTTGTCCGCGTCGAGGACGGTCAAGAGGAGAACGCGGACCTCGGGGAACTCGGCGACGATCCGGCGGGTGGCCTCGATGCCGTCGAGGTTCGGCATCCGCAGGTCCATGAGGACGACGTCCGGCCGCAGCCGGCCGGCCATCTCGACCGCCTCGGCACCGTCCCCGGCCTGCCCCACGACCTCCACCCGAGGATCCTCCTCGAGCAGCCGGACCAGCCCGGCGCGAAAGAGCGTCTGGTCGTCGGCGACCAGCACCCGGACCTTGGTAGCGGTTTGGGTCACCTGGACATCTCCTTGGCAATCCTCGGCACGACGGCTCGCACGGTCGTTCCCCGGCCGCCGCGGCTGATGATGTTGACCTCACCTCCGAGCAGCGCCGCCCGCTCCCGCATGCCCAAGAGCCCCATGCCGCCTTGCCCCTCCTCCCCCAGCCGCTGCAGGCCCCGGCCGTCGTCACGGACGGTGAGGGCCACCCCGTCCCCCACGGCCTGCAAGAGGACGTCCACTCGAGCCGCCCCGCTGTGCAGGCGCACGTTGTTCAGCGCCTCCTCGACGATGCGGTAGAGGTTGTGGGCGACGGCGGCGGAGATGCAGGAGGGCCACCGGGTGGAGACCCTGAGCTTGGAGCGAATGCCCGTGCTGCGCTCGAAGCGGCCCAGCAACTGGCGGACGCTCTGGACGAAACTGCTGTCGATGGAGGGCTCTTCTCTCAGCTCGTACAGGAGCTGGCGGAGGTTGGTCAGCACCTCACGGGTCGACTCCTGGAGATGGTCGACCCGCTCCACCACCTGACGCTGGCCGGACTGGTCGAGCTTGAAGCTCTCCATGTCGACGACCATCTGGGTCAGGATCTGCGCGACCGAGTCGTGCAGCTCTCTCGCCAGCCGTCGCTTCACCTCGCTCTCCGCGCGGCGCGTGAGCTGGTCGAGCTCATCCGGCCCGAGGCGCGCCAGGGCCTCGTCCCGGGTCTCCCCGGGCCCTCGGTCCTCCTCGCACCCCGCCTGCCGCCACACCCTTCGTGAACCCTCCTCTCGCATGGGACCTCCGTAGCCTCGAAACAGGTCGGCGGTCCGCGCCCCGGAACCCCTCTTCCACTGCCGACCCACCGCTGGTGAGTCAACTGAACTAAACCCTGTCGGAAACACTGAAGTCAATGGTCAGAACTGACCATTCCGGATCCCTCCTGTCCCAGGTCCGCCGGGGCTGGACGCGCTGGACCGGCCCCGCCCCGTATTTCGGGGCCGCCGGGCCGCACCCCTTCCCGGCGCGCCCACGGGCAAGTCCCCCGGGGCCGGGACAGAGGTCCCATTGGCATTCCTCACCCCAGAGGTCATCCTTGGGGAAAATCACGAGGTCGATATCGCGTGATCCGGGGGGACGCGGACCTCGTACCTGGACCTGGGGACAGGGAACATCGGGGATAGGGAAGATGGATCGAAAGGGACGCAGCATCATCTTCTATCGAGTCGTGTTGCCCGTCTGCACGGGCGTGAACCTGGGGCTGGGCATCCTGATGCTGGTCCTGCTCCACCCGCTCAACTGGTTGAACTGGATGGAGCTGGTCACGGGCGTGCTCTGCTGCGTCATCGCCGGATCGCTGGCCGCGGCCGGGGCCTCGAGATCGTACTGGGGCTCGGCGATGGAGCGCCAGGTGTCCGCCTGGCGGCGGGTCGTCGACACCATCTTCCACTGGATCGAGGAGGCGCCGGTCCCCGTCGACTCCATTCACACCCTGAAGCGTTCACTGGACGAGGCCATCGCCTCGGAGTGAGGAGGACGCGGCGCGCCGGCCGCGGCCTCACCCGCCTCCATCCGTCCTGGTCGCCGGGCCAGGGCGAGGCAGAGCCGGGCGGCGTCGACCGTTCCCAGACCGCTGGCGAGATCGTAGCCGGGCCGGGCGCGGAAGCCGGGCACCGTGACCCATCGTCCCTCCGCGTCCGGGAACGACTGGTGGTTGTCGCCGACGGTGACGTCCACGATCCCGCTCCCGGGGCCGCGGGCGGCCAGGGTGTACAGCCGGCCGTTCAACCAGCCGAGCCGGGTTCCGGCGAGCTGGTCCGCGATCGCGACCAGCCCGGCGAAGAGCGGCGCCGCCTCGCTGGTCCCCCCCAGGAGGTGGTAGCCGGGCTCCGTCCACCCGCCGGCGAAGCTCCAGTACACGACCACCGACCCGTCCAGGGCCGCGCTCAGGCTGACGTCGGGCACGCCCCGGTGGTCTCCCACCGTTCCGGCCACGCCGTCCTGGAAGGCCGGCCGGGGGAAGAGACGCGAGAGCCCACCCCCGCCGGCCCCGGCCGTGGCCCGGGGGTCGCCGCCCAGCACGGAGCCGGGGTCGTTCCAGACCGCGTCCGGCGCCTCGCGAACGCCGGCGTCGTCGAGCTGCAGTCGGGTGCCGCCGACCGAGGTGACCAGCGGGTCCGAGGCCGGCCAGGAGACCACGGGATGCCGGTAACAGCAGCTCCCGTCCGGGAGCGTCTGCGTGGAGCCGGTGTCGCCCGCGGCCGCCACCACGGTCACGCGCCGCGCTCGGGCCAGCTCCAGGCCCTCGCGCAGGGAGGGCATCGCAGCCGGGGTGGGGAGGGCGGTCTCGGCCTCGCCGAAGCTCTCCACGATCACGTCGGCGAGGTCGTGACGGATCACCCACTCCTCGGCCCGCTCGATGTCCGAGAACCCCTGGAGCCCGTCCGCGTCGGAGAGCGGGACGGCGACCACCAGGAGGGCGGCCCCGGGAGCCATCACGTGCGCCCACTCCACGTCGAGCGAGGTCTCCTCCGCCCAGGCCACCAGGCCGGGGTCGGCGTCGTCGAAGGGGGGAAGACCCGAGGGCGCGATCACCCGGATCCACGGCGGGTCGGGCAGCGACAGCGAGCGATCGAAGCGGGACAGGTCCTGCTCGATGGTGGGGGATCCGTAGGGGTCGATGACCGCGATCGTGCGCCCACGGCCGTCCAGCCCCCGGGCCAGGAGTGCCGGCAGACCGTAGGCACGCCGCACCTGGTCCGGCCCGTAGCAGGCGAGGCGGAAGAGCCGCCGGCAGGTCGCCGTGCTCGGCGGCCGGTCGAGGGCGTGCCCGGGGAGCGGCAGGGAGAAGGGCGGGCGAGGGACGGCGCCCCGGGCCGGCCCGTGGCCCTCCACCGGCGCCCCGATCGCGACCACGGCGACCAGCGCGCACGCCAGGGCACGAGCCGAGCCATCGGAACGATCCATGCACCTCCCCGCAGTTGCCACGACGTAGTCCAGACGTTGAGCGCGACGCCGGCTCCCCGGGCGCCGGACGTCAAGGATAGAGTCCGGCACCGGCAAAGGCAAGCTGCGAACTGCCGATCGCGCCCGCAGAATGAGCGGTGATGACGGGGTATCGCATCCTCGATCCTGACGGCAACCTGCTCGACGGCGCTCGACCCCGGCTCGGTCCGGAGGGGGCGGTGGAGGGGCTGCGGTGGATGCTGCTGAGCCGCGCCTTCGACGCCCGGGCCACGGCGATGCACCGCCAGGGCAGGTTCGGCACCTACAGCCCCGTCCGCGGCCAGGAGGCGAGCGTGGTCGGCAGCTCGATGGCGCTGGACCCCACCGTGGACTGGATCGCCCCCTCCTACCGGGAGCTGCCCGCCCTGGTCCGGCACGGGATGCCCCTGGAACGGGTCTTCGCCGGCTACCTGGGCAGGGGCAAGGCGGCGCGCATCCCGGACGAGGTCCGCCTCCTGCCCAACCAGGTGGCGCTCGCCACCCAGCTCCAGCACGCCGTGGGCCTCGCCTGGGGGCTCGCCCTGCAGCGGAAGCCGGGGGTGGTGATGGCCTACTGCGGCGAAGGCGCCTCCAGCGAGGGCGACTTCCACGAGGCCTGCAACCTGGCCGGGGTCAAGCGGGCGCCGGTGGTCTTCGTGCTCATCAACAACCAGTGGGCGATCTCCACCCCGCGCTCGGTCCAGAGTGCGGGCGAGCTGTACCGGCGGGCCGAAGGCTACGGCTTCCCGGGCGTTCAGGTGGACGGGAACGACCTGCTGGCCGTGTACGAGGTGGCGACGGAGGCGGTGGAGCGGGCCCGGGCCGGTGAGGGCCCGACCCTGATCGAGTGCCTCACCCACCGTCAGAGCTTCCACAACACCACCGACAACCCGCGCCTGTACCTGCCCGAGGGCTGGCTGGAGCAGGCCGAGCGCGAGGACCCCATCCGCCGACTGGAGGCCTACCTGGCCGCCCAGGGCGTGTGGGACGACGGCGTCCGGGCCGCGGTGGAGGCGGAGATCGCCGAGCAGATCGAGGGCGCCCTGGAGACGGCGCTGGCCATGCCCGCGGCCCGCCCGGAGGACCTGTTCGACGACGTCTACGCCGACCCTCCCGAGCGGCTGCGCCGGCAACGGGAGGAGCTGCTGGGCCGGGCCGGGGACTGAGGAGGAGGCAGGCGATGGCGCCGCTGACCATGATCGAGGCCATCCGGGACGCCCTCGTCCACGAGATGGAACGGGACGAACGGGTGATGGTGCTGGGGCTCGACGTGGGCCGGCTGGGCGGCGTGTTCCGGGCCACCCACGGCCTCCTGGAGCGGTTCGGCCCGGAGCGGGTGGTCGACATGCCGCTGGCCGAGGGCGCCATCATCGGCAGCTCGCTGGGCCTGGCCCTGAGCGGCCTGGTGCCGGTCCCCGAGATCCAGTTCCTGGGCTTCACCCACCAGGCCTTCCACCAGATCGGCCCCCAGCTGGCCCGCTACCGCTTCCGCAGCCGCGGCCGCTACCACTGCCAGGTGACGATCCGGGCTCCCTTCGGGGGAGGGGTGAGGACGCCCGAGTTCCACCCCGACGCCATCGAGGCCCAGTTCGTCCAGACCCCGGGCATCAAGGTGGTCTGTCCGGCCACCCCGGCCGACGCCCGGGGGCTGCTCCTGTCCGCCATCCGGGACCCGGACCCGGTGCTGTTCATCGAGCCCCAGCGGCTCTACCGGCGCGGCCGCGAGGAGGTGCCGGAGGGCGACGCCACCGTGCCCTTCGGACGGCTGAGGATCGCCCGCCCCGGCTCCGACCTGACCCTGATCGCCTGGAGCGCCGCCGTCGAGCTGTGCCTCCGGGCCGCCGAGCGCCTGGAGGAGGACGGCATCTCGGCCGCGGTGCTCGATCTGCGGACGCTGGTGCCCCTGGACGTCGCCGGCCTGGTGGCGGAGGTGGCACGCACCGGCCGGGCGGTGGTGGTGCACGAGGCCCCCCTCTCGGCCGGGTTCGGAGCCGAGATCGCGGCCACGCTCCAGGAGGAGTGCTTTTACTCCCTGGACGCGCCCGTGGCCAGGGTGGCGGCCTGGGACTCCCCCTATCCCACCGGTCCGCTGGAGGCCTGGTATCTGCCCACGCTGGAACGCGTGGTGGAGGCCGCCCGGCGCACGGCCGCCAGGTAGGACGGCGGCGCGGCCGGGCCGTCCCGCCGGCGGTCCCTGCCCGCTCACCGCTGGCAGGTCGGACAGTGGTAGACGAGGCGGGCGTGCTCGCCCAGGGGCCGGACCCGCACCCGGGCGCCACAGCGCGGGCAGGGCCGTCCGCCCCGGCCGTGGACCGCCGCCGGCCGGCCGGAGAAGCGGCGGGGCGCGGCCCCGCCCCGGAGGTTGGCCAGCATCCAGCTTCGGACGAGGGCGAAGACCTCGCCCAGCTGCTCGTCACTCAGCTCGTCGCTGGAGCGCCAGGGGTCGAGGCGCAGCTCCCAGAGGGCCTCGCACCGGTACACGTTGCCGATGCCGGCGCAGATCCGCTGATCGACCACCAGCTCCCCCACCGGCCTCGGCCCCAGCGCCCGGGCCCGGGCCAGCACCAGGTCGAGCTGGAAGTCGGGGGCGCAGACGTCGGGGCCGAGGTGGCCGACGCGAGCCCGGACGTCACGCACCAGCTCCATCACCGGTGCGGCGAAGCAGACCGCCACCCAGGGACCGAAGTCGAGCACCGCCCGGACCTGCCAGTCCGGCCGCCGCCAGCCCTCGCCGGGGCGGTAGAGGTGCCAGGCGCCCCGCATCCGCAGGTGGGAGTGGAGGACGAGCCCGCCCGTGAAGCGCAGGAGAAGGTGCTTCCCGGCCGCCTCGGCATCCTCCAGGGCCCGGCCCCGAAGGCGGGCCAGATCGGGCGGACGGGCGGCCAGCACCGTCCGGCCGCCGACCCGCTCCCGCAGGGCGGCGGCGGTGCGCCAGACGGTGTCGCCCTCGGGCATCAGCGCGACCGCCGGTGGACGTCCGCCGCGACCGCCGGCCGGCTCAGGCCGTCCGCGGCCACGCCACCATCCCCCGGGGCGAGCTGCCGAACCCGGACTCGGCCAGCGCCGAGGCCAGCGGAGAGGCGCGGACGGCGACGCCGTCGACGCGCTGGACCTCGAGCCGTCCGCTCGCCGAGGCGAGCGCGACCAGGGCGCGCAGGTGCTCGGCCCCCACCTCACCCCAGGTCCAGAGCGAGCGACCGCCCCGCTCCAGGTAGAGGCGCAGCTCCCCCGACTCGGTCACCACGTAGGCGCCGGCCGCCCGGGCCGGCCTGGCCCCGGCCTCGTGCTCCGGCCAGGGGAGCGTCGCCCCGTAGGGATTGGCGGGGTCGGTGGCGGCCAGGGCCAGCACCCGGCCGTCGGGCTCCCGGCAGGAGCGCAGGCGATCCACCGCCCCCGGCAGCGCGAACTGAGATCCCCCCAGCCCGGCCACGAAGTAGCCCCGCCGGGCCCGGCCGGCCTCCTCCATGGCCCGGAGCACCGGGTAGAGGGCGGCGAAGCCGCCCGGCCACCCCTCGGCCACAACCGCCTCCCGGGTGAGGACGCCGTGCCGCTGCAGCAGCACCCCGGCCTGGGCGTAGAGGCGCTCGGTGGAGGTCGTCCGGGGATCGAGCAGGTCCCGGACCAGCGACCAGCGTCCGGCCGCCCGGGGCGGGACCCGCTGCAGGAGGGGGCGGCGGGAGGAGGCGGCCCGGCGCGCGGACGCGCCCACCAACCGGAGCGGGGCGAAGGTGTCGTTGGTCACCTCGCCGGCCCAGACCATGTCCCAGAGCGCCTCTAAGACCGCGTCGGGATCGCCGCCCCCGACGGCCACGCACAGATCGGGGAAGAACGAGGCCCCCCGACGGGCCAGGTGGTCGCGGATCCTGGCCTGGAGCTCGCCCGCCGCCGCTTCCCGGGGCTCGGGCACCAGCCGCCCCGCCTCCGCCCGCAGGTGCAGGGAGATCCTCCCGTCCCCGGGCCCCAGGGGCCCACGGCCGACCCACACCACCTCGCCCCTGGCCACCAGCTCGTCGAGCAGGGCCGGGCGGTAGCCGGGGACCCGCGCCCGGAGCACGTCGCGCTCCACCGCCGAGACCGGGAGGGGCAGCCCCTGCAGGGCGGCCACGCATTCCAGGACCCGATCCGAGGTGGCCGGCCGGGGCGCCTCGGAGGCGGGCGGGACCTCGATCCCGTGCCAGGCGGGGAGGAACCGGGCCAGGGTCTCGGGCGCCACCGGCTCCGCCTCCCGCCGGAGCGCGGCCAGCGAGCGCCGGCGCAGGATGCGCAGCACCTCCGGATGCCCGTACTCCCTCCCCTCCCCGCCGCCCCGCCGGAAGGTGCCCGCCACCAGGTCGCCGCGCGCGACCAGACGGCCGAGCGCCGCCTCCACCGCCGCCGCCGAAAGCCCCCACCGCGCCGCCACCTCCGTGGCCACGAAGGGGACGTGGGTGCGCGCCCAGCGTCGGAGCAGGCCGTCGAGCGCCCCCTCCACCGGCTCCAGGAAGGCCGCCGGCAGCCCCGGCGGGGGCGTGGCGCCCAGCCCGTCGCGGTAGCGACCCGCGTCCTCGGCCGCGATCCAGCGCTCGGCGCCGGCCAGGCGCAGGCGGCAGGCGCGACGCTCCGCCTCCAGGCCGGCGAGCCACCCCGGGCCGACCCCCCGAGCCGACAGCTCCCCCTCCTCCAGGTCCCCGAGCCGTGCCAGGAGGTCGTGGGCCTCGTCGGCGTCGCGGGGAAACGTCTCCGGCCTGAGACCCTGGAGCTCCAGCTCGACCTCGGCCACCACCTCGGGATCGAGCAGCTCGCGCAGCTCCTCGGTGCCCAGCAGCTCGGCCAGCAGCTCGCGGTCGAGGGTCAACGCCTGGGCGCGGCGCTCCGCCAGCGGGGCGTCGCCCTCGTAGATGTACTGCCCCACGTAATCGAAGAGCAGCGAGGCCGCGAACGGGGAGGCGCGCTCGGTGTCCGCGGCCACCACCCGGACGCGGCGGGCGCGCACGTCCGCCAGCAGCTGGCGCAGGGCGTCCAGGTCGAACACGTCGGTCAGGCACTCACGGAGGGTCTCGGCCAGGATGGGGAAGTCCGGGTAGCCGGCCGCCACCTGGAGCAGACCGGCCGACCGCTGACGCTGCTGCCAGAGCGGCGTTCGCTGCCCGGGCCGGCGTCGGGGCAGCAGCAGGGACCGGGCGGCGTTCTCCCGGAACCGGGCCGCGAACAGGGCCGAGGCAGGCAGCTGGGCCCGGACCAGCTCCTCCACCTCCTCGGGCTCGGGCAACAGTTCGGCCACCTCCAGGGGGCGGTCACTGTCCAGCAGGCGCAGGGCCAGGCCGTCGTCGGTGAACATGGTCTGGACCTCCAGCCCCAGGCGCTCGGCCAGCCGGGCCTGAAGGGCCAGCGCCCAAGGGGCGTGGACCCTCCCCCCCAGTGGCGTCAGGATGCACACCCGCCAGTCCCCGACCTCGTCCCGAAATCGCTCGACCACGATCGTGCGGTCGTCGGGCACCGCCCCCGTCGCCGCCGCCTGGTCATCCAGGTAGGCCAGGAGGTTGCGCGCAGCGCGCTCGTCGAAGCCGGCCCGCTCCCTGAGGCGACGCTCCGCCTCGGGGCGGGACAGGGTCCTCAGCTCGCGGGTCAGCCGACCCAGCGCCCGCCCCAGCTCGACCGGGCGGGAGAGGGTGTCCCCGTGCCAGAACGCGATCTTGCCCGGCTCCCCCGGGGCCGGCGTCACCAGCACCTGGGAGTGGGTGATGTCCACCACCTTCCAGGTGGAGGCGCCGAGCACGAACGTCTCCCCGGGCCGGGTCTCGAAGACCATCTCCTCGTCCAGCTCCCCCACCCGCCGGCCGGGACGGCCGTCCTCGAAGATGTTCACCGTGTAGAGCCCGCGGTCGGGGATGGTGCCGGGGTTGGTCACCGCCAGCCGCTGGGCACCGGCCCGGCCCCGGACGGTGCCCCGGGCACGATCCCACACCAGTCGGGGCCGGAGCTCGCTGAACTCCTCGGACGGGTAGCGCCCGGCGAGCATGTCCAGGACCGCCTCCAGCGAGCGCCGGCCCAGCTCCCGATAGGGATAGGCGCGGCGGAGCACCCGGCTCAGGTCCTCGACGCTCCACGCCTCGAGAGCGACCATGGCCACGATCTGCTGGGCCAGGACGTCCAGCGGGTTCGACGGCACCTCGGTGCGCTCGATCTCGCCGGCCAGCATCCGCTCCACCACGGCCGCGCTCTCCAGCAGGTCCCCTCGGAACTTGGGCAGGATCACGCCCCGGGAGGCGTCGAACACCGAGTGCCCGGCGCGCCCCACGCGCTGGATGCCGGCGGCCACGCTGGGCGGCGCCTCGACCTGGACCACCAGGTCGACCGCGCCCATGTCGATGCCCAGTTCCAGCGAGGAGGTGGCGACCAGGGCGCGCAACCCTCCCGACTTGAGCCGGTCCTCGATCGCCAGCCGCTGCTCCCGGGCGATCGAGCCGTGGTGGGCGAGCGCCACCTCCTCGCCGGCCAGCTCGTTGAGCCGGGCCGCCAGCCGTTCCGCCAGCCGGCGCGAGTTGACGAAGACGATGGTGGAGCGGTGCTCCTCGATCAGCTGGAGGAGGCGCGGATAGATCGCCGGCCAGATCGAGCGGCGTGGGGCGGGCAGCTCCCCGGCCCAGGCCGCGGCCGGTCCCGAGGGGGGCTCCGGGGCTCCCCGCTCCAGGTCGGCCATGTCCTCCACCGGGACCTCGACTCGCAGCTCCAGGGTCCGGGGCGTGCGCACCGCCTCCACGATCTCGACCGGCCGGTCGACGCCGCCCAGGAAGCGGGCCACCTCCTCCAGGGGTCGCTGCGTCGCCGAGAGCCCGATGCGCTGCGGGTCGGCGGCCGTCAGGGCGCACAGCCGCTCCAGGCTGACGGCGAGATGGGCGCCGCGCTTGTTCGCGGCCACGGCGTGGATCTCGTCCACGATCACCCAGCGCACGCCGGTCAGGATCCGCCGGGCGGCGCTGGTCAGCAGGAGGTAGAGCGACTCCGGGGTGGTGATGAGCACGTCGGGCGGATGCCGCTCCATGGCCCGCCGCTCCCCGCCGGGGGTGTCGCCGCTGCGGATGGCGACCGCGAGCTCGGGCACGGGGAGGCCCAGGCGTCCGGCCTGGAGGCGGAGTCCCACCAGCGGAGCCCGCAGGTTGCGCTCGACGTCCACGGCCAGCGCCTTCAGGGGGGAGACGTAGAGCACCCGGCAGCGTCGCGAGGGGGAGGCCGGCGGCTCGACCAGGAGCCGGTCCAGACACCAGAGGAAGGCGGCCAGCGTCTTCCCGCTGCCGGTGGGGGCGCTCATCAACGTGTGCCGCCCGGACGCGACCGCGAGCCAGCCCCGCTCCTGGACCTCGGTGGGCGCCTCGAAGGTGGAGGCGAACCAGGCCCGGGTGGGCGGCGAGAAGAGGTCGAGCGCCCGGCTCACGGGTACACGTTAACCCTCACGGCCGACCGGGATTCGTAACCGCCGGGCTCGGCGGCCCGTTGAGCAGGCATGCTGGCGAGGATCGCCCTGAACCTGGTCCGCCTCCTCCTCGTCCCCCTCGATATCGCAGGTCCGTGCCGTCCCCGGCTGGCGCTTCGCCGGCTGAGCCTGCGCCTCCGCGATCCGGCCCCTCGCCTCAGACCGTGAGCCGCGCCGGGGGCGGGCCGGTCACGTCGCCGGCACGCAACCCGGCTCAGGGCAGCGCCCGCAGCAGGAGGCTGCGCAGGGGCTCCAGTGACTGACCCATCTCGCCGCCCAGAGCGGTGAGCGCACGCCGGGCCGCCCGGCCCACGTTCAGGCGCGTCCCCAACCGGAGGTGGCAGGGGCTGCGGCCGGTCGTGGCGGCGTCCCGCAGCGCCTGCCCCAGGGTCAGGAAGACCCCGACCAGGGCCAGGAACTCGCCCGTCCAGCCCTGGTCGGCCGCCACCTGCCGCACCTGGGGATTGCACCTGGTCCAGGCATGACCGGCGCGCATTCCCGCCTCGAGGTCGAGGGGGCCGATGTCGAGCTCGATCAGGTCGCGCGGCGGCTCCACCAGCAGCCGGCGTAGCTCCGCCACCAGCGGCTGGAGGCCCGACCCCTTGCGGACCTCGGCGTCCGGCCGCTCGGTGCCGCCCAGACGCCCCCCGGTGCCGGCATAGGCGGAGAAGACCACGACCTGCAGCCGCGGGGCCAGGGAGCGGACGATGGGGATGACCTCCTCGCCCGACATGACCGGCATCTGGAGGTCGAGGACCATGAGGTGGGGCTTGAGCTCGCCGACCCGGGCAATGGCCTCCGCCCCGTTGGCCGCCTCGCCGACCACATCGAAGGCGGGCTCGAGCCGCAGCCTCGTGGCCAGCAGGTTGCGGATGTCGGCCTTGTCATCGACGATGAGGACGCGAGCCAGTTCGGTGGTCACCCCCGCCATGCAGCCGTTATTACCCGAGGCCAGGAAAGGAACCCGGACGCCGCTGTTAAGGTACCCCGACGACCCGCTGACGATTCGGACGCGCGGTACGGGATCCCCCTGGCCCTCGATGCGGTTTCGCGGCACATGGTACCTCCGGCGCCCGGCCCCGGTGCGTCATCCCGGCCCACCCCGGCGGTCGGCGGCCGCCGGACGGCGCCGGCCCAACCCGTTGACATCCCGGGTCGAAGGGGATCACGATTGGTGATCCACAGTGGGGGGTCCGGGAGGCCGCAACCCGGTCCCTCGTCCGGGAGGAGAGCATGGCGATCGGGATGAGAGCGGCGTTGGCGCGGCCGGCGCCGGTGTGCAAGCCAGGGGTTCGTCGTCGGCCCGCCGGAGACGAGCCGAGTCCGGCCGGCGAGCCGGCCGAGACGGTGGGGGCCATGCCCGGCCCGCGACCATGAGCCGCGCCCAGCCCTCGCCCCGGCGCCACGCCAGCCGTGCCGAGGTAATGGCGTTGGTCACCTGGGTGAGCGCCAGCGCCGCCCTGGGCAGCAGCCTGTACCCCGCCCGGACCGCCGCCCTCTTCACCTTCCTGGTCGGTTTCGTGATCGTGGTCACGCTGAGGGCGACGATCACCTTCGGGCTGACCACGGCGGCGTTCGGCGCGGTCCTCTTCACCGCCGTGCACCTGGCCATGAACGTTGCCTCCGTGGACCCGCGGCCGGGACACCTGGATTTGCCGGGCCTGCTCGCCCGGCCGATCTCCCGGGAGGAGGAGACGTGGGCGGGCACGATCGTCGCCATCGTCGTCCTCATGGTCTCTTCGCTCCTGGCCGACGTGGTCTCGGTGGCCACGGCCCGCCTCGCCGGGAGCGGGTCGGCGTCCGCCTCGGAGCCGGAGCCCGCCCCCGCCTCCCGCCTCGATGGGCACGAGGCGGGGCTGTTGAAGGCGGAATGGGAGCTGACCCGAGCCGCCACCTACCGGCGACGCCTGACCCTGGGCCTCATCGGTCCCGACCCCGAAGGAGAGGCCCGGGAGCCGGCGTCGGCATCGATCGCCGCCCTGGACCGGCTGCTGTGCGACACCCTCACCGCCTTCGACGTGATCTGCGCCTACCGCCCTGGAGAACGGCTGATCGTCATGCCCGAGGAGCCGAGCGAGCGGGTGGCGGCCGCAGCCGAGCACCTGTGCCAGATCGCCGGCGCCCGGCTCGGACGTCCGGTGCGCATGTCCGTGGCGGGCTTCCCCGAGGACGGGTCGACGCTGCCGGAGTTGCTCCGGCGGCTGGACCAGCGGCTGGGTCGCTGCCGGGAGAGCGGGGCCACGGTGGAGGCGGGCCAGGCACCCACCGCCGGCGGCGAGGCGGACGGGAGCCCGGCGCCGCCGTCCACCCCGTCGGCGGCCACCCCCAACGACCACGCCCCCCCGACGGAGCCGCTCCCGGGCCGGGAGGGAGCCCCGGCGAGGGATCCCGGGGTGGACGGCGAGGTCGAGGTGCTGGAACCGTTCGAGCTGCCCGTGGGCGCGGATGGGGCCGCGGACGAAGACGAGGCCCCGGAGGGGCTCCGAACCGTGCTCCAGGACCCCTGGAGCGCCCTCGAGGTCGTGGACGATGGGCCGGGTCCGACCTCGGACCATCCCTCTCCGGCGTCGATGACACACGGCCCGCCGGGTGCGGCACGTCAGCCTCGGGCGGAGCCGTCCACCACCCCCGCCGGGTGACCCCGCCGGGCCGGGCGCCGGCGGCCCCCATGACGCGGCGGAGCGGACACGCCGCAGGGGCGGGGGGGCCGAAAAGCCCGGCCCCCCTGCCCCCATCACTCCCTAGCCCGGGCGGCCGGGGAGTCGCGAGGACAGTTCCGGGTTTGGCGATGACGCACGGCCAACCTACCATGGGAAGCCTCGACGGTTCGACGATTTCACGTGCCCGGACGGGGCGTGCGACGAGGGGAACCCATCTCGGAGAACGCGCCGACGGCGGACGAAGGAGCGACCTCGAGGATCGGGGTGCTGGACCCGGCCGTCCGCGTCGGGAGGTGCCTTCCCGGTCAACTCACGAGCTTCATCGGTCGCCGAGAGGAACTGGCGGACGTGTCGCGCGCGCTGCGAGCGCACCGGTTGGTCACGATCTGCGGGCCGCCCGGCTGCGGCAAGACGCGCCTGGCGCTGGCCGTGGCCCGGCGCTCGGTCCACCGGCGCCGCGATGACGGAGTCCGCCTGGTCGAGCTGGGCGAGGTCACGGACCCGTGGCGAGCGCTGCGGATGCTGAGCGCCGCCCTGGGCGTGTCCAACCTCCTCCGAGTCCACCCCGGGATCCAGCCGGCGGAGGGAACGAGCCTGCTGATGGTGCTGGACGGCTGCGAACGCGTGCTCTGGATCTGCGGCCGGTCGGCCCTCTCCATCCTCCGCTCCTTCCCCGGCGTCCGGCTGCTGGTCAGCAGCCGCGAGCCGCTCGGCGTTCCCGGGGAGGTGGTCTGGAGGCTGGGGCCGCTCCCCACGCCGACGCCGGCGGCGGCCACCGACCCGAAGCAGCTGCGCGACTACGACGCCGTCCACCTCTTCACCGACCGGGCCCGTGCCCATCGACCGTCGTTCCAGCTCGACGCGACCAACGCCGCGGCCGTGGCCACCATCTGCGAGGCGGTGGGGGGGAACCCGCTCGCCATCGAGCTGGCGGCCGCCCGCCTGACCACCCTCGCCCCGGAGCAGCTGGCGGCGCGCATCCACGAGATGCCGGACCTGCTCGCGACCGGGTCCCGCCACCTGCCGCCGCGCCAGCGGACCCTGCGCGCGTCGATCGACTGGAGCTACGACCCGCTCACGCCGCGCGAGCGGGAGCTGCTCAACCGGCTCTCGGTCTTCGCCGCTCCACCCGACCTGGCCGCCGTCCACGCCGTCTGCGGCAACCCGGGGTCGGCCGGCCGGATCATCGACGTCCTGGCTCGCCTCGTCGAGAAGTCCCTGATCCAGGCCGAGACCATCGCCGGCGAGCTGCGCTACGGCCTGGCCGAGACCATCCGCTGCTACGCGGCCCAGAAGCTGGCCGCGCTCGGGGAGGGGGAGCGCATCCGGGCTCGCCACGCCGCCCACTACGCCCTCCTGGCCGAGGCCGGCGACGAGGGCCGGGACCACCCCGCCCGGTCGGAATGGATCCGACGTCTGACCCTGGAGCGGCCCAACCTTCGCGCGGCGCTGGCCTGGGGCCTTCGCTCCCGCCCCGAGCTGGCCCTGCGGACGGCCGGGGCACTGGCCTGGTTCTGGCAGGCGACCGGGACGCTGGTCGAGGGCCGCCACTGGCTGGAGCGGGCGCTGGCGGCCTCCGAGGTCGCCGACCTCGGGGCTCGGGGCCGGGCCTGGTACGGCGCCGGCCGCATCGCCGCCCGGCAGGGCGACCTGGCGGCGGCCTGGTCGTTCCTGGGCCAGGCCCGGGACGCAGCCCGACGGCTGGGGGATCGCCGGGCGGAGGGCCGTGCCCTGTGCGGCCTGGGCACGGTGCTCCTCCGGATGGGCGATCGCGCCGGAGGGAGGTCACGGATCGAGGCCGGCCTCGCCCTCCACCGCGAGCTGGGCGACGGCCCGGGGATCCAGCGTGCCCTGTGCGGCCTGGGGCTGGCGGCGCTGATGACGGGGGACCACGCCACCGCCCGCGCCCGGCTCGAGGAGAGCGTGGAGCTGGCCCGCGAGCTGGACGACCAGCACGGTCTGGCCGCCGCCGTCGGCCTCATCGCCGACCTGGCGATCGCGACCGGGGATCTCGAGACGGCTGGCTCCTGCCTGGGGGTGAGCATCGGGATCCTGCGCCACCTGGACCCGGGCGCCGTCGCCCGGCGGCTGGGCGGGTTCGCGCGACTGGCGGCGGCGCGCTCGGAGCCGGAGCGCGCTCTGGTCCTGGGCGCTGCCGCCGGGCGCCTCCGGGCCCGCATGGGCGCCCGCCCCGACCCCGAGTGGTACCGGATCGAGGAGATCCTGGCTCGCTGCCGCCGGGCGTTGCCCGGCCCGGCGGCCGAGGCAGCCGAGGCCCGCGGCCGCGAGCTGAGCGTCGAGGGGGCGATCGACTACGCGCTCGACGGCTCCGGGTCCCGGCCGTCAGGGACGGGGGAGGCGCCGGCGCCCCCGGCCTGGGCCTCGGAGCGCTCCCGGGCCGCCGGGCTCTCCCCGCGCGAATGGGAGGTGCTGGGGCTGCTGATGACCGGCCTCTCGAACCGGGCCATCGCGCTGCGGCTCACCATCAGCCCCAACACCGTCAACAAGCACGTGGCCAGCATCCTCAAGAAGCTGCGGGCGCGTTCACGCGCCCAGGCCACCGCCATCGTGCTCGGCATCGACGGGACGGCGGAAGGCTGAGCCCGCACGCCGGCCCCGGGAGCCCCCTCCCAACCGATCGCCCGGCGGGTCTGCCGGGCCGTCACGGGACGCGGTGAGCAGGCCCTGGATCGCGGTAGCCTTGTGCCATCCGATGGGAGGCGGTGGGGTCATCGGGATGCCCGACGCGCAGGCGGACGTCGCCGGGAGGATGGTTCGGACCTGGCCGTGCCTGGTCCGCGAGGAGGTTCACCTCTGGCGGGCGCCCCTGGACCTGGGCCAGCCCTGCCTGGCCCGGCTTCGGGAGGTGCTCCCGGCCGAGGAGCGCGCCCTGGCCCTCACCCTCCGCTTCCAGTGGGACCGGGATCGGTTCGTCGCCACCAGAGGCTGGCTGCGGCTGCTCCTGGGACGCTACCTGGGGGCGCCGCCCGGCGGGCTCCGGTTCGTGGTCCAGGCCAACGGCAAACCGGCGCTGGCCGAACCGGCGATCGACGTCCGGTTCAACGTGGCCCTGGCCGGGCCGGTGGCGCTGATGGCGGTCGCGGAGGGCCGGGAGGTCGGGGTGGGCGTCGAACCCATCCCCGAGAGCACCCTCGGGCTCGAGGCGAGCCGTGCCGGCCCACGGCGTCCCCCGCCGGACCCCGGTACCAGGACGGTGCTCGAAGACCGGGCCCGCCGGGGCGCCTACCAGCGGGCCCGGGGTCGGGTGCCGTCGGCCGGGGACCGGCGCCGGCCGGCCTGGCCCCCTGCAAGCGGAGGCGACCAGGAGCCGGCCGGCTGGTCCTTCCACCCCGTCGACGCGGGGCCGGGCTACGCCGGGGCGCTGGCCCTGGAGGGCGTGGTGCGGCTGGTCCGGCACCTCGACTGCGACCCGCGCTGGCTCGACGGCCGGCTGCCGGGTTGATCCGGCGCCGTGGGCGGTCAGCGCGCCGGCCCCACCCAGACCGTCTGCACGTTCTGGAACTCGAGGATGCCGTAGTCGGAGAGCTCGCGCCCGTAACCTGACCGCTTCACCCCCCCGAAGGGAAGGCGGGCGTCGGACGCAACCATCCCGTTGACGAAGACCATGCCCGCCTCGATGCGCTCGGCCAGCCGCTTGCCCCGCTCGACGTCCCCCGTCCAGACGGCGGAACCGAGGCCGAAATCGCTGTCGTTGGCCACGGCGACCGCTTCCTCCTCGTCCTTCACCCGGATCAGCGCCGCCACCGGGCCGAACGTCTCCTCGCGGAAGACGGGCATCTCAGGGCTGACCGCGGTGAGGACGGTGGGGCGGTAGTAGTAGCCCCGACCCGGGATGGCCTCCCCACCGACCGCCACCCGCGCCCCCAGCCTCAGCGACTCCCGCACCTGGCGGTCCAGCTCCGTGACCAGGTCCCCGCGGGCCAGCGGGCCGATGTTGGTGTCCCGCTCCATCGGGTCGCCCACCTTGAGCGCCCCGACCAGCTCGGTGAAGCGGCGCTCGAACTCGTCGGCAACCGCCTCCGCCACGATGAAGCGCTTGGCCGCGATGCAGCTCTGCCCGTTGTTCTGGTTACGGGCCCGACAGGCCACCTGGGCGGCGGCGGCCACGTCCGCGTCCTCGAGCACGATGAAGGGATCCGAGCCGCCCAGCTCCAGGACCGTCTTCTTCAGCGCCTGGCCGGCCACGGCCGCCACCCGGGAGCCGGCCAGGTCGCTCCCGGTCAGCGTCACCCCGGCGACGCGGCGGTCGCGGATGATGCGCTCCACCATCGCGCTGCCCACCAGCAGGGTCTGGAAGACCCCCTCGGGAACGCCGGCCCGGCGGAAGACCTCCTCGGCGGCCAGGGCCGCCTGGGGGACGTTGGAGGCGTGCTTGAGGACCATGACGTTGCCCCCGACCAGCGCCGGCAGCGCCGCCCGCATGACCTGCCAGAGCGGGAAGTTCCAGGGCATGACCGCCAGCACCACCCCCAGGGGCTGAAGGCGAACGTAGCTCTCGGTGGCGTTGCTGCTCACCGGCCGGGCCCGCAGCAGGGCCTCGGCGTGCTCGGCGAACCACTCCGCCGTCCAGGCGCACTTCTCGACCTCCGCCTCGGCCTCCACGATGGGCTTGCCCATCTCCGCGGTGAGCATCGACGCCAGCCTCTCCCGCTCCCGCCGCAGATAGGCGGCGACCTCGGCCAGGCGCGCGGCCCGGGCCGACACCGGCGTCTCCCGCCAGGTAGCGCGTGCCGCCCAGGCCCGATCGAGGGCGCGGTCCACGTCCTCCCAGGTGTGCTCCTCGAAACGGGCGAGCACCTCTTCCGTCGCCGGATTGATGGAAACGATCGCCATCGGTTGTCCTCCTGCGTGGGCCGGATCTCGGCGGCAACGGCCGCTGGTTCCGCGGCCGGACATCGCCCGGCCCTCCTCGATCATCCCTCAAGCCGGGCCCCCGATCGGGGCGGCCGGCCGCGTCCATCCGGCCGCGGTGCCACCACTTGCCGGACCGCGCCAGGATGGCCGACGCTGTATTCGTGACCATCGAGCACGAGAAGCCAGGGTCGTGCGGGCCAGCCTGCGCCGGCGCATTCTCCTGACCCCCGCCGACCGCGAGCGCTCGGCCTTCGTGACCGTCCCCTTCGAGGTGCCGCCCGGCACCTCGCGGATCGAGCTCGGCTACGGCTACGAGGGCCAGGGACGGCCGGGCGCGGCCAGCGTCATCGACCTCGGCCTGATCGACCCCCGGGGCAGCGCCTTCCCCCGCTTCCCCGGCTTCAGGGGATGGAGTGGCAGCGCTCGCACCCGGGCCGTGATCACGACCCGGGGGGCCACGCCCGGCTATCTGCCCGGGCCGCTCGCCCCCGGCACCTGGCAGGTGCTGCTGGGCCTCAGCCGGGTGCCCCCGAAGGGGGTCGAGGTGGAGGTCCAGGTGGACGCGCTGGAGGAGGCCGGCGAACCGCCGCACCCCCTGCCCGGCCCTCCGCGGCCGGGACCACCGGACCGGGGCCGGGGCTGGTACGTCGGCGACCTGCACGCCCACACCCACCACTCCGACGCACCCGGCAGCCTCGCCGAGCTGGCGGCGGAGGCGGCCCGGGCGGGCCTGGACTTCCTCGCCGTCACCGACCACAACACCACCAGCCACCTGCCCCACCTGCGCGCCTGCTCGGATCGGGTCCTGCTCGTGCCCGGCGAGGAGGTGACGACCACCCGGGGGCACATGAACGCCTGGGGCCTGGACCGGCTGGTGGACTTCCGCTGGCAGACCGACGCCGAGCTGCGGGCCGTGATCGACGAGGCCCGGACCCGGGGCTGCGTCCTCTCCGCCAGCCATCCGGTCAGCCCCGGGATGTCGTGGACCCCGGGCTACGACCTGCCCCTGGACGCCCTGGAGGTGTGGCACGGCCCCTCCGGCGAGCGCAACCTGGAGACGCTCGCCGCCTGGCAGGGGCTGCTGCGCGCCGGCCGTCGGGTGGTGGGGCTGGGCGGCAGTGACCACCACTGCGGCCGGCCGGGACGCCCGCTGGCCTCGCCCACCGTCTGGGTCCTGGCCGACTCCCTGACCGTCGAAGGGATCGTGGAGGGGTTGAGGATGGGCCGGGTGGTGATCGTGGCTCCGGGCGTCCCTCCCCCGCACCTGGTGGCGGAGCGCGACGGACGCCGCTGGGAGATCGGCGACACGGTGCCGCCGGGAGGGAGGGTCCGCGTGCGCTGCCCGGCGGGGACGAGGCTGGTGACCGCCCTGGGCGAGGTGGAGCCCGACGCCGAGCTCGACCTGGCCGAGCACGGCTTCGTGCGGGGGGAGCTCTGGGAACCGGGACGGCGCTGGCCGCCGATCGCGCTCACCAACCCGATCTGGGGCCGGCCCTGAGCCGGAGGCCGCGGTCGATCCGCCTCACCCCTGCCCGCCTCGCGGAGTCGTCAGCGGGGCCGGGCTCCGCTGGATCGCCCCCGTCCACTCCAGCCGATACCCGGGCGAGGCTCCGAGCCCGACCAGGAAGACCTGCTCGCAGAGCTGGGCCAGGGCCGGGGCGGACATACCGCGAACGTCACGGACCAGCGCCTGGTTGGGGTAGACGACGTCGGGCCGGAACCCCAGCGGCACCAGCCGGGGCTGGACCACCGAGCAGGGGAGGAAGACGCTGTCGCAGGGCACCACCGCGTCGGCGTCCAGGCTCAGCTGGAGCTGCCGGATGCGCCCGTCCCGGCGCTCGTCGGTGACGTCGTCCAGGATGACGTACCCGCCCCCGTCGGGGCGGGCGACGCGGGCCACCAGGGCCTGGAGCGCCGCCACCCGAGCGGGGTCGGCCGGAGCCGGGCTCGGCCGGACCGCGAGCGGGGCCGGTGAGACCCCGGTCGGTTCGGCCGCTCGGGGCGCCGATCCGCAGGCGACAAGGGAGCCGGCCAGGATCACGAACAGCAACCGCCTCAACCGTTCGACCTCCACCTCTGCCAGCGCGACCGGGGCGGCCGGCGGCCGCCCGGATAATTGATGCATGTCGTGCGCCGTCCTCGCCGGCCGGGACGTCCCGTGACCGCAGGGGCACGACGCCCGTCGCGGACCAGGGCCCCGGAGGAGCGACGGCTCAGGCTGCTCGAGGCCACCCGCGAGCTGTTGGCGGAACGCGGCCCCGAGGGGACAAGTGTGGAGGCGATCACCGGCCGGGCGGGGGTGGCCAAGGGGACGTTCTACCTGTACTTCAGCTCGCGCGCCCAGCTGCTGGAGTCCGTGCGCGAGCGCTGGATGGACGAGCTCCTGTCGGCGGCGAGCGGGGGGCCGGAGCCCGAGGACTGGCCGGCCCGGGTCCGGGCGCTGGTGGAGCTGGTGGCGGATCTCGTCCTGGGCCAGCCGGGCCTGCACGTCGGCCTGCTCCACCCCCCGGCACGCTCCGGTCGACCCGTCGCCGCCCTGGGCAGGCTCGAGGAGCTGGTCGAGCGCTCGATCCGGGAGGCGCGGGCGGCCGGGGTCCCGGACCTGCCGGAGCCCGGGTCGGCGGCCGCCTTTCTGGTGCACGGGGTGCACGGGGTCCTGGACCGGCACCTCCAGGCGCAGCCCGAGGGGGCGGGACGGGACCGGCTGATGGAGGAGGTGGCCCGGCTGGCGGAGCGGCTGCTGGGGAGCGGCGACCGCCGAGCGTGACCTGGCGTCGGGGGGCACGCCGGCGCGCCACCCGGCGTGGGCGCGCCGCGGTAGCATGCCTCTGGCATGCGCAGCCGGCCGCGATCCGCCCGGGCCCGGGCGTCGGACCGCACGCGGGGCGCTGCCGGGGCCCTCGTGGCCGCCGGCGGGCCTCGAGGGGCGAACCTCCCCCTCGTCGGCGCGGACCCCACAGGCCGCCCATCTCCCCCACGAGGACGACGATGCCTCCCTTCCTGGTGATCACCTTCCCCTTCAGCCCCATCCTCGTCCGGCTGGGGCCGCTCACCATCCGCTGGTATGGCGTCTGCTACGCGGTGGCCTTCCTGGTCGGCCTGTGGCTGGCGGGGCGCCACCTCCGGGCTCGTGGCCTCCGCGAGCAGGATTACGCCAACCTGGCCTTCTGGTGCATCGTGCTGGGCCTGATCTCCGCCCGGCTCTACTACGACTTCCAGAGCGGGGCCGGCTACTATCTGACCCACCCCCAGCACCTGCTCGCCACCTGGGAGGGCGGCATGGCCTACTTCGGGGCCATCTGGACGGTCCCCATCTTCATCTTCCTCTACACACGCTGGAAGGGCATGGACTTCTGGGTCGTGGCCGACGCGGCCGCGTTCTTCGCCGCCGCCGGGCAGCCCATCGGGCGGATCGGGAACATCTTCAACGGCGAGATCCTGGGCCCCCCCTCGAACCTCCCCTGGGCCTTCGCGTACACGAACCCGAACTCCATGGCCCCCCAGCTGGGGGTGGCCTACCAGCCGGCGGCCCTCTACGAGCTGCTGATCGGTCTCTGCATCCTCGGCATCCTGCTCGTCGTTCGCCGGCGTCTTCGCCCGCGGGCGGGCGCGCTGCTCCTCATCTACCTGGCCCTGTACGCCGTCTCCCAGTTCGGCATCTTCTTCCTGCGCGACAACTCGATCACGGCCCTGGGCCTGAAGCAGGCCCAGCTCTCGTCGATCGCGCTGGCGATCGCCCTGGTGCCGGTCACCTGGTACTGGCTGCGGTCGGGCCGCCGGCCGCAGCTTCCGACCGACACGCCCAACCCCATGGAGGTACGCGATGGCTACCAAGCGGAGGCCTGAGCCCAGGGCCGGGGCGGCCGGCGCGGCGCGGACGATGGCGGGTGCGCGGGCGCGACCGCGGACGGGCCGCAGGAGTCCCTGGCTGCCGGTCGTGGCCACCGTGGTCGTGATCGCGGTGGCGGTGGGGGTCTTCTTCCTGGTCCGCTCGGCCACCACGCCGGCCCAGGCGCCGACGCTGCCCGGCCCGGCCGCCACTCAGCAGGTGGTCGAGAGCATCACCGGCATCCCGGCCTCGCAGCTGGACCAGGTGGGGGCGGGGACGGCGAGCAGCACCATCCAGCCGGTGGTCGGCAACCCCCAGCCCCTGGTCGGTCCCACCGGGAAGCCCGAGGTCCTCTACGTCGGCGCCGAGTACTGCCCGTACTGCGCGGCCGAGCGCTGGGCCATGATCATCGCCCTCTCCCGCTTCGGCTCCTTCAGCGGCATCCGGAGCATGACCTCGGCCGCCGACGACGTCTACCCGAGCACGCCCACCTTCACCTTCCACGGAGCGACGTACCAGAGCCAGTACGTCGACTTCGTGGCCGTGGAGACCACGACCAACGTGAAGGGATCGGACGGCCAGTACCAGCCCCTCGACCCCCTCACCCCCGCCGAGCAGGCGCTGGTCAACCAGTACGACGGGCCGCCCTACACCAGCAGCAGCGGCAGCATCCCCTTCATCGACTTCGGGAACCGCTACGTGATGTCCGGCGCCACCTACCAGCCGGACGTCATCCACGGCATGAGCTGGTCGGAGATCGCCCAGTCGTTGCAGGATCCGAATTCGAGACAGGCGAAGGCCATCCTCGGCTCCGCCAACCTGCTGACGGCCGCCATCTGCAAAGCGAGCGGCCAGCAGCCGGCCAGCGTGTGCTCCTCGCCCGCCATCAGCTCCCTCGAGGCGAAGCTGGGAGGTCAATGACGCCGCCGTGCTGAGCCGACGGGATCGCCTCCAGCCGGGCTTGCTGGCCGCGCTGGGCGTGGTGGGGGGCGGCATCGCCGTGTACCTCACGTTCGTGCACGCGTCGGCGGCGGCCCTGGTCTGCAGCGCCAGCGGCCTGGTGAACTGCGAGCGCGTGCTGACCAGCTCTTACGCCGTCATCTTGGGGAGCCCGGTGCCGACCTCGGCGGCCGGGATCCTGTGGTTCGCCGTCAGCACCGCCCTGGCCCTGGCCCAGCTCCGTCGGCCCTCCTCGCGGCCGCTGGCCCGGGCCCACCTGGGCTGGGGGCTGGCGGGCCTGGCCACGGTCCTCTACCTCGTCTACGTCGAGATCGTCCAGCTCGGGGCGCTCTGCGCCTGGTGCACGGCCGCGCACGTGGCCGTGGTCCTGACCTTCCTGCTCGCGATCACGCGCTGGCAGGAGATCGAGAGTCTCGACTGACCGCCTCCCTCAGAGGGCGAGGGTGAGGCCCGCGTCGACGACGTACACCTGTCCGGTCGAGGAGGTCCCAGTGACCAGGGTGAGGACCTGCCGGGCCACGTCCTCCACGGTCGGGACGCGCCTCAGCGCGCTGCGGGCGACGAAACCGCGCATCCCCTCCTCCCCGAACCGGCGACCCCAGCGCGTGTCCAGGTAGCCGGGGGCCACGGAGTTGACCTGGACCTCCGGCGCCAGGGCCCGGGCCAGGCACCGGGTGAGGTGGATGAGCGCGGCCTTGGAGACGCAGTAGGGGATGCTCGAGCCGAACGTGATCAGGCCCGCCGTGGACGAGATCGTGATCAGGTGTCCGGCGCCTCGGGCCCGCAGATGGGGCGCGGCATGGCGAGCGCAGAACCAGGTCCCCTTCACGTTCACCCCCAGGATCGCGTCCCAGTCGGCCTCCGAGACCGCCTCCAGGTCTTCGAAGGGACAGAAGGTGGTCGCCCCGGCGTTGGAGACCAGGACGTCGAGGCGGCCGAACGCCCCCACCACCCCCTCGATCATCGCCGCCACCTGATCCTCCCTGGCCACGTCCGCCCGGTAGGCCTCCGCCCGCGCTCCCAGGGCGCACGCCGCCTCGACGGTCTCGGCGGCCTCCGCGGCCGAGCGGGAGTAGTTCACGGCCACGTCCATGCCCGCCTCGGCCAGGCACAGGGAGATCGCCCGGCCCAACCCGGTCCCCCCTCCCGTGACCAGCGCGACCCGGCGTTCGCTCCGATCTGCCATGGCATCCTCCCCGTCGTCACTCGGGCCCACGGGCCCCTCGTCCGTTCGCTCCACCCCTTCCCCCTTCCCGGCGCCGCCCGATGGTCGGACCGGGCGATCGCCGCCGCGGTGGGGATGTTCCAGCCTCCCGGTGGTGGCTGTCAACGAGACGACGGTCACGGCCCCGGACCATCGCCGTCTCCGCCGCCCTCTCGCGCCCGGAGGGTGCGGGCCAGGTGCCGGGCCTGCCGCAGCGGCTCCGGGGTGCGCGCGCCCCGGACCAGGTCGCGCACCACCTCCAGCGCGACCTGGGGCGAGACCCGCCAGCCCGCGTGCACCACGATCGGTCGGGCTCCGGCACGGGCACGAAGCCGGTAGCCGACCAGCTCCCCGTCCAGGCGCAGCTCGGTCGCGGCCCCGGCCTCCGGGCCGGGATCGGGGGCGGTGGCCACCAGCGGCCGATCGGTCACCCCGACCGAGGGCAGCCCCACCGCCGCCCCCAGGTGGAGGGCCAGCCCGGCCCTCCGGGGATGGTCACGGCCGGTCGCGTCCACCAGTACCACCTCCGGGGCCCGGGGCAGAGCGCGCAGTGCCCGCTCCAGCAACGGCCCTTCCCGCAGGGCGAGCAACCCGGGTGCATAGGGGGCGCCGAGGCGGCCGCGCACCGCGACCGTGGCCAGCAGGCGCGGGCCGGCCAGGACGGCGGCCGCGGCCCAGCCGGGGTCCCCGGCACGGCCGGTCCCGCCCACGCCCCGCGGGCCGACGACGAACACCCCCGCCACCGCCGGCGGCCGGCCTTCCGGCCGCCAGGGCACGCCGGGGGCCGCCGCCAGCTCCCGTTGCAGCTCGATCAGCGCCGAGACGGACACCGGCCACCACCCTGGGCCCGACTCGCCCGCCATGACCTCCATAGCCTGGCATGGCCCGCGCCGGGACGGGACGGGGTCGGGGTCGGCTAGAGTAAGGGGCCGTGCGGCAGGACCACGATCCCGTGCCCGACGCGATCTCGCGGGCGGCGCCGAGGTCGAGGCGCCGGATCGCAGGATCGGGATGACGTCGTTCCCGCCCGTGGACGGCGGGGCGAGCAGGCGAGGCCATCACCTCCTTCGGGCCGGCCTGGCCGTCCTGGTCCTGCTCGTCCTCCTCGCCCTCCAGCACGACCTGGTGGCGCTGGTGCCGGCGCGATACCAGGAGGCACTGCGCCTCGGCATCGTCGGGGCGGCGGCGCTGGTGGGCGCCCAGGCCGTCAGGGAGAGCGTGACCGCGATCACGCGCGGCCTGGACCGGCAGGCCGGGGTCGTGCTGCGCAACCTCAGCACCTGGATCCTCTCCATCCTGCTCGTCCTGTGGATCGCGTCCACGGTCGGGGTGAACCTCTCCGGGCTCCTGCTCGGGGGGGCGGTGGTGGGCGTGGTGGTGGCCACCGCCTCCCAGGCCTCCCTGGGCAACTTCTTCGCCGGGCTGGTGTTGATGGTGGGCCGTCCCTACCGCGTGGGCTCGCCCCTGCGGCTGCGCGGCGCCGCCCTGGGCAACGTCGAGTACGAGGGCACGGTGGTCGACCTGGGCGCCCTCTACACCACCCTGGTGACGGCCAGCGGCGAGACCCTGAGGCTTCCCAACAGCACCGTCGTGACCTCTGCCGTGGTCACGGGTGAGGCCCCCCTCCAGGCCGAGGTGGAGCTGGAGCTGCCCCGGGGGACGCCGCTCCGCCCCATCCACCAGGCGCTGCAGCAACGTCTGGGCGAGCAACGGCAGCTCACCATCACCCCCAAGCACCTGACGGCGGGAGAGGAGGGTCGGCTGCTCTGCCAGGTGCAGGTCCGCTCGGCGCTGCCGGTCGACCGGACCTGGCTCGCCGACGCCCTGCGCGAGGCGGTCGAGTTGGGCAGCGAAGGGGCGGCGCGCGACGAGCTCTGGCGGCCGGCGTCCTGACCGGCCGGGCGCCGGTCCGCGGCCCCGGCCCGGACGGTGGGGCCGGGTCAGCCGCGCCCGCCGGCGAACCAGGGCGGCCGGCGGTGCTGGCGACCGTTCGCGGGATCGGCGGCCGCGGGCAGGCGCAGCGCCAGGGTCGAGCCCCGGCCCGGCTCCGAGTCCACCACCTGGAGGTCACCGCCCTGCCGGCGGGCCAGCTCCCGGCTGATGTACAGGCCGAGCCCGGTGCCCGGCTGCGGCGAGAGTTCGGCCGAGGGCAGGCGGACGAAGCGCTCGAACACCTGCTCGCGCATCTCCCTGGGGATGCCGATGCCGTGGTCCTCGACGGTCAGCACCGCCTCCTCACCGCCACGCACCGTGATCCGCACCCAGGGCTGGCCCTGGGAGTAGGCCAGCGCGTTGGTGACCAGGTTGTCGACGATCCGGGCCAGGTAGGTGGGGTCGGCCCTGACCATCACCGGCTGCTCGGGCACGTCCAGATGGAGCTCGGCCGAGAGCAGCTCGGCCTGCGGGCGCGCGGTCCGCACCGCCCGCCGGGCGATCTCGCGGAGGTCGCACTCGACCAGACGCCGGGGCAGCACCCCGCTCTCCAACCGGGAGGCGGTGAGCAGGTCGTCGACGATCCGGTTCAGCTCCTCGCTCTTCTCGGTCAGGATCTCGAACGCCTGCCGCAGCTCGGGCGAGACCTCGCCGAAGGTGCCGTCGGCCAGCATCGAGAGGTAGCCGACGATCACCGCCAGGGGCGTGCGCAGCTCGTGCGCGGCCAGGTTGAGGAACTCGGACTTGGCCCGGTTGGACTCCTGGGCCTTGGCCAGCAGCTCGGCGATCGAGCGCTGCTTCTGGTGCAGGTCGACCAGCACGCTGACCTTGGAGCGCAGGGACTCGGGCACGAAGGGCTTGAAGAGGACGTCCACCGCCCCGATCCGGTAGGCCCGCTCCAGGTCGTGCTCGGCCTCGGGGAAGGCGGTGACGAAGATGATCGGCGTGATCCGCGAGGCCGGCCGGGAGCGGATCAGCTCGGCCGTCTCGAAGCCGTCCATGTCCGGCATGCGAACGTCCAGCACGATCACCGCGAAGTCCTCGCGGAGCAGGTGGCGCAGCGCCTCGCGTCCGGAGCCGGCCGTCACCAGCCGCTGCCCGAGCGGCGCCAGCACCACCTCCAGCGCGGCCAGGTTGGCGGGCTCGTCGTCGACGAGCAGGATGCTGACCGGCCGCTGGCGCTCGTTCACGGCGTGGGCTGCAGCCGGGAGCGCAGGATGGCCAGGAGCGCCGACGGCTCGACCGGCTTGGCCACGTAGTCGGACGCCCCCGCCTCGAGGCAGCGCTCGCGGTCGCCCTTCATGGCCTTGGCGGTGAGGGCGACGATGGGCAGGTGGGCGAAGCGGGGATCGCGCCGGATCCGGCGGATGGTCTCGTACCCGTCGACGTCGGGCATCATGACGTCGAGCAGCGCCAGGTCGACCTGTTCCGCCGCCTCGAGCGCCGCCACCGCCTGCTGTCCCCCCTCGGCCGGGATCACCCGCAGGCCGTACCGCTCCAGCATGGCGGTCAGGGCGAACACGTTGCGCACGTCGTCGTCCGCCACCAGCACCGTCCGGCCGGTCAGGGCCGGGTCCGGATGCGTCTGCACCTCGGTCCAGGCGGCGTCCTCGGTGGGACCGGAGGAGGGCGCCGGGGCATCCGGCCACGGCCCGTCCTCACCCCGCCGCAGCTCGGCGAACAGCGGCTGGAGCGCCTCCCTGGTGACCGGCTTGGCCACGAAACGGATCGCCTCCCGATCGCGGACGCGTTCCCATGCCCGATCCAGCCCCGTCACCACCGCGACCGGAACCGGCTCCAGGAGAGGGTCCGAGCGCAACGCGTCCAGGACCTCCCACCCGCTCCCGTCCCGGAGCTCGACCTCGAGCGTCACCGCCGCCGGACGATAGGCGCGGGCGAGCGGCAGCACGTCCTGGCCCCTGGTCGCCACCACGCCCTTGAGCCCGTTCTCGTGGACCAGGTCGAGCAGGAGGCAGCAGGAGCCGGGATCGTCGTCGACGACCAGGACCACGGCATCGCCGGGGGCGAGCCGGTCGCGATCGTCGGGGACGGCGGCGCGGCCGAGGGCCGTCCCCCCGCCCTCCTCACCGTCGGCCGGGAGGGCTGTCTCGGGAGCATGGCCCTGGCCGGCCGGCTCGGTCCCGGAAACGTCCTCCAGCGGGAGGTAGACGGTGAAGGTGCTCCCCACGCCCACCGCGCTGCGCACCTCGATCTGGCCGCCGAGGACGTGCACCAGCTCACGGCTGATCGAGAGGCCGAGGCCGGTCCCACCGTACTTCCGGCTGGTGGTGCCGTCGGCCTGCTGGAAGGCCTCGAAGATGGTCTGCTGCTTCTCCGCGGGGATGCCGATCCCGGTGTCGACGACGTCGAAGGCCACCACCCGCCGAGCCCGCCCCAGGCTGCCGGCCGCCTCGTCCCAGCCGCTCCCGGCCAGACGGATCCGCAGCTCCACCCGGCCCCGCTCGGTGAACTTGAAGGCGTTGGAGAGCAGGTTTCTCAGCACCTGCTGCAGTCGCTTGGAGTCGGTCCGGAACGTCGGCGGCAGGTCGGGATCGACCGAGACCTCGAAGGCCACCTGCCGGGAGTCGGCGAGGTGGCGGAAGCTCCGTTCCAGGTGCCGGGCCAGGCGGTCGAAGCGCTCCTCGCCGACGTCCAGGACCACGGTGCCGGACTCGATCTTGGAGAGGTCGAGGATGTCGGTGATCAGGTTGAGCAGGTCCTGGCCGCTGGCGTGGATGATCCGGGCGAACTCCACCTGCTTCGGGTTCAGGTTGCCCTCCGGATTCTCGACCAGCTGCTGGGCCAGGATCAGCAGGCTGTTGAGCGGCGTCCGCAGCTCGTGGGACATGTTGGCCAGGAACTGGCTCTTGTACTGGGAGGCAAGGGCGAGCTGCTCCGCCTTCTCCTCCAGCGAGCGCCGGGCCTGCTCCACCTCGCGGTTCTTGCGCTCCACCTCGGTGTTGCGCTCGGCCAGCAATCGCGCCTTCTCCTGCAGCTCCTCGTTGGTCTGGCGCAGCTCCTCCTGCTGCACCTGGAGCTCGTAGGCCAGCGACTGGGATTGCTCCAGGAGCGCCTGGGTGCGCATGTTGACCTCGATGGTGTGGAGCACGATGCCGATCGACTCCGTGAGCTGCTCGAGGAAGTCGAGGTGGATGGGGCTGAAGCGCTGGAGGGAGGCGAGCTCCAGGACGCCCAGGATCTGGTCCTCGAAGGCGATCGGCAACACGATGAGGGCGAGCGGCGGCGCCTGGCCGAGCCCGGAGGAGATGGTGACGTAGCCCGGAGGCAGCTCCGTGATGAGGATCCGCTCCCCGCTGGCCGCGCACTGGCCGACCAGCCCCTCGCCCACGCGGAAGGTGCGCGGCCGGGTCTCGTGGCCCGCGTACGTCGCCTGCAGCCTCAGCAGCGAGCGATCCCGGGCCGCACCGTCGAGCGTGTAGAAGGCGCCCTGCTGCGCCCCGACCAGCGGCACCAGCTCGGACAGCACCAGCTCGCAGGCGGTGGTCAGGTCGCGCTGGCCCTGCAGCATGCGGGTGAAGCGGGCCAGGTTGGTCTTCAGCCAGTCCTGCTCCGCGTTCCGCTGCGTGGTCTCGCGCAGGTTGCGGATCATCTCGTTGATCTTGTCCTTGAGGACGGCGACCTCCCCGGAGGCGGCCACGCCGATGGACCGGGTGAGATCGCCCTGGGTCACCGCCGTGGCCACGTTGGTGATGGCCCGGATCTGGTTGGTCAGGGTGGCGGCCAGCTGGTTGACGTTGTCGGTCAGGTCCTTCCAGATCCCCGACACCCCCGGCACCTGGGCCTGGCCCCCGAGCTTGCCCTCGGTCCCCACCTCCCTCGCCACCCGGGTCACCTCGGAGGCGAAGGCGTTCAGCTGGTCCACCATCACGTTGATGGTGCTCTTCAGGTCCAG
>JAJPKS010000424.1 GCA_021323605.1 Bacillota bacterium | reverse complement strand
GACACCTACCTGACCCAGAGCCTGAACCTCGACTCGATCGCGGCCGCGATCGTCGGTGGCACCAGCCTGCTGGGTGGTCGAGGCGGCGTCTTTCGAACCCTGGCCGGTGTGCTCCTGATCTCGGTGGTCGTCAACTTCATGGTCATCCTGAACGCCGGTCAGGCGGGACAGCTACTCATCGAGGGGCTGGTGATCATCCTCGCCGTGCTCCTCCAGATGCGGGGTCGTGTCGAGCGTTGACGATGGAAGGAGGTGCAACATGCACATGAACGTCGCGCGGTGGCGAGTAGGAGTGACGGCGGCCGCCCTGCTGGGATTGATCGGGGCGGCGTGCTCGACCGCCAACGCTCCCACCTCCAGCACCGGCGGTAACCAGAGCTGCAAGAGCGCGTCTTCCCTGCAGGCACAGCTGGTCCAGACCTGGCACCGGGACCAGGCCGAGCTCGGGGTCCCTCAGATGGCCCCACCCGCGCAGCAGATCTGCATGGTCGACACCAGCAAGTTCAAGAAACCGGGGCCGTACCACATCGCCTTCGCCTCCCAGGGTCCGACCAACTCCTGGGCGGTTGAGTATGACGCGGCCCTCAAGCACGAGGCGCAAACCCTGGGGATCGACGTGCTCTACGCCTCGGCCAACGGCGACGCGGCGACCCAGGTTCAGAACCTCCAGGACCTCCTCATCCAGAAGCCCGACGCGCTGGTGGTCACCCCGATGGGTTCGGCCATCGAAGGGCAGCTTCACCGCTATGCCCAGCAGGGGATCCCGGTCGTGGTCTGCACCGGTCAGCTCAGCGACACCCAGGACTTCGTGACCACCGTCAACCGCTCCTATGCCCTGCAGGGCTCGCTCTGGGCGGAGTGGGTGGCCAAGCAGATCGGCTACAAGGGCGACGTCGCGATGCTGTCGGGGATCGCCGGCGTGCCCACCGCCGAGTACGAGTACCAGGCGGCCAAGCAGGTCTTCGCCAGGTACCCCAACATCCACATCGTGACCCATCAGTACGACGACTGGTCACCGACCAAGGCCAAGCAGGTGGCCGACACCCTGGCCGTCAACTACCCCCACCTGAACGCGGTCTGGACCGACAGCGGCTTCAGCGCGATCGGCGTCATCCAGGCCTACTCCGCCGCCCACCTCCCGATCCCGCCGGTGACCGGCGACACCTCCAACGGCTTCCTTCGCCTGGCCAAGCAGTACAACGTGACCTTCGCCACCTCCCCCTACCCACCCGAGCAGTCGGCGAAGTGCCTGGACGCCGCCAACCAGATCCTGCAGGGGAAATCGGTCCCGAGCTACATCGAGTACGACGCCCCGGTCTTCACCAACAAGGACGTGGACAAGTACTTCCGCCCCCAGTGCAGCGACAGCCTCTGGATCCCGGCCCAGCTTCCCGACTCGGTGCTGAAGTCCTTGAACCTCTGCTGATGCCGATGACCGCCCCCGCCGTCCTGGAGGTCGAGGACCTCCACAAGTCGTTCGGCCCGGTGCGCGCCCTGCGCGGCGTCGACTTCGTCTGCCGGCGAGGGGTGGTCCACGCCCTGGTGGGTGAGAACGGAGCCGGGAAGTCGACCCTGGTCGGGATCCTGAGCGGGGTTCACCTGCCGGACCGTGGCCGGCTGCTCGTGGAGGGTCGACCGCGGCGCTTCGCCAGCCCGCGGGAGGCCCTCCAGGCCGGGGTGGCCGCCGTCTACCAGGAGTTCACGGTGCTCCCCCACCTCACGGTCACCGACAACGTGCTGCTCGGCCAGGAGCCGGCGCGCTGGGGGGTGGTCGACCGCCGTCGTGCCCGGGAGCGGGTGAAGGCGGTGCTGGACGAGCTGGGCGCGCACGACATCGACCCTCGACGTCCTGCCCGCACCCTCTCGGTCTCCCAGCGGCAGCTGGTCGAGATCGCCCGCGCCCTCACCCTCGAGGCCCGGGTGCTCATCATGGACGAGCCCTCGGCGGTGCTGGCCGGCAAGGAGCTGGCACGCCTCTTCCAGGTCATCCGCCGGCTCGCCGAGCGGGGCGTGAGCATCGTCTACGTCTCCCATCGCCTGGAGGAGATCGGCACCGTGGCGGACGAGATCACGATCCTCCGCGATGGGACGGTGGTCTCCACCGGGCCGATCTCCTCCTATCGCCGGGAGGACATCATTCGCCAGATGGTGGGCCGGTCCTTGAGGACGACGGCGAGCGTTCCGATCGAAGACCACGGCGAGACCGTGCTCTCGGCGCGCGGCCTGCGTCTGGTCCCCGACGACCCGCACGGCATCGACCTCGACCTCCACCGCGGGGAGGTGGTCGGGGTGGCGGGGTTGATGGGCTCCGGTCGCACCCGCCTGGCCCGGGCCCTGATCGGGCTGGTCGAGACGCCGGGGAGGGTCGAGGTGGAGGGACGCACGCTGCGCCAGACCGGGGTTCGGGCGGCGGCCCGCCAGGGGGTGGCCTTCATCCCCGAGGACCGCAAGACCCAGGGTCTGGCCCTCGACCTCTCGGTCGAGGCCAACCTCTCGCTCCCCGTCGTGGACCGGATTTCCCGTTTCGGCGTCATCTCGCGCGTCGCCCAGCGCGGTCTGGTCCAGGGGCTGGTGCGCCGGCTCGACATCCGGCTCGCCAGCCCCCGGCAGCCGGTGCGGTCGCTGTCCGGTGGCAACCAGCAGAAGGTGCTGCTCGGCAAATGGCTGGCGACCACGCCGAGGGTACTCCTGCTGGACGAGCCCTTCCGAGGCGTGGACGTGGGCGCCAAGGCCGAGATCTTCTCCGTGCTCGAGGAGCTGAGCCGTGCCGGCATGGCCACCCTCCTCATCTCCTCCGATCTCCCCGAGCTGATCGCTCTGAGCCATCGCATCCTGGTGATGCGAGACGGCCGCCTGGCAGGCGAGCTCACCCGGGCGGAGGCGAGCGAGGAGGCGATCATGGCCCTGGCGGTCGGCCGAAGGGACGCGGCATGACCGTGCAGGGGGCCGCCCCGGGACAGCTTCGGAACCTGG
>JAJPKS010000173.1 GCA_021323605.1 Bacillota bacterium | reverse complement strand
CGGAGGGATCGCATGAGAGAAGGTCGTGAGCCGTTGCTGGGCTGGCGGCTGTGGCGCCTCCGCGATGGCCAGCTCGAGTCGTGGGCGGCGGGGACGGTCTGGGAGCCGGGCGACAACACCGCCCGTTGCCTCTCTACCGTCTTCCGGTGTCCGCGCTCGCCCGGGCGCGGCTGTCGTTGCGGCTTCTGGGGCCTCTTCGGGCTGCTGGACTGCGTGCGACATGCCCGCCGCCAGCGGCGCGAGCGCCTCGCGGTCATGGGGCTGATCCGGGCCTGGGGCGAGATCGCGCTCCACGGGCAGGAGGGGTTTCGGGCCGAGCGGGCGGCGGTCGCGTGCCTGGTCACCGACTGGCCCTGGGAGACCCCCTCGGTGCCACCTCCGGGCGAAGGGTTGGCCCAGCGCTGGGGCGGCGCGTGGCAGCGCCTTCGCGCCCGGCTACCGGCCCCGCGCCCGGACCACCGGCGTCCGGCCCTGCTGGAGAAGGCGGCCGCCACTTATGGGGTGCCGCTGGTCTCGCTCGAGGAGGCCCTCCACGTGGGCCTCCTGGCCGAGCTGGGGTTGGACGAGCGCCGTCGTCGGGAGGTGCAGCTCTGGCTGGACCTCCGGCGCCGGGGCGTCGAGCGTCCGCCGGATTGAGGGCAGCCCCACGAAGCAAGCTTCGTGGGGACCCCTGAATAGCCCCACGAAGCAAGCTTCGTGGGGACCCCTGAGGCGCGGTGTCAATCGGGCAGCTCGAAGGTGAAGGCGGCGGGCTGCAGGAGCCGCACGCCCAGGACGACCAGGCCGGCGACACCGGCCCCCACCCCCACCGCCACCGGCGCCCCCAGGAGAGCGGTCAGGGCGCCGGCCTGCATGGCTCCCAGCGGACCGACCCCGATCAGCACCTGCGAGTAGAGCGCCACGACCGCACCCCGAAGCCGCTCCGGGGTCGCCGCCTGGACGCGGGAGCCGATACCGGCGAAGAAGTCCCCGTGGCAGACGCCGGCCAGGAAGAGCAGCGCGATGGAGAGGGGAAGGGAACGGCTGACGGCGAAGCCGGCGAGCAGCAGCGGCCAGGCGAGGCCGGTCCAGAGCTGGCGCCGGCCGCCTCGGTACGGTACCAGGGGCAGGGCCAGCCCCGCCGTCAGGGTCCCCAGGCCGAAGGCCGCCACCAGGAAGCCGAACCCCGGCGGCCCCGCGCCCAGGACGTCCTCGGCGAACAGGGGCAACACCGTCAGGCGGTTCGTCCCGAACAGGGCCAGCGTTCCGGCGACGATCAGCATCGAGCTCACGATGGGGTCGCAGCGGACGTAGCGGGCGCCCTGGACGAGGCCGGCGAGAGGGCTGGGGCCCCGGTCGGTGCCGAGCAGGCTGGGCAGGTCCCGGACCAGCGCGGTGGCGGCGATCACGGCCAGGTCGGAGGCGGCGTTGACCAGGAAGCAGAGGGGAAGACCGGCGGTGGAGATCAGCAACCCGGCCACGGCCGGGCCGACCACCGAGGCCAGGTTCCCGATCGCCGAGTTGAGGCTGATCGCGTTCACCAGGTCCTCCCGACCGACCATCTCCAGCACGAAGGCCTGGCGGGTCGGCGTCTCCACCGCCTGGACGATGCCCTGGGCGAGGGCGGCGATCAGCACCGCCGCGAACGTCACCACGTGGGCCGCGGTGGCGGCGAAGAGCAGGAGCGACGGAAGCATGGAGGTGGCCTGGGTGACCTGGAGCAGACGCCGCCTGGGGTAGTGGGCGGTGAGGGGACGAGCCAGGGGGAAGGCGAACAACGCGGGCAGGTGCTGGATGGCCAGGACGGCTCCCACCATGAGGGCGGAGTGGGTCAGCCGCAGCACCAGCCAGGTCTGGGCCAGGCTCTGGGTCCACGACCCCACGCCCGAGATCAACAGACCGCCGAGCAGGAGCCGGTAGTTGCGGTGGCGGAGGGCGCCCAGCGCTCGTCGCCGGGGCTGCACCTCACGGGCCCGCGGGACGGTGGCCGACACGGCTACCGATGATCGCATGGAAAGACCCCGTCGACCCGCCGCCGCGTCGGTCCCGGCCGCGGAGCGGCGGGTTCGGGGCGGCGGAGGAGGCCCGAACCGGGGCCCGGCGCTGCCGTCGAACACGCTGACACCCGATAATCGCAACCATGGCCCGCATCCGTGAGGAGGTAGCGATCGCTGCCCCTGCCGACATGGTGTGGGACACGGTGCATCAGGACCTGCGCAACGCACCCCGCTGGGCGGCCTTCGTCCGGCGGGCGGAATCGATCGATGGGCGTCTCGGAAGGGGCTCCCGGCTCCGCTACGAGCTGGACCTGCCGGGGGGCGTGCAGACGAGCCTGGTCCTGCGGCCGTCGACGTGGGACAGGCCGCGCCGCTGTGCGGGCAGGTTCGTCGAGGGGCCGTTCCAGGGCACCTGGTCTTACACGTACGAGGAGCGCAATGGCTCCACGCGCGTCGTGTACGAAATGGACTACCGGCTGGGCGGGCTCATGCGCCTGGCCGGGGGCCGGCTCGTGCGACAGTACGAGGAGGGGATTCGGCGCACCATGACGTCGCTGAAGGAGTACGTCGAGGCCCGGAAGGCGCGTCCGCCACGGCCAGCGCCGCCGGGGCGCGGCCTTTCTCGGGGCCGGGTTCGAGCCGAGGCCGAGCGCTCGGCGGGGGCCGAGCCGCCGGCGAGGAACGGCGAGTGACCGGGAGGCGACCGGCGGGGAGGCGACTCGGCCGGCGACCGTGGGCGTGAACCGAATCCAGCCCCCCCGCGCCCGACGGTCCTGCCTGTCCGTGCCCGGGAGCCAGCCGCGCTTCCACGAGCGGGCGGACACGGTGCCGGCGGACATGGTGATGTTCGACCTCGAGGACTCCGTGGCTCCGAGCGCCAAGGCCGCCGCCCGCGAGCTGGTCGTACGGGCGCTGCACGCCCATGCCTACGCCGGAAAGGTACGGGGGGTCCGCGTCAACGCCGTCGACACCGGGTGGTGTCTCGACGACGTGCGGCAGGTGGTGGAGGGGGCCGGAGACCGGATCGACGTGGTGGTGCTCCCCAAGGTCGAGGACGCCGACCACGTCCACTTCCTCCACCACCTGTTGCAGGAGCTCGAGCGGCGGATGGGGCTGCGGCGGCGCATCGGTCTCGAGCTGCAGATCGAGAGCGCGCGGGGTCTGGAGCACGTCTCGCGCATCGCCGCCGCCAGCGACCGCAGCCAGGCCCTGATCTTCGGCCCCGGGGACCTGGGGGCCAGCCTCCGCATGCCCGGCCTGACCATCGGCGCCTTCCAGCCCGACTATCCGGGGGACCTGTGGCACTACGCCCGGGTGCGGATGCTGGTGGCGGCCCGAGCCCAGGGCCTCCAGGCCATCGACGGACCCTACGCCCAGATCCGCGACCTGGAGGGCCTCCGTGAGTCGGCCAGGCGCGCAGCCCTCCTCGGCTACGACGGGAAGTGGGTCGTCCACCCCGGCCAGGTCGAGGTCGTCAACCAGGTCTTCACCCCCTCCCAGGAGGAGTTCGATCGGGCCAGCGCCATCGTCGAGGCCTATCGGCGGGCGACCCACGAAGAGGGGGCCGGCGCCGTGATGCTGGGCGAGGAGATGATCGACGAGGCCTCCCACCGCCTGGCCGAGACCATGGTCGAGCGGGGCCGGGCGGTGGGCATGGTCCCACGGGGCGAGGCCGGCTGAACCGGCCCGGGTGGGGCGTGGGGCGTCCCCCGTGGTCGCCCGCCGCGGCCCCGGCCCGGTCAGTCGATGGGCTTCGGCCCGGGCAGGATCTCCAGCTGCTGGGCGCGGTCGTCCAGCTCGCGTCGCAGCTTGCCGACCAGTCCCAGGAAGATGCGCTGGTCGGACTCGTCCTCGAAGCGGATCGTCCGCAGATGCCGGAGGATCTGACGCATGTCCTGGATGCCCCGGGCCTCCTCCACCTGAAGGCGCCTGCGCGCCAGCCGCAGGGCGGTCACGTGACGCTCCATTCCCCGCTCCCGGAGCATGAGCATCAGCCGGGCGCTCGTGGCCAGGGCGCTGGCGGTGGTCGGGTGCAGCTCCCCCGTCGGCGCGGACGGGCGGCGCCGGGGCACGGCGGGACGTCTGAGCCCCAGCGTCCTGGCCAGCTCGGGCCCGGTCATGATGGCGATGCCGATCACGAACAGCAGCCCGGCCACCAGGCCGACCACCAATTCCAGCACTGCCACTAGGGTACGCCCGGCCGGGCGCTGGGGGAGGGCTCGGCCGGGGGCGTCGGAACGATCATCGGCGAAGCCGCTGGCCGTGTCCCCGGACGGGTCCCTCGTTCATGGGGCCAGCACCGACTCCAGGGGGATGCGACCCTCCAGCAGGGACCGACCGAGGATGACCGCGGCCGCGCCGGTGGTGGCGAGCGCGTGCAGGTCCTCCAGGGAGCGCACACCGCCCGAGTAGGTGACGGGGTGGCGGGTGGCCGCCAGCGCCTCCCCGAGGAGAGTCAGATCGGGCCCCGACAGGGTCCCGTCGCGGTCGACGCTGGTCAGGATCACGCCGGCCAGGGGTGCGGGCTCCCATCGGCGGAGCGTGTCCGTCGCGCCGGTCGACGCCAGGGTCGACCAGCCGGTCACGGCCGGCCGCCCGGCCCGGACGTCCAGGGCTGCGAGCACCTTCCCCGTGTGCCGTTCCGCCACCTCGGCCAGGAGCTCGGGCCGGCGCACGGCCGTGGTGCCCATGACCACCGCCGCCGCCCCGCTCCCGAACCAGCGGGCGGCGTCCCGCTCGGAGCGCACCCCGCCCGCCACCTGGACCTCGACCGCCGTCTCCGCCACCAGGCGCTCGACCAGCCGGCGGTTGTCCCCGTGCCCCCGGGCGGCGTCGAGGTCGACCACGTGCAGACGGCGTGCGCCGGCGTCCACGTAGCGCCGGGCCAGGGCCAGGGGATCGTCCGGGTAGGCGGTCTCCCGTTGGAAGTCGCCGCGGAGCAGGCGGACCACCCGACCGCCGCGGAGGTCGAGAGCGGGGACGATCAGCACGCGGACTCCCCCCAAGCCCGATCAGGGGATGAGGTGATCATGACCGGCCGGCGGTGCTCAGCGGTAGTTGACGAACTGGAGTGGCACCGGGATGGAGTCGTCCTCGCGCAGCGCCCGGATCACCGCCTGGAGGGCGTCCTTCTCCCTGGAGGACACGCGGAGCTGGTCGCCCTGGACCCGAACCTGCACCCTGGACGAGATCGCCCGGACGCGCTTCTGCAGGGTTCGTGCCAGGTCGTCCGAGATCCCGGCGTTGAGCCGGACCTCGATCCGGCCCCGGCCCTTGCCCACGGTCCTGGGTTCCCCGGCCTTGAACAGCTTGGCCGAGAGGCGACGCCGCGCCGCCTTCTCCAGCAGCACCTGGTACGCGGCCCGGGCTCGGTCCTCGGTCGAGGCCTCGATCACGATCGTGCCGTCCTGCCGGACGATGGTGGGATCCGTCCCCTTGAAGTCGAACCGCGTCGTCACCTCGCGCCGGGCCTGGTCGAGGGCGTTGGCCAGCTCGTGGGCGTCGTACTGGGAGACGATGTCGAAGGAGTATTCCTGGGCCATCGAGCCGGCGGCTAGCCGAACAGGTGGAGGAGGCCGTTGAGCCCCCAGAGAAACGCCGCCACCCCCAGGCCCACGATCAGCAGCGTGCTGCCGCCCAGCAGGACGGCGATCCCGACCTGCGATGAGTCGATGGGCTCGTAGCTGGCCTTCAGCTCGTCCCTGGAGAGGGGCACCTCGTAGTCGTCCACGCCCTCGAGCCGGGCGCGAGCGGCCAGCTCCTCCAGCAGCGCCCTTCCCCCCGTGGGCACGGGCTGCTGCTCCAGGCGGTCGAGGGCCAGCCTGAGGTTGTCGCGGGTGCGCCCGAGCTCCGTCACCACCATGTCGAGCGTCCTGGCCGCGGAGGGGGTCTGGTGCTCCCGCCGCAGGTCCGCGATGATGTCGTACAGCGTGGCCATTCCCACCCGAGTTATAACGGACCCGGGGTCGCCGTCGCCACCGCCGCCGCCCGGCGGCCCGGCGGGCACCCGTGTGCGACGGGATCCGACCATCCCGCTCACCTACAATCGCCAGGGATGAGCCTCCAGACCGACTACAGGGAGCGTGTGAGGGCGCGCCCGCGCCACCCCGATACCTGGGTCTTCTTCGACGGGGAGTTCGCGCGCTACCACGACGTGCACATCGGCGTGATGACCCACGCCCTCCATTACGGGACCGGCTGCTTCGAGGGCATCCGCGCCTACTGGAACGCCGAGCGCGAGCAGCTCTTCTTGCTCCAGGCGCCGGCCCACTACCAGCGTCTTCACCGCTCGGCCCGAATCCTGCGCATGGACCTCCCCTACAGCGTGGACGAGCTGGTCGAGCTGACGGTCGAGCTGCTCCGGCGCAACGAGTACCGGGTCGACACCTACGTGCGTCCCCTGCTCTTCAAGTCCGTGGAGCAGATCGGCGTGCACCTGCACGGGCTCGCGGACAGCTTCCTCATCTACACCGCGCCCATGGGCAACTACGTGGACGTCGAGAACGGCATTCGCTGCATGGTCTCGACCTGGCGACGGGTGCCGGACGTGTCCTTGCCGGCCCGGGCCAAGATCACCGGGGCCTACGTCAACTCCGCCTTCGCCAAGTCGGAGGCGCTGGAGAACGGGTTCGATGAGGCCATCGTCCTGACCCAGGAGGGCCACGTGTCCGAGGGCTCGGCCGAGAACCTGTTCCTCCTCCGCGACGGCGTGTTCGTGACCCCGCCGGTCTCGGACGACATTCTGGAGGGGGTCACCCGTAACCTGGTCATCGGGCTCATCCGCGACGAGCTGAAGATGCCCCTGGTGGAGCGCAGCATCGATCGCACCGAGCTGTACACCTGCGACGAGCTGTTCCTCTGCGGCACCGGGGCCCAGGTCTCGCCGGTGGTGGAGGTGGACCGCCGCCCGATCGGGGACGGGACCGTGGGCGAGTTCACGCAGGAGCTCCAGGGGCTGTACTTCTCCGCCGTGCGCGGGGACAACCCGAAGTACGAGCACTGGACCATCCCCGTCTACTGACGCGGAGGGGAGGGGGGCGGCGGGGCGAGTGCGCTTCGTGGCGGCTCCGAACCCCTTCAAGGGCTCTCTGGGAGCGCCGGCGGCCGCACGTGCCATCGCGCTCGGCATCCGCGACGCCTGTTCCGAGGCGGAGGTCGTGGAGGTGCCGGTGGCGGATGGGGGCGAGGGGACGGTCGAAGCCCTGGTCGCGGCCCGGGCCGGCGAGCTGGTCACGGTCACGGTCGAGGGGCCGCTCGGAGAGCCGGTGGAGGCCACCTACGGCCTGATCGACCCCACCACGGCGGTGGTGGAGCTGGCGGCGTCCAGCGGCCTTTCCCTGGTGCCGCCCGAGCGGCGGGACCCCAGGTCGACCTCCACTTACGGCTTCGGGCAGCTCCTGGAGGCGGCGCGCCGGCGCGGGGCACGGCGCATCATCGCCGGGGTGGGCGGGTCCGCCACCAACGACGGGGGCGCGGGCATGGCCCAGGCCCTGGGCTTCCGCCTCCTGGACGCCGAGGGACGGGACCTGCCCCGGGGGGGCGCGGCCCTGGCCCGGCTGGCGCGGATCGAGGCCGGTGGGGTCGACCCGGGATGGCGGGAGGTCGAGGTGGAGGTGGCGGTGGACGTGACCAACCCGCTCACGGGTCCGGAAGGGGCGAGCGCGGTCTACGGTCCCCAGAAAGGCGCCGGCCCGGAGGTGGTGGCGGAGCTCGACGCCGCCCTCGAGCGCTTCGCGCACCTGATCGGACGCTCGGTGGCGGAGCTGCCCGGCGCCGGGGCCGCGGGGGGGGCCGCCGCCGGTCTGGTCTACTTCCTGGGGGCGAAGCTCCGACGGGGCGCCCCCCTGGTGGTGGAGGCCGCTGGGCTCGAGCGGGCGCTGGTCGGGGCCCGCGCGGTCTTCACCGGCGAGGGCCGCGTGGACCGCCAGACGGCGTACGGCAAGGGTCCGGTGGAGGTGGCCCGCCGGGCGCGGGCGGCGGGGGTGACCGTGGTCCTGCTGGCGGGCAGCCGTGGCCCCGGATGGGAGGCGGTGCTCGAGCACGGGGTGACCCGGGTGGAGAGCCTGGTCGAGGACGGAGCGGCCTCCCCCCGGGAGGCGGAGGCCAGGGCCGCGGAGCTGCTGCGGGTGGCCGCCGCCCGGGCCTGTCGCCGTCTCCTGCGAGCCGGGGAGGACGGTTCGTCGGGGCGGGGTCCCGCTCATCGTCCCCGCCCGGAGTAAGCTCCGCACCGATGCAGCGCCGCATGACCCTGACCCTGGCGCCGTGTCTCGCCGCCCTGCTCGCGCTCGCGGCCTGCTCCCTGCCGGGCCCCGGTCAGGGCAACGGGGCGCGGCTACCGCGGGTCACCGCTCCCGGGCCGTACCACCCCCAGCGGCCGCCGCGGTCGGGCGGCACCATCACCGTCGGCACCGACGCGCTGCCGGATCGGCTCGGCCCGTACGTCGGGGCCGGCTCGGGGGCGGCCGCCGTCCAGCAGGCCATCTTCAGTCCCCTGGTGTCGACCGATCCCCGGCTCGGGTGGTACGGGGACCTGGCGCGGACGGTGCCGACGCTCCGGAACGGGGGCGTTCGGACCTCCGGGGCGGGGATGGACGTCACCTACCAGCTCCGTCCCGGCCTGCGCTGGTCGGACGGCCAGCCGATCACACCCGAGGACGTGATCTTCACCTTCCAGGCCATCCGTGAACTGCCCGGGGCACCGCAGGAGGGCTACGACCTGATCACGGGCGTCGCTCCCAGCGGCGATCGCGGCGTGGTGGTCCACTTCCGTTCCGTCTACGCCTCCTACCTGGAGCTGTTCCCGGTCGTGCTGCCGGCGCATCGTCTCGGGAACGTACCCCCCGCCGATCTGGTCGGGGACCGCTACTGGGCCAGGCCGGACGTGGTCTCCGGCCCCTTCCAGGTGGCCTCGATGTCGGCGACCCGAATCGTGCTCACGCCCAACCCCCACTATGCCGACGGGCGCGCGGGCATGCCCTTCCTCGCCCACCCTGCCTACGCCGCCCGGCTGGTGTTCGAGGGTTTCCCCAGCCGGCAGGCCGTCCTGGCCGAGATGGAGGCCGGCGACGTCCAGGTCGGGCTGGACATGACCGAACGGGAGCTGCCCACGATCGCCAGGCTGCAGGACCAGCGGGTGGTGCTGATCCCGTCGCTGGCCTACGAGCAGGTCTCGCTGAACCAGGCCGATCCCAATCCCGCCACCGGCCGACCACCGCCCTGGGCGGGGGACCCGACGGTGGCCGAGGCGCTCGACCTCGCCATCGATCGGCCCGCGCTGCGACGGGGACCGGGTGACGGCCGCTCGCCGCTGACCGCCGGGCCGATCTCGCCGCTGCTGACCTGGGCGTACGATCCCGGCCTGTCGCCGCCGAGCTACGACCTCGCCCGGGCGCGGCGCCTCCTGGATGCCGACGGCTGGAAGCCGGGACCGGGGGGTGTGCGGGCCAAGGACGGCCGCCGCCTGGCCTTCACCCTGACCGGTCCGGCCGGGGAGCCGGTGCGGGCGGACGAGGAGGACATCCTGGTCCAGAGCTGGCGCCAGCTGGGAGCCGACGTGCAGATCTCGGACGCGCCGCCCCAGCTCCTCCTCGCTCCCTACCAGCAAGGCGGCCTCCTGGCCCGGGGGATGTACGAGGCCGCGATCTGGTCCTGGATCCCGCCCGTCGACCCCGACGTCTGGTACACGATCTTCACCTCCACGCAGGCGCCCGACCCCTCCAACCCCGACGGCCAGAACTTCTCCCGTTGCCACGACCCGGCCATCGATCAGGCGCTGGCCCGGGCGCGAGGCACGCTGGACCCGAGCGCGCGCGCCGACGCCTACCGCGCCTTCCAGCACGCCTACCTCCAGGCCCGGTGCGAGCTGCCGCTGCTCCAGCACCTGGACATCGGGATCGCGTCCCCTCGCCTCCACAACTTCGCGCCCAACGCCTCGCCGGCCGGCAACACCTGGAACGTCGACGACTGGTGGCTGGGGTGAGCGCCTCCATCGCCGGCTCGTTCCCCCCGCCGCTCCCCGCGGTTGCTAATCTTCCCCCGATGGGAGGGACCCTGCTCAGCGTCGAAGGACTGCGTACCTACTTCCACTCCAGGGCGGGGCTGATCAGGGCGGTGGACGGGGTCGACCTCCACGTCGACGCGGGCCGCACCCTGTGCGTGGTCGGGGAGTCGGGCTGCGGGAAATCCGTGACCGCGCTCTCGATCATGCGCCTGGTCGATCCGCCGGGTCGCATCGAGCCGGGGAGCCGGATCCTCTTCCAGGGGCGGGACCTGGCCACGGCCGACGAGGACGAGCTGCGCGAGGTGCGCGGCAACGACATCTCGATGATCTTCCAGGAGCCCATGACCTCGCTCAACCCCGTCTACACGATCGGAGACCAGGTCGCGGAGGCGGTGCGCCTGCACCGGCATCTCGGCCGGCGGGAGGCCGTGGAGCGCGCCATCGAGATGCTCGAGCTGGTGGGCATCCCCTCGCCGTCCCGGCGAATCCACGACTACCCGCACCAGCTCTCGGGCGGCATGCGCCAGCGGGTGATGATCGCCATGGCGCTCGCCTGCAATCCTCGGTTGCTGATCGCGGACGAGCCCACGACGGCCCTGGACGTGACCATCCAGGCCCAGATCCTGGAGCTGATGAAGGACCTTCGCGACCGGCTCGGGATGGCCATCGTGCTCATCACCCACGACCTCGGGGTGGTGGCCGAGATGGCCGACGAGGTGGCCGTGATGTACGCCGGCCGGGTCGTGGAGCGGGGTCCGGTGGAGGCCGTCTTCAACCGTCCTCAGCACCCCTACACGGAGGCCCTGCTCCGCTCCATCCCGGTGCTGGGGATGACCCAGGCCGAGCCCCTGCGCGTGATCCGGGGCACGGTTCCGAGCCCGCTACGCTGGCCGGCCGGCTGCCGGTTCGCGGGCCGCTGCGACTACGCCTTCGACCGCTGCCGGGCCGAGGAGCCGCCGCTCTTCCCGACCGCGGCCGATGCCGGCGACGGCGAGCACGTGGCCGCGTGCTGGCTCTGTGAGCAGGGCCCTCGCCAGCCGGTCGGGGTGGGCGAATGACCCCCGCGGCGGACGGGACGGTCACGCCGGTCGCATCGGGGGCCGGTCCGGGCGAGGCCGCCGGGGACCGCGGGCCCATCCTCGAGGCCCGCGGGCTGCGGACCTACTTCCCGGTTCGCCAGGGGATCCTGCAGCGCACGGTCGGGCACGTACGGGCGGTCGACGGCGTCGACCTGGCCGTGATGCCGGGTGAGACCATGGGCCTGGTGGGCGAGTCCGGCTGCGGCAAGTCGACGCTGGGGCGCACCCTGCTGCGCCTGGTGGAGCCCACCGCCGGGGAGATCAGGTTCGACGGGCGAGACGTTCTCGCCCTGCGGGGACCGGCCCTGAAGGCGCTGCGGCGAGACGTGCAGATCGTCTTCCAGGACCCGGTCGGCTCGCTCGACCCGCGCATGACCGTACGCCAGATCGTGGGCGAGGGGCTCGCCGCCCACGGCATCGGCGGCTCGCGCGAGCGCGAGGCCCGGGTGCTGGAGATGCTGGACCGGGTCGGGCTGCGTCCCGAGCACGCCGGGCGCTACCCGCACGAGTTCTCGGGCGGCCAGCGACAGCGGATCGGCATCGCCCGGGCGCTGGTCCTGCGGCCGCGGCTCGTGATCGCGGACGAGCCGGTCTCGGCGCTGGACGTGTCGATCCAGTCCCAGGT
>JAJPKS010000066.1 GCA_021323605.1 Bacillota bacterium | reverse complement strand
CGACCGCCAGGGCCTTCGTGGCCATCCGGCGGCGCCAGATCCCCGTCCACCAGGCGTGGATGACCCGCTTCCACGCACTCGTCTTCACGGCGGTCACGTTCCGAGCCCGGCCCGGCCCGGCGGTCACGGCCTGCCTTACGCCCGGGGTTGCGCCGTTGGCTCCCGGGCCTCGCGGCTCATCAACCTGTACGTCGCCGAACGCCTGATCACGCGCTCCGGCGATCGCATCCGCGTGGGTCTCTCGCCCGGCGGCTGACCGAACGACCCCGAGCTTTGTGGGACTCTGCAGGTGGGTGGACACGGCTTCGACGGCCGCGTGCCGACCGTGGCAGCCGAAGAAGGGGGTTCGCGTCCGCTGACGCGGGGCGCGAGCGCAGAGGCCGTTGCGGAAATCGGTGACCGGGTTGGCGGAGCCAGCCGGTCGTCCGGAGGCGCCGGGCCGTCGCGGCCGTCGCTCGGCTCGCCGGTGGGCAGCTGGTGGAGGGGAGATCGGCGGGTGCCGCCGGCCGCCCCTTCGAGGCGCCGGACGTGGGCGAGGGCGGAGGGGTCGCGGGCGTGTTCCGAACCGGGAGCATGCGGCCGGAATGGTCGACCCGCTCGGCCGAATCGGTCACGGTGGTAGCCCCGGCGGGATTCGAACCCGCGATCTCAGCCTTGAGAGGGCTGCGTCCTAGTCCACTAGACGACGGGGCCACGTCGGGCGCCGTTCCACACGGCCCGACCCCGGCCCCTATCATAGCCGGCCCGCCTCCGGCGGGCGCGACCCGGCGGGGTGACCGGCGCCGACGGGCCACCCCGGCCCCCTGCCCGAGGGACCGGGCCACGATCCGGCGCGCGTGCGGCTAAGATCAGCCGGGGTAGGTGGGGTTGTGATCCAGAGACGCACGCGTCGCCGGCGACTCCGCCGTTCACGGCGCCGGATGGGATGGCGCGGGATGGCGGTGATCGTTCTCGCCGGGCTGGTGGTCTCGTGCCTGGGCGGGGTCCTGGCCTACTTCGCTCCCGCCCTCGCCCTCGCCTACCGCGCCACCGGCCAGGCCACCGCCGTGCCCCTGCCCCATCCGACGCACGGCGCATCCTCGGCGGCGACCGTGACCGGGGGAGAGGCGTTCACCGTCCTGCTGCTCGGCTCCGACGACGATCAGAAGTTCGCCAACGCCAACGGCGGCAAGACCATCGTCACCCAGTCCATGATCCTGGTTCGCGTCGACCCCGTGACCAGACACGCGGTCATGCTCTCGATCCCGCGCGACCTGTGGATCCAGCTGCCCAACGGGGCCTACGGGAAGGCGGATCAGGCGAGCGAGTTCGGAGGACCGCCCGGGTCGGTGGCGGCCGTGGAGCAGGCCTTCGACATCAAGATCGACGCCTGGGTATGGGTCGGCCTCACCGGCCTGATCAGGCTCATCGACTACATGGGCGGCGTGGACGTGGTCACCTCCCAGCCGGTCATGGACGACTACTACCCGGCCGACATCGACAGCAAGGACCCGTACGCGTACGAGCGGGTGGCCGTCCTCCCCGGACCGCAACACCTGAACGGCCATGACGCGCTCCAGTACGTCCGCTCTCGCCACGGGGACCTGCAGGGCGATTTCGGCCGCTCCGAGCGTCAGCAGCAGGTCCTGATGGCCCTCAAGGCCAAGGCCCGGTACATCAAGCCCGAGGACCTCCCCAACCTCGCCTCGACCTTCAACGGCGAGCTCCAGACCAGCATGTCGCTGACCCAGATCCGCAACCTCCTCCCCCTGGCCCAGGCCTTCGACAACCCGAACCAGATCCAGCACGTCATCCTGCTCCCGCCCTATACCGCGTCGAAGACCATCGACGGCCAGGACGCCCTGGTCGGGAACTGGAGCCTGATCCTGCCCCTCGTCCACCAGTACTTCGGATACGCATGACCCGGCGCCTCTCGGCGGGCAGGATCGTGGTCCTGATCGTCTTCCTCCTGGCCGACGCGCTGGTGGGGCTCGGGGTCTACCGGTACCTCGGCGCCCACACCGGGGCCCGGCTGTTCCAGCCCCAGAAGCCGACCGATCCCGGCCAGCAGCACCACTCCGGCCCCATCGCCGAGCTCCCGGGCACGCTCTACCTGGCCTCGGAGGGGGCCATCTACCGGCTGCACCACGGGGACTTCAGCCTGGTCCTCCCGGCCGGCGGCTGGACCCAGCCGGCGGTGACGCCGGACGGACGCTCGCTGATCGTGGTCAAGCGACAGTTCGCCTTCTCCGACCTCTACCTCGTCAGCAGCGGAGGCCAGATCCAGGCCCAGCTCACCAACGACGCCTCGAAGCGCTACGAGTTCAACGACTGGGCCTTCTACCCGCGGGTGACGCCGGATGGAAGCATGCTCTTCTTCGACTGGGACCGGCCCAAGGATCTCCAGGCCACCTACAACGTCACCCTCAAGGTCTGGTCGATGCCGCTCGGGAACCCGAACGCCGCCCGTCGCTGGACCACGCCGACGGCCTACACCGGCGGCGACGTGCAGCCGCTCCCGCTCTCCTCCACCCAGCTCGTCTACACGCGCTACCTCCGGGACCAGCAGGGCAACGTCCACTCCGAGCTGTGGCTCACCACCCGCCCCGACCTCACCGGCCTCCTCCCCGGCCACCCCCTGACCACGCCCGAGGACGACTGCGGCCAGGCGGCGTTGGCCCCGGACGGGAAGCGGTTGGCCATGATCTGCACCAACGGGGGCCAGACGACGAGCCTGGAGGTGGCGACCTTCAACGGCACCGCCCTGGGACCCCCGCTCACCCTGGTCGGTGACCTGCAGGCGGCGGAACCCGCCTGGGCGCCGGACGGCAGCGGACTCGTCTTCCTCGCCCCGGGCAACCTCGCCGGCGACTTCCAGCTCTTCTGGATACGGGTGCCGGCCAGGCTCCCCTCCGCCACCTCGAGCACGCCCTCGGGGACGACCCGGGCGCGGCCGACGCCCTCGCCGTCGGCGCCCCCGGCCCCCGTCCAGCTCACCACCAACCTGGACTTCGACGCCACCTCTCCCATCGCCTGGCACGCCTGACCAGGCCCGAGCCCGGGCGACCGCCTCGGGATGGCCACCCGACGCTCACCGCCGGCGCGTCTCCCGGTGAGGACCGCGGAGGCACCGAGCCGCCGGCCTAGACGGCCAGGTACCGCACCACCATGTCCCCGACCATCCTCCGATAGCGGTCACGGAGGCGGGGATCGAGGAGATCGCGCCCGAAGAGCATGCCGAAGGTGTGGCGGTTGGCCATGCGGAAGAAGCAGAAGGCGCTGATCATCATGTGCACGTCGACCGCGTCCACCTCGGGACGAAAGACGCCCATCTCCCTGCCCCGCTCCAGGATGCGGGCGATGACCTGGACCGCGGGTGTGTTCAGCCGGGCCAGGGAGGGCGACTTCCGCATGTGCCGGGCGTAGTGAATGTTCTCCTCGCTGACCAGGCGGATGAAGTCGGGATGCGCCTCGTGGTGGTCGAAGGTCAGCTCGGCCAGGCGGCGGATCGCCTCCCGGGGTTCCAGGTGCTCGACCTCCAGCCGCTGCTCCTCGGCCCGGATGCGCGCGTACGCGCGCTCGAGGACGGCCGTCCACAGACCCTCTTTGTTGCCGAAGTAGTAGTAGATCATCCGTTTGGTGGTCCGCGTTCGGGCGGCGATCTCGTCCACGCGCCCACCCGAATAGCCGCGTTCCGCGAACTCGCGCGTGGCACGTCGAGGATGTCGAGCCGGGTTCGCTGCGGGTCGCGCTGCCGCTCGGGGGCGGCCTCGGCCAGGGGCGGACCGGGGACCGGACGGCTCGACGGCGGCGCCTCCGGGGCGCGATCTCGGTCCTCCGACGTCCTCTGCTCGGCCATCTGACAGCAGGTTACCCCCTCGTTTCTCGACATCCAGCCCCGGCCGGCGCGGTCGCGACCACCACCGCGCGATCGTACCGACCCGGACCCCGACCGGGGATCGGGGACCGGGTCGCACGGCGTTTCGGCGAGCCGCCGCACGACCGTCAGCTCATCGCCGCCAGGCGATGACCGGGTGCCTCACATGCCCAGGTAGATCCGCCTGACCCCGGGATCGTCGCGCAGTGCGGCCGACGATCCCTCCTCGACCACCCGGCCGTTCTCCAGCACCACGCAGCGGTCGGTCAGCCCGAACGTCAGCTTGGCGTTCTGCTCCACCAGCAGCATGCTCACCCCCTGCTCGCGCAGGCGGCGCAGGACCCCGGCGATGTCGTCGATGAGCACCGGGGCCAGGCCCATGGAGGGCTCGTCCAGGACGAGCAGCCGGGGCGAGCTCATCAGCGCTCGTCCGATGGCCAGCATCTGCTGCTGCCCCCCGCTCAGGGCCCCGGCCGGTGTCCGGTCGAACCGCTTCAGCCCCGGGAACAGCTCGTAGACGCGCTCCATCCGGCCGTCGAGACGGCGCCAGGGCTGGCGGTAGGCCCCCATGAGCAGGTTCTTCCGTACCGTGAGCCCGGGGAAGATCCTTCGTCCCTCGGGCACGTAGGCGATGCCGAGGGTGACGATGCGGTGCGGCGGCAGCGAGCGCAGGGACACCCCCTGGAAGGCCATGGTGTCGGCCCTCGAGTCGACCAGGCCGAAGAGTGCCTTCAGCGTCGAGCTCTTGCCGGCGCCGTTGGCCCCGATGATGCCAAGGCTGCCTCCATCGGGGACCGAGAAGCTGATCCCGCGCACCGCCGCCACCTGCCCGTAGCTCACGCTGAGGTTCTCGACCACCAGGCCTCCGGCCGCGGCGCCCATGCTCAGACCGCCTCCTGATGCGCCGTGTCCCGACCGAGGTAGGCCTCGATCACCTGTGCATCCCGGGACACCTCCCACGGCGTTCCCGAGGCGATCACCCTGCCGTGGGCGAGCACGGTGAGACGTTCGCAGACGCTCATCACCAGGCCCATGTTGTGCTCGATCACGATCACCGTCACGCCGGCGTCGCGAATGCGGCGGATGAGCGCCTTCAGATCCTCTTGCTCGGCGGCGTTGAGGCCGGCGGCGGGCTCGTCGAGCAGGAGCAGGCTGGGCCGGCCGGCGAGCGCCCGGGCGATCTCGACCTGTCGCTGACGGCCGTAGGGGAGGCTCACCGCCGGCTCCCCGGCCACGCTCTCGAGCCGGAACTCGGCGAGCAGCCGGAGCGCTCGCTCCCGGTGTCGGCGCTCCCGGGCCAGCACCGACCAGGGCGCGACCAGGTAACGGAGATGCGCCCGGACCGGATCACGATCGAGCGCCACCATCACGTTCTCCACCACCGTCAGGCGAGGGAAGAGCCGGAGGTTCTGGAAGGTCCGAGCCACCCCCAGCCGGGACATCTGGTGGGCGCGCCTGCCGGTGACGTCGCGACCGTGGACCTCCACCCGCCCGCCGTTGGGCCGCTCGATCCCGGAGATCACGTTGAAGAGCGTGGTCTTGCCCGACCCGTTGGGGCCGATGATGCCGTGGATCTCACCTGCCGCCACCTCCAGGGAGACCTCGCTCAGCGCCGCCAGCCCGCGGAACCGCTTGCTCACCGCCTCGACCTTCAGCGCGACCGTGGCCGGGGCACCCGGGTCCCGCACCTCCGGCACCGACGGGGGCGGGGCCGGCGGCCGGCGCGGCCCGGGGACGGGGAAGGGGAGCGTCGGCCAGGGGAAGGAGAGACGACGGCGGGCCGCCGAGGCCGCGCCCGCCAGGCCGCGGGGAGCGAACACCACGGTGGCCACGATGAGGGCCCCGTAGACGAGCTGCTGATAGGCCTCGAGGCCGGTGAGCAGATTGCGGGCCGCGATCAGGAGGGCCGCCCCCACCGCCGCGCCCCAGACGCTGTCCTGGCCGCCGATGATGACCATGGCCAGGAGCAAGAACATGGTGTCGAGGCCGAACGTGTCCGGACTCACGTAACGCACGATGTGCGCGTAGAAGACGCCGGCGACACCGGCGAACAGCCCGCCGAGCAGGAATGCCAGCAGACGATAGTAGGGGATCTCGATGCCCGAGGCGGCCGCGGCCAGGGTGTCGTCCCGCATGGCTCGGAGGCGACGCCCCAGGGTCGTCCCGGCGATGAGCCTGGCCAGGGCGACGAGCAGGGCCAGAACGGCGAGGACCAGGTAGTAGTCGTTGTAGTCGTCGGTCAGGTCCACGCCCGGCATCGGCAGGGGTGGGATCTTGCTGATCCCGGAGGCCCCGCCGGTGAAGGTGGCGTTGGTCAACAGGCTGGCGAAGGCCACCGCCAGCCCCAGGCTGACGATGCCGAGGTAGTGGGACTGCACCCGCAAGGCGGGCAAGCCGACGACCAGCGCCATCAGGCACGTGGACAGGATGGCGACCGGGGCCGCAAGCCACGGGTTCCAGCCGTAGGTCGAGGTGAGGATGGCCGAGACGTAAGCGCCGGTGCCGAAGAAGGCCGCCTGGGCCAGGTTCACCTGCCCGCCGAAGCCCATCACCAGGCTGAGCCCGATGGCGACCATGACGAAGAGCAGGATCAGGACGGCGACGTGCGCCTTGTAGAGGTCGAGGAAGACGGGCAGGACCACCAGCACGACCGCCAGGAGAGGCGTGCCCGGTCCGATGCGGACGATTCGCATCAGGCCCGGTCCACGGTTCGCTCTCCGAAGATGCCGGTCTGCCGGATGGTCATCGCGAGCGCGAACACGACGAAGGTGATGAGGTCGCTGTAGGCCGACAGCGGCCCCGAGGAAAAGGCTTCGACGAGCCCGAAGACGAGTCCCCCCACGATGGCACCGGGAATGCTGCCGAAGCCTCCCAGGATGGCGGCGGCGAAGCCTTTGACCCCGATCGAGGCCCCCATGCCCGGGCTGACGTACAGGAGGGGGCCGACGAGCGCACCGGCCACGGCGGCCATGCCCGAGCCGACGGCGAAGGCGAGGGCGTTCGAGGCGGCAACGTCGACTCCCATGGCGGTGGCGGCGACCCGATCCATGGCCACGGCTTGCATCGCCGTTCCCAGCTTGGTCCGGTCGAGGAACCAGAAGAGCAGGGCCGTGACCGCCCCGGCCACGGCCAGGATCAGGAGCTGATAGGTGGTGACGACGAGGCCGCCGAACCTGAGGGGCAGGTTCGGGATCGGGGTCGGCACGGCGGTGCCGAAGGACCCCCAGATCAGGATGGCGAGGCTCTCCAGGACGATCCCGAAGCCGATGGTCCCGATCAGCATCAGGTTCAGATCCCGGCTCTCGAGGGGTCGCAGGACGCGCTCGATCACCACCCCCAGCGCGCCAGTGATGAGGATCGCCGCGAGCAGGGAGACGCCGAAGGGCAGGTGCGCGGTCAGGAAGAAGGTGACGGTCACGTAGGCTCCGATCATCACCACGTCGGCGTGGGCGAAGTTGACCAGGCCCATGGTGCGGTAGACGATCGAGAACCCCATGGCCACCAGGGCGTAGACCGCACCCGTGCTGAGCCCTCCGATGGCAGTCTGCAGGATCCAGATCATCGTGAGGTCATCCGGAGGAGGGCCGATCGGTGGGGCCGGAGGAAGTTCTCCGACCCCGGCTCAGCCCGCTCCACCCGAGGCGGCCAGGGCGGTGACTTGGAGGTCCCATGCAGGTGGTGGCAGGCACCCGGAGGGTGTCGGTCCGGACGTCGAGGCCACGGAAAGGGTGGCACCAGGAGGAGCGCACCCGGAGGATGCGTGACGACGAAGGGCGGGGAGCCCGGTGAGCACCCCACGAAAGCTGCGCTTTCGCGGGGACCCGGTAGGCCGGCCTCGGCGCCCAGAGCCGCCAGATGGTACGGAACTTCCGATTCGCCACACTAGACCGGCACGATCTTGCCATCCTTGATGATCCCGATCTGGGTGGCGTGGAGACCGAGACCCCGGTCGTCGAAGTGGAAACGACCGAGGAGACCGTCGTAGCTGATCGACCGCACGGCGGCGATCAGCTTCGGTCCGCTGAGGTCGTGGGGCGTCTTCCGCATGGCCCGGATGAACACGTTCATCCCGTCGTAGGCCTTGGCTCCGTGCAGCTCCGGGTCCTGTCCGTACGCCTTGCGGTAAGCGGCGGCGAAGGCCCTGGTCTTCGCACTGGCGTCGTTGCTGAGGTACGGGGAGGTCATGATGGTGCCCTCGGCCACGGCCGGACCGGCGGTCTGGAGGTAGGTCGGTGTGCCCATCGGAGCCCCGCCGGCGAAGGTGGCGGTGATACCCAGGCTGCGCGCCTGCTTGGCGATCAGCCCGGTCTCCACCTCCTCGGCGCCGATGAAGAGCACCCCGGGGTCGGTGGCACGGATCTCGGTCAGCACCGAGGTGAAGTCCGTCTGGTCGGGGGGCACCACCTTGTCGATCGTGGGTTTCACACCCAGCCGGGTCAGCTCGGCCAGGAAGGAATCGTGCTCGCCCTTCCCATAGGCATCGTTGTTGGTGATCATGGCGATGGAGGTCAGGTGCCGCTTCTCGACCAGGTAGTCGGCCAGCGTCTGATCGAACACGGCGCTGGTGGTGCTGTCGAGGAAGATGTAGGACGAGCCCTGCTCCAGGATCGCGGGCGCCTGCCCGGAGGTGATCTCCGGGATCCTGGCCGCGGTCAGGATGGGGATCATGGCCAGGGTCACGGTGCTGAGGTCGGAGCCGTAGACCATCACCGCGTGGTCGCTGACGGCCCGCTTGGCGAGGTCGGTCCCCACCGTCGGTTGCCCCTGGTCGTCGAGCCGGACGAGCTGGATCTTGCGGCCACCGATGCCGCCGGCGGCGTTGGCCTGATCCACGGCCAGCTTGACCCCGTTCCAGGCCCAGTTGCCCAGGTCCGCGTTCTGCCCGCTGAAGGTGCCGATCAGATCGACCCTGATCGGGGCGTTGGAGCCGCCGCCGGTGGTCCCGGCCAGCTGGCCGCCGCAGGCGGCCGCCAGCAGCGCCGCGGCCACCGCCGCGCCGAGTCGCTCGAACCTGAACATCCTCCTCCTCCTCGTGAGATCCCAGGGCCGCGCTGCGGAGACGGCCGTCGCGCCGGAGCTGCGAGGCGACCGAACCGCGGATCTGTCCGGCAGTGCCTCCGGCCCACGCCGGCCGCCGCCCGGAACCGTGCCCTCACCTCGACGGAACGACTCTGGCTCGCCTCACGGGCCCGGCGGCCCGTGGACGCCGGAGCGCGGTCGTCGTCCGGGAGCGGGCCTCGGATGGAAGCCGACCATAACGAACGAATCAGTACGTTAATTGTGCCCACCGGCGGCTGTCAATGCCCGGGAGCGGCCATCCCGGCCGGTCGGCGGCACGGCGCGGTCGCAGATGGCGGTGATCGACGCTCCCGGCCGCGTCGCGGCGGGCCCCTTCACCGTCCGTCCCCGGGGTCCCGAGCGGGCCGCGGCTCCGGCCTCGGCCGCCACCGGCCCGCCGACCTCCTCGACCCCGCCTTCACCCGGCGCAACCGGCCTGACGCCGCCATCACCCCGTCGACGAAAGGAGGCGCAGCTCGCCACCACCGTGACCCGGCCGATCCCCCCTCGCGTCGCCACCGCCCGGAGGTCGCGTCGCTCCGGACCCGGTTACGTCCACCCGCTCGCCGATGGTGGATACTAACGTACTGGTTCGTGCATATCGATGAATGAGCGTCGCTACCTGGTCGGTCTGATCGGAGCCGACATCGGCCCCTCGCTCTCGCCCGCACTGCACGAGCGGGAAGCCGACGCGCAGGGACTGCGGTACCTGTACCAGCTGATCGACCTCGAGCAGCTGGGATCGGAGGCCGGGGATGTCGGCCGGCTGCTCGCCGCCGCCCGTCTCATGGGCTACCGCGGGCTCAACGTCACCCACCCCTGCAAGCAGGCCGTGGTCCGCCACCTGGACGAGCTGTCACCCGAGGTGATCGCCCTGGGTGCTGCCAACACGGTCGTGTTCGAGGCCGGGAGGGCGATCGGGCACAACACTGATCGATACGGCTTCGAGCGCAGCTTCGCCGCCGGGCTGCCGGAGGTCGCCAGGGAGCGGGTCCTGCTCCTGGGCGCGGGCGGCGCCGGAGCGGCCGTGGCCCACGCCATGCTCGACCTCGGGACCGGTCAGATCGCGGTGCTGGACCTCGACCCGGATCGAAGCGCGGAGCTGGTGGCGGGGCTGTGCCGGCGCTTCGGCTCCGGCCGGGCCGTCTCGCTCCGGCCCGAGCAGCTGGCGGGATGGATCGCCCGGGCCAACGGCGTGATCAACGCCACCCCGGTGGGGATGGCCGCCCACCCCGGCCTGCCCCTGCCGCTCGAGCTCCTCAGGCCCGACCTGTGGGTGGCGGACATCGTGTACCGACCGCTGGAGACCGCGCTCCTGGCCGCGGCCCGCAGGATCGGCTGCCGCACCCTCGACGGCGCCGGGATGGCCCTCTTCCAGGCGGCGGAGTCGTTCCGCCTCTTCACCGGGCTCCGGCCTGACGTCGAGCGCATGATGCGGCACCTCCGGCAGCTCATGGCCAGGGAGGGTGCGGAGTCGTGCGAACGTCGATCGCCACCGTCGCCCTGAGCGGTACGCTCGAGGAGAAGCTCCGCGCCGCGGCCGAGGCCGGCTTCGACGCCGTGGAGCTGTTCGAGGACGACCTGATCGCCTCGCCGCTGTCCCCCGAGCGGATCCGATCCCTGGCCCGGGAGCTGGGCCTCGGCATCGAGCTCTACCAGCCCTTCCGGGACGTCGAGGCCCTTCCCCCCGAGCTGTTCGAGCGCGGCCTGCGTCGGGCCCGGCACACCTTCCAGCTCATGAACCGGCTCGGGGCCACCACCCTGCTGGTCTGCTCCAACTGCTCGGCCGAGGCGATGGACGACGACGCGCTGGCCGCCGAGCAGCTGCGCCGGCTGGCCGAGGTCGCCGCCGATCACGGCATCCGCATCGCCTACGAGGCCCTGGCCTGGGGCCGCTACGTCGATGACGAACTCCACGCCTGGCGGATCATCGCCGCCGCCGACCACCCCGCCCTCGGCCTCTGTCTCGACAGCTTCCACACCCTCTCCCGCCGGAGCGACCCCAGCGCCATCCGGCGCATCCCCGGCGAGAAGATCTTCTTCGTCCAGCTCGCCGACGCCCCTCGGCTGAACGCGGACGTGCTGGAGTGGAGCCGCCACCACCGCTGCTTTCCCGGAGAGGGAGGCTTCGACCTGGCCGGGTTCGTGGCCGAGGTGCTCGCCACCGGCTACCGGGGCCCGCTCTCCCTGGAGGTCTTCAACGACGTCTTCCGCCAGGCCGACCCCCGTCACACCGCCGTCCACGCCATGCGCTCCCTGCTCGCCCTGCAGGAGGGGCTGGGTCTGCGGCCGGCACCGCCCCCGGCGGAACTCCGTGGCTGGGCGTTGGTCGAGATCGCGGTCGACGACCGATCCGCGCCGGCGGCCGCCGAGCTGCTCGGGTCGCTGGGCTTCAGCCGCGCCGCCCGACACCGCCTCGAGCCGGTGGAACTGTGGCGGCAGGGTGAGATCCGGATCCTGCTCGACGCCCGGGGACGACCTTCCGCCGGTGGCGGGACCGGACCGCGGCTCTCGGCGCTGGCCCTCCGGAGCGACGACCCCGACCGCTCCGCCCGGCGCGCCCGGGCGCTGCTGGCGCCGCCGCGGCCTCTCCGCCCGGAGGTGATGGGAGAGGACGCCGTAGAGCTCGTGGCGCCGGACGGGACCTCCCTGCTGCTGTGCCCCGCCGGCGGGACCGGGAGCCGGGTCACGGGCTTCCGGCCGCTCCCCGCCGCGACCGCTCCCCGCCCGGACGCCGGCCTGAGCCACATCGACCACGTGGAGCTGGGTCAGCCCCTCGACCGCTTCGAGGAGGCGCTGCTCTTCTTCCGTTCCGTGCTGGGCATGCGGCTGGAGGAGAGCCAGGAGCTGACCGCCCCGGAGGGGTTGATCCGGGGCCGGTCGGTCTCGAGCCCCTCGGGGGAGGTGCGCATCGCGCTCACCGCCCCCCTGGTCGAGGGTGGGCGGGCGCCCGGCGGCCAGCACCTGGCCCTGGCCTGCGGGGACGTCTTCGCCACGGCACGCGCGCTGCGTGCCCTGGGGGCCCCCATCCTCCCCGTCCCTGGCAACTACTACGAGCACCTGGCAGCCAGCGCCGAGCTCGAACCCGACCTGATCGAGGCCATGCGTGAGCACGGCATCCTGTGCGACCGCGACCGGCACGGCGGGACGCTCTTCCACCTCTATACGGCCGCCCTGGGCCGGCTGCGCTTCGAGGTCGTGCAGCGGGTCGGCGGCTATCGGGGGCTCGGCGCGGCCAATGCCTTCGTGTGGCGGGCCGCACGGCGGGCCCGGCGGGGGAGGTGACGGGCCGCCGTCCCGGCGGTCCACCCCGCCTTCGGACGGCCTCCCGATCAGGAGGGCAGGGAGGGCCCCTCCCCCTTCGGGCTCCATCCGGGCACCGGGGAGAGGTGCGCGAACGTCCCCAGGGCAGCGTCCACCCGCGGCAGGGGGGTGAGGGCGGCGGGCCCCGGCCCCGTCTCCAGCGCCCGCAGCGCGTCCAACAGCGCGGTGGCGGCCTCCACCGGGTTGCGCCGGTCGACCGTGATGCGAAGCGGGGCGGTCCGGTAGGTGGCCAGGCGCTTCAGGTAGAGCCGATGGATCTCCGCCGTGCTCCTCCCGCGCAGCAGCGGCCGGCTCTCGGCCAGCTCCGCCAGGTGCTCGCGCAGCTCCTTCCAGGGCACGTGCAGGTGCACGAGGAACGCTCGCTCCCGGAGGAGGAGGCGCGAGGGCCGGCTGAGCAACGCCCCGCCGCCGAGGGCGATGACGACGGGGCCCCGGCGCGTCAGCTCCGCCACCGCCTCGGCCTCCAGGCGCCGGAACTCGGATTCTTCGCCCGCGGCGAAGAAGTCGTCGACGCACCGCCCGTACGTCTCCTCCACGTAGCGGTCGGTGTCGTAGAAAGGCCGGTCGAGCACCTTGGCCAGCCGCCGGCCCAGGGTGGTCTTCCCCACCCCCATGAAGCCGGCCAGGGCGATCGGCCGGTTGAGCATCCCCGACCGGGCGAGGGCCGCGATCCCGGCCGCCACCGCCTCCTCGCGGTCGCTCCAGCCCGGCTCCATCAGCCCTCCCGGGGGTGGAGCAGGGCCTCGACGTTGACCGACTCGCACGAGGTGCTCATCACCACCATGGTCTCGGCGCGGACGAAGCCGGGGAGCAGCGAGAGCCGGTGGATGAGCAGATCGCGGAGGTCGTCCGGGCTGGCGGCACGGACCTTGACGATCCAGTCGAACTGGCCGCTGACGGTGTGCGCCTCTTCGACCTGATCGATGTCCCGGATCATCCGGTCGATGGCCCGGTAGACCTCCGCCGTCTGCGCCACCCGGACCATGAAGAAGGCCGTCACCGGCAGGCCCAGACGCTGTGGATCGACGCGGGCGTGGATGCCCCTGATGATCCCGGAGCGGCGCAGGGCCTCGATCCGGGCGGCGGTCTCGGGCTCGCTCAGACCGACCTGCCGGGCGAGCTGGGGCAGCCCCATCCCGGCGTCCTCGGCCAGCAGGTGCAGGAGCTGCCAGTCGCAGGGGTCGAGCGACGACCCCGAGCCGGCCTCTGACGTTCGATCGGACAACCGGTGACCTCCTCGCTCGCTGCTCCGACTCCCACCGCACCCATCCCGCCGGTGGGAGGAGCCGCGACGAGGGGAGTCAGCTCGTCTGGCCCCGGTGCCCCACCGGCACGGTAAAGTCCCGGGAGCGGAAGGGCGGCCAGACCTGCATGCCGAGTATGATAGCCACCCTCGCTCCCGGCTATCGGCGGGCGGTGCGGACGGCGGCCTCCAGCGCCAGCTCGTAGCCCACCGTCCCCATCCCGACCACGATCCCGGCCGCGACCGGGGCGATCACCGAGCGGTGCCGGAACTCCTCGCGCGCGTAGACGTTGGAGATGTGGACCTCGAACAGGCGAACCCGCGCCGAGGTGATGGCGTCACGGATCGCGTAGCTATAGTGAGCGTAGGCACCGGGGTTCATCACCACGGCATCGAAGGTCTTGACCGACTCGTGCAGCCAGCCGATGATCTCGCCTTCCAGATTGCTCTGACGCATCTCGATCTCGCAACCGAGCTGGGCGGCCCGTTCGCGCAGCCGGCGCTCGAGATCGTTCAGCGTCTCCGTCCCGTACACCTCCGGCTGACGGGTGCCGAGAAGGTTCAGATTGGGCCCATTGATGACGAGGATTCGGACGTGCCGGCTGTTCATACCTGCACGAAGTGTACGCTCTTCTCCCCCCCACCTCTGCCCTGGCGTCGATACGAAGACAACGGCATTCCGGGGATCGTTTTCGGCGACCGTCGGGGCTCACGTCCGGGCCTTCACGAGCTCACGGCCGCTCCCCCACGGTCCGCGGCCCGGGCCGGCGCCCGGCACCGGCCCGGGAGGCATGCCGCCTCGGCCTCCGCAGGGACGCCACGGTCGTCGCCCGCCGCGGCCACCGGCCCCACCGATGGCTCCGGACCGGTGCCGCCGGGAACGCCTCCCCGCGCACGCCACCACCTCCCCCCGAGCCTTCCAGGGACGAGGGCGGGCGCACGACACATCGCCACCGCCACTTTGACACTGAGTGTCAGATTCAACATCAAGTGCCGTTGAAGAGCACTCTTGCGTTGTACCGCTCCGGCTGTAGACTGTCGCCATACGGTCACCCTCATCGAGCGGAGCAATCGTGTGAGCCTGCAACTTGCAGTCACGAAGGACTCGCTGGTCAGCCAGGTCGCCAAACAGCTGGTGGCGGCGATCAGGCGAGGTCAGATCGCGCCCGGGACGCGTCTGATCGAGACCGAGATCGCCCAGCGTCTGAACATCAGCCGGGGCCCGCTGAGGGAGGCGCTGCAACAGCTCTCGCAGCGGGGGTTGGTGGTGAAGGTGCCCAATCGCGGCTGGTTCGTGCTCGAGCCCTCCCGCAGCGACCTGGCCGGCATGGTCGTGCTGCGGGCCGCGCTCGAGGGGCTCGCGGCCTGGCTGGTCGCCAGCCGGAGGGATGCCAGGGAGCGGGAGACCCTGGGCCGCATCGTCCGATCGATGCGCGAGGCCGCCGCCAGGGCAAACGCCGAGCGTGTTCGCCAGCTCGAGCGTCGCTTCCGCGAGGCGGTCTGCCGCGCCTCCGGGAATCGCTTCCTGCTGGAGACGTGGAGCACGATCGACGACGGGCTCCGCCTGGTCTCGACGCCGGACCCCGACCGCCCGAACCTCGAGGAAGAGGTGGAGCGGTGCGAGCGGCTGCTGAGCGAGCTGACCGAGGGGACACCCGCCTCCGCCGGACGGCGCTTCGAGGAGCACGCGCTCGCCTCGGGCCAGGCGCTCCTGGGCTGCGACCCGGTCGGCCTGGCCTGCAACCGGGTCACCCACGCCGAGGAGCCCGTGGCCCCGCTGGCCGAGGTGGGTTATCCTCTCGCCCGGACCGCCTCGCCATGAGCTGAGGCCTTCCTCCGTCCGGGCCGGCGCGGCATCGGGGGCTCGCCCAGCCGCCCGCGAACCTGCGGGCGGAGGCCGATCTTTTTTGGCCCCATCTGCCGGAGGGGCGGGCGCGGTGGCGGCCGAGCCCGTCAGGCGGAGAGGCCGAGCAGGCGCACCGCGTTCTCCTTCAGGATCAACGGCCGCACCTCATCGCGGAAAGGGGCCTGCTCGAAGTCCCGCATCCAGCGGTCGGGGGTGAGCAGCGGGTAGTCGGAACCGTACAGCACCTTGTGCTTGAGCAGGGTGTTCGCGTAGTGCACGAGCTGGGGCGGAAAGTACCGCGGCGACCACCCCGAGAGGTCGATGTAGACCTGCGGCTTGTGCACGGCCACCGCCAGCGCCTCGTCCTGCCAGGGAAAGGAGGGATGGGCCATGATGATCGGCATCTCCGGGAAGTCGACGGCCACGTCGTCGAGGTAGATGGGGTTGGCGTACTTCATCCGCATCCCGCCGCCCCTGGCCGTGCTCACCCCGATGGCCGTCTGCCCGGTGTGGAACAGGGCCGGGAGCCGGGCCCCGGCGATGACCTCGTAGAGGGGGTAGAAGCGCCGATCGTTGGGGTAGAAGGCCTGCCCCGGGGGATGGAACTTGAACCCACGCACCCCGGCGGCGATCAGGCGCTCCGCCTCCTCGATCGCCACCCGCCCCTTCCAGGGGTCGACGCTGGCGAAGGGGATGAGCACGTCGGGATACCGGGAGGCCGCCGCCACGATCTGCGCCCCGGTCACCCCCCGTCGGCCGGTGGCCGTCTCCGAGTCGACGTTGAAGACCACGGCCGCCATGCGCCGCTCACGGAAGTAGGTGACCGTCTCCTCGAGCGTGGGTGACGGCCCTTCGACGCGGAACCGCTGCCGGGCCGCGTCGAAGGCCGGACTCGGCCGTTCCTCGGTCGCCTCCCCGCTCTCGACACGGTGCAGGTGGACGTGCACGTCGATCGCCGTCAGCCCCGCCGCCGCCACCTCCAGCCGATACGTCATCTCCAGATCCTCCCGGTGTCACCTCGCCCCGGGATCGGCGTAGGGCACCTCGCCTCCCACCGGAACGGCAACCGGCCGCCACCCGGCGGCTCGGGCACGACCGATCGTCGGGGGCGAGGACGGCAGGCCGCCGATGAGGCGCTGCCGGGTACGCACGAACCGAGCGCTGGTCCCTGCGTCGGGCGCCGGCCCAGGACGGCTCCCTTCGCGCCGCTCGACTCCTCACCGGCCGAGCGCGGCCTCGGCCGGCATTCTAATCGGGGCTCGAATCAGTCGTCAACCGTCGACAGGCAGTCCGGGGCCTGCGAGACTACGAGCGGGGCCGGTCGGCCACCCCACGGAGCGTCGTCCGGGGCGGCGTCCACGGCTCACGGAGGAAGCGCCGGAGGAGCGGAATGAGCGTTGAGCAACAGCTGAAAGCGCTGGAGGACCGGATCTCGGAGCTCGAACGCCGGCTCCGAGAGGTAGCCGACGTCCAGGCCATCGTGCGACTCCAGTATCAGTACGGCTACTACCTCGACAAGTGCCTGTACGAAGAGGTCGTGCAGCTGTTCGCGCGCGATGCCGAGGTGCATTTCTTGCGCGGTGTGTTCAAGGGGCTGGAGGGGGTGAGACGCCTCTACCTGGGCCGGTTCAAAAAGCGCTGGGCGGCGGGTGGGAACGGGCCCGTCTACGGCCATCTGCTGGACCACCCTCAGCTCCAGCCGGTGGTCCACGTCGCCCCCGACGGCCGTTCGGCGCAAGGCCGGTTTCGCTCCCTGATGCAGGTGGGGGTGCATCGAGTGGCCGCCGAGACGCACGAAGCCGGCGCCTTCCAGCGCTGGGAGTCGGGGCTGTACGAGAACCGGTACGTCAGGGAAGACGGGCTCTGGAAGATCAAGGTCCTCAACTACCGCAACTTCTGGCTGGCCAGCTACGAGGAGGGATGGGCCAACTCCCCGATCTGGGAGGACTACATCTCGGTCTGCTACCCCGAGGACCCGGACGGCCCCGACGAGCTGGAGGAGCCGGCCTGGAGCATGTGGCCGGAAACCGCGCTCGTCCCCTTCCACTATCCGCACCCGATCACCGGGCAGTGGGTCGAATCCAGGGGCGGCTACGCCCCTGGCTCGCGGCCGGATTGACCGGCCGAGCCCGAGAGCCCCAGCCGGCGGCAGGACACGAGCGCGAGGGGGGAGGTGAGATGTCGGAAGGCGGGCGAGGCGCGGAGCCGCCCGGCCGCCAGCGACTGGCAGGAATCGCCGGGCGCCACCTGGAGGCATTGCTGGCCCGCGACCCCTCCCGTCCGCCCCTGGCCCCCGGGGTCAGGCTCACCGAGAACGGCCAGGAGCTGGCTTGGGGCCGCGGGCGCTGGGCCACCATCCGCGGTCGGCACCCGGGTGGCCGCCGCTTCGTCGACCCCGCCGCCGGACAGGTCATCTGGTGGGGGCGGCGACCGAGATGGAACGTCCGGCCATCCTCGCCCTACGGCCGGGCACGGCCGGGGACGGCATCGCCGAGATCGAGACCCCGGCGGTGCGCGAGGGCCGTCCGGTTTTCGACCGCCGGCGATGGCAACGCCCCACCGGACCTACGACGAGGTCCTCCAGCCTCCCGACGGCCCTGGCGTCGGGACCCGATCCATGTCGCCAACCTCTACCCGGTACCTGGACGGCATCGAGCGCGACGACGCCGGCCTCGTGCCGGTGGCCGACGACTGCGTACGGATCGAGAACGGGGTCCCCACCACGCTCCAGCCGGGCGGCGAGCACGCCCCGCGACACCCCCGGCTGCTCGGCCCACCGCTTCAGGTTCATGAGCTGTCGTGGTAAATCACCAGATCTCGCTCACGATCGCTTGATGGCCAGCAGTTGTCAGCCCTCCCCCTGGCCGAGCCGCTGAGCCTCGGCCGGCTCCGGCCGGGCCCGGGCAGGGTCCAAGCCCGGCCGCTCAGTGCTCGTGGATGACGACACCGCGGATGTTCTTCCCGTCCAGCAGGTCCTGGTAGCCCTGGTTGATCTCCTCCAGCCGGTAGCGGCGGGTGATCAGCTCGTCCAGCTTGAGGTCGCCCGCCCGGTAGAGGTCCAGGAGCTTGGGGATGTCGTAGAGCGGGTTGGCGGCCCCGAAGCAGACCCCCTGGACCCGCTTCTGCCAGCCCGCCATCGGCGCCCCGGGCAGGTGCACGGTCAGCCCGTAACCGATGCCGGTGATGGTCAGCTGGCAGTCCTTGCCGATCATGTCGAAGCCCTGGGTGACCACCTCCTCGGTCATCACACCCACGGTCAGGATGCAGTGGTCGGCCAGCTGACCCCGGGTCAGGCGGATGACCTCCTCCTTCGCCGCCTCGGGGTCCCGGAAGACGTGGGTGGCGCCGCAGACCTGCGCCATCTCCAGCTTGAACTCGACCGGGTCGATGGCGATCACGTGCTTGGCCCCGGCATAGCGCGCGCCCTGGACGGCGTTGATGCCCACCCCGCCGACGCCGAAGACGACCACGGTGTCGCCGGGACGGACCTTGGCCGCATAGACGGCCGAGCCCCAACCGGTGGTCACGCCACAGCCGACCAGGCAGGCCACGTCGAAGGGCAGGTCGTCGTCCACCTTCACGCAGGAGTTCTCCGAGATGACCATGTACTGCGAGAAGGTCCCCAGGACGCACATGCCGCCGGCATCCTTGCCGTCCAGGTGGAAGCGGTAGGTGCCGTCCAGGAGGGCCCCGGTCTGGGCGTTCTTGCCGTCGTCGCACAGGTTCTGGCGTCCGGTCGAGCAGTACCGGCACCTGCCGCAGACGGGGATGAAGGAGGTGACGATGTGATCCCCCTTCGCCACCCTGGTGACGCCGGGACCGACCTCCTCCACGATGCCCGCCCCCTCGTGGCCTCCGACCATGGGCAGACGGGTCCGGGTGGCGCTCGACCTCACGTGCTCGTCGGAATGGCACAGCCCGGTGGCCATGACCCGGACCAGGACCTCGTTCGCCCGGGGTGGGTCGAGATCGAGTTCCCGGATCTCCCAACGGCCCTGCGGCTCCAGCAACACGGCCGCCCTGGTCTTCGACACCCCCATCCTCCAACCTCCTCCGTCTTCGATGCCGGGCCTCCGGAGGCCGACGGGGCGCCGGCCAGCCCGATGGCTCCGGCGTCAGGCACGAAGGATCGGACGACCGGAGACCTCAGGCGCGGTCGCCCCCAGGGCAACACCCCGCCCACCACCTCTCGGTCACCCATCCCTCCCCCTCCAGGGTAGTGCTCGATCGCGGCGCTGGGAAGTGGTCCAGGGGATGGGGCTGGCCTCGAGCGGCAGCCCGGCCCCGGACCGGGGGGACCAAGGACCCTGGTCGTACCTCCACCGTAGGCGCACGGTGGGAGCATGGAGCCAGAGCACCTCGGGACCGGACCTCGAAGCCGGCCTCCGGCGGCGTCGGGGAGCGGCTCCGACGCGCCGGTGACCGCGCCGCGCCGCGCCGACCTGGAGGTCCCTCCCCAGCGCCTGCGCCGCCGGCTCGACCCCGCCCTCCTGCCCTTCCGGACCACCGCCGAGGTGGAGCCGCTACGGGGCACGATCGGCCAGCCGCGGGCCCTGGACGCCCTGGAGTTCGGCGCCGAGACCCAGAGCGCGGGCTACAACCTGTTCGTGTCCGGCGCCCCGGGCTCGGGCCGGCTCAGCACCGTCCGCGAGCACCTGGAGCGGCTGGCGGCCGCCCGGCCGGCGCCGGACGCCTGGGTCTACGTGCACGACTTCGAACGTCCGGACTCCCCGCGTGCCATCCGGCTCCCGGCCGGCCTGGGCCGCCGGTTCGCGGCCGACATGGACGAGTTCGTGGAACACGCTCGGCGGCGGATCGCGCAGGCCTTCGAGGACGAGCACTACGGCCAGCGCCGACAGGAGATCCTGAACGAGATCGGACGGCGGCGGGAGTCGCTCCTGGAAGAGCTGCAGCGCTTCGCCGCCGCTCGGGGGTTCATGGTCGAGCTGACGCCGGGCGGCATCGTGGCCATCCCCATCGTCGGGGGACGGCCGCTGCCGGCCGAGGCGGTTCGGCGCATGTCGGAGGCGGAGCGCACCGAGCTGGAGCGCCGCGGCGGCGAGGTCCAGGGAGAGGTGCAGAGCGTGCTCCGGCGGCTCAACCAGATCGAGCGCGAGGCGGGCGAGCAGATCCGGCAGCTGGACCGGGAGGTGGCCCTCTTCGCCCTGGACCCGCTCTTCCACGACCTGCGCGAGCGCTACGTCGGGCAGCCCGAGGTGCTCGCCCACCTGGAGGAGGTGCGCGAGGACATCCCCGACCACCTGGCCGATTTCCGGCGCGAGCCGGCGCCCGCCCAGCCACTGCCGATGGGACCGCCGGAGCTTCAGGCCCAGCAGCACTTGGCCCGTTACCGGGTCAACGTGCTGGTGGACCAGGGCGACCGACCCGGGGCTCCACTGGTGCTCGAACTCAACCCCACCTACTACAACCTGCTCGGCCGGGTCGAGTACCGGCCCAGCTTCGGGATGCTGGTCACCGACTTCCTCCAGATCAAGGCCGGGTCCTTGCACCGGGCCAACGGCGGCTTCCTGATCGTGGAGGCGCTCGACGTCCTCCGCAACCCGTTCGCCTGGGACGTGCTCAAGCGGGCCCTGATCGCGCGGCAGATCCGGATCGAGAACCTGAGCGAGCAGTTCAGTCCGGTGCCCACCGCCAGCCTCACCCCGGAGCCCATCCCCCTCGACGTCAAGGTGGTGCTGATCGGCTCGCCGCTCCTCTACCGGCTCCTGTACGAGCTGGACGAGCAGTTCCGGGAGCTGTTCAAGGTCAAGGTCGACTTCGCCCCCGACATGGACTGGAACGAAGAGCACGTCCAGGGCTACGCCGCCTTCATCAGCCGCTGCGTCCGCTCCTCCGGCCTGCGCCATTTCGACCGTTCCGCGGTGGCGCGGGTGGTCGAGTACGGCTCCCGGCTACGGGAGCATCAGGGCAAGCTGTCGGCGCGCCTGCTGGACATCTCCGACATCGTCAGCGAGGCCAGCTTCTGGGCCGGTCGGGCCGGGCACGAGGTCGTGCAGGCGGAGGACGTCGACCGGGCGGTGGCGAAGAAGGAGTACCGCTCCAACCTGCTCGAGGAGCGGGTCCGGGAGATGATCACCGAGGGCACGGTGCTGATCGACACCGAGGGGGCGCGGGTCGGTCAGGTCAACGGGCTGACCGTGATCGACCTGGGCGACCACCGCTTCGGCATGCCGGCCCGGGTCACGGCCCGGGTCTCGCTCGGCCGCGGCTCGGTGGTGAGCGTGGAGCGGGAGATCGAGCTCTCCGGTCCCATCCATTCGAAAGGCTTCCTGATCGTCTCCGGCTACCTGGCCCAGCAGTACGCGCAGGAGCATCCGTTGGCCGTCCACGCCACCTTGACCTTCGAGCAGTCCTATGACGAGGTGGAGGGCGACTCGGCCTCCTCGACCGAGCTCTACACCCTGCTCTCGGCCCTCTCCGGGCTGCCCCTGGACCAGGGGATCGCCGTGACCGGCTCGGTCAACCAGCACGGTGAGATCCAGGCCGTGGGCGGGGTGACGGAGAAGATCGAGGGCTTCTACCGCGTGTGTCAGGCCCGGGGGCTGAACGGCCGCCAGGGCGTGATCATCCCCGCCGCCAACGTGCCCCATCTCGCCCTCGACGAAAAGACCCTGGCCGCCATCGAGGCGGGCCGCTTCCACGTCTGGGCGGTGCGCACCGTCGACGAGGGGATCGAGCTCCTGACCGGACGGCCGGCCGGCCGACGGCAGGCCGACGGCACCTTCCCACCGGGCAGCGTGCACCGGCTGGTGGACGAGCGTCTCGGCTCCTACGCCGAGCGGCTTCGTGCCTTCTCGGTGGGGCCGGACGGGGCAGCCCCCGGCCGCTGACGGTGGCGCTCGCGCCGGGCCCGGGCCGGTCCTCCCCCGGCGACGAGCGGGCCCGGGCCGGCGGCCCGCTGCGGGCGCGCTCGCCCGTGCCCGATCACCCCCGAGGCGCCGAGATGTTGACCAGCCAGGTGATGCCGAAGCGGTCGGCGCACATCCCGAACGTGTCCCCCCAGGGGGCCTTCTCGAGCGGCTGGAGCACGGAGCCCCCCTCCGAAAGCTTCTCGAAGTAGCGGCGGAGCGCCGTCTCGTCGTCGCCGCTGAGCGACATCGAGAAGTTGGTGCCGGGGCGGAACTCCATCCGACGGGGCACGTCGGCGGCCATGAAGCGAATGCCCTCCGGTCCCTCCAGATACGAGTGCATCACCAGCCCGTCCTCGCCTGGATCGGAGGAGGCGTGGAAGTCCGCGAACGTGGCCACGGTCAGCTCGCCGCCGAACACCTCCCGGTAGAACTCCATCGCCTCACGGGCGTTGCCGCGGAAGTTGAGGTAAGGGTCGAGCGCGATTGCCATGGATCCTCCTTTTCGGTGCTTCCCGCTCCCGATCCAGGCCGTCGCCAGGACCGAAGGGGATGGATCCGCCCACGGTCATCGGTTGGATCCAGGCTGACGAGAGGCGGCCACTCCGCCTCCGATGGGTACACTGAACGACGAACTCGGCGGATCGGTGCGCCGCCGAGGCGCTGACGTTTCGACCGTCCAGTATAGCCACTGCCGGCCTCATCATCGACCCCGCCGCCCCGCCCCGAACCCGCCTTCCGCGGCGCCGCCGAGGCACTCGTGAGCGCCCTTTCCGTCCTCGCCCGGCCCGGCGTCTCACCCCTCACCGGCGGCCCGGCGGTCATCCGGCCGAGCGTCGGGCGGGAGTTCGCCCTTCAGACCATGACCCCCGCGTCGACCAGGTACACGGCGCCGGTCACGTAGCTGGCCTCAGGACTCAGCAGCCAGCAGACCAGGTTGGCGACCTCCTCCGGTGTCCCCAGGCGGCGCAGGGGGACGCGCGCCACCAGCGCCTCGCGGGCGGCGTCGGGATCGTGGGGCGAGCCGGCGGCGTTGATGGCGGCCAGCATACGGGTGTCGATGAAGCCCGGAGCGACCGCGTTCACCCGCACGCCGAAGGCGGCACCCTCCAGGGCGGCGCTACGGGTCAGACCGATCACGGCGTGCTTCGAGGTCGAGTAGGCGGCGAGACGGGTGCTCCCGCGCAGCCCGGCGATGGAGGCGGTGTTGACCACGGCGCCGCCCGAGCCACGGTCGCGCATGGCCCTGAGCACCTCCCGCAGGCCCAGGAACACGCCCCGGACGTTGACCGCCATGACCCGGTCGAACTCGGCCACCTCGGTCTCGACGATCGGCCCCATCCGTCCCTCGATGCCGGCGTTGTTGAAGAAGAGGTCGAGGCGGCCGTACGCCTCCAGGGTCCGGCGCACGTAGCCGGCCACGTCCTCCTCGTGGGTCACGTCCCCGACCAGGGTCAGCGCCGAGCCCGGCGGCAGCTCGCGAGCCGCGCGCTCGAGCCCGGCCCGGTCCTGGTCGACCAGGGTTACGCGGGCGCCCTCGCGGGCCAGCCGCGCCGCCACCGCCCGGCCGATCCCCCCGGCGCCACCGGTGACGATCGCCACCCTGCCCTCGAAGCGCGCACCGTTCATCCTTCCCTCCTCCCTGCCCGGTGTCCTCCCCCGGCCGGACGGGAGAAGTCGAACCGGAAATCCGGCTGGCTGCGAACGTCGGGCCGGTCCCGCCGGCAGATCGCCTCCAGCAAGAAGCCGCCCAGCCTGGATCTGGTGTCCAGGTAGAAGAACTCCGCCGACCCGGAGCGCACGCTGCCGCTCATGGCCACCGGCGCGCCGGCCGCCTCCATGGCGGCGCGCAGGCGCTGCCATCGCGCCTCGGACAGGGCGGGCAGCACCAGCAGGTGATGGATCCCCTCGCCGATGCGGTCGAGGAAGGCCCGGCGGTAGTGGGTCGGCTCCACCGTGGGCTGGATGACCTCGAAGGCGAGGTCGGGGAGGCCGGCCGTGGCCAGCAGGAAGGCAGGCTCGACCTCCTCGCCGTCGAGCGTGGAGCGTTGGAGCGACCCCGGCTCGTGACGGAAGTGGAGGAAGCTCCACTCGGAGAGTCCGAGGATGCGGGCGTAGGCCGGGAGCCTGCCCATCAGGTCGCTGACCACCACCCCCAGGTGCCACACCCGAACCTCGTCGCGCAGCGGCTCGGCCCCCGGCGGCGGCTCGACCACCCCCGCCAGGTCCCACCACTCGTCCACCCGAGGAGCGCTCCCGGGGTCCAGCGGGACCACGACCTCGAGGTAGAAGCCGCCCAGTGCCCGCCGCGTGTCCAGGTGGTAGTGGCGGGCCACGCCGTCGACGGTCGCCGCCTGGCCCACGCCCACACCAGCCTCCTCCAGGCCGGCCGCCACCCTCTCCCAGGCCGCCTCGTCGACCACGGAGAGGCAGAGGCCGTGGACGCCCTCGCCGCGTGTGACCAGGAACTCGGCGAAGGTGCTCAGGCCGCCGGTGGGCTGCACCAGCTGGAAGGTGACGCCGCTCGGGGTGGAGCCGGTGGCGACGGTGTAGGTGTAGGCCGCCTCGTAGCCGAAGGCGGTGGTCTCCCCGAGGCGGTCGGGGGTGAAGCGGGCCACCTCCCAGCGTTCGACGCCCAGCAGCGCGGCGTAGCTCCGGGCCGAGGTCTCCAGATCCCTCACCACGACGGTCAGGTGGTGGAATCGGTCGACGGGCAGCAGCCCCCCGGTCACCGCCGCCCCTCCAGGAGCAGGTAGGGCCGTTCCAGGAGGTCGGCCAGCCGCCCGAGGAAGCGCGCGGCCGGGGCCCCGTCGGTGACCCGGTGGTCGAAGGTGAGGCTCAGGGTGGCGACGCGGCGACGGACCACGCCCGACCCCTCGAAGGCGGCCACCTCGCGCACCCGCCCCAGCCCCAGGACGGCCGCCTGGGGCGGATCGACGATGGGGGTGAAGGCGTCCACCACCGTCGACTCCAGGGAGCTGACGGTGAAGGTGGCCCCCTCCAGGTCGGCCTGGGTGAGGCGCCCGGCCTCGGCCCGCCGGGTCAGCTCGCGCAGCTCCCTCGCCACCTCCTCCAGTGACATTCGGTCCACCTCGTGGAGCACGGGCACGATCAGGCCCGCCTCCTGGTCCATGGCCACCCCCACGTGGACGCCCTCCCGGGGCACGATCCGCTCCCCCTCCAGCCGGACGTTCAGGTGCCGGTGGTCGCCCAGGGCCACGGCCACCGCCTTCACCACCGCCCGGGTCAGGGTGAGCACCACCCCGCGTTCACGCCACTCCCGGTTGAGCCCCTCGATCATGTCCAGCACGGCGTCCACCCGGACCTCGCTGTTGAGCGTCACCTGGGCAGAGGTCTGCAGACTGCGGACCATGCGCTCCCCGATCGCCCGCCGGCGCCCGGCGTAGGCCGTCGCCTCCGGTGCCGCCCTCTCGGAGGCCGCCTGCCAGGCCCGCACGTCGGCCTCGCGCAGGCGCCGCTCCGACCCCAGGGCGGCCAGGTCGATCCCCAGCTCCCGGGCCAGCCGCCTCGCCGCCGGGGTCGCCCTGAGCCGGGCCGGCCCGACCGGAGGTGCGGGACCGACCGGCTCCTCGACGGAGGCCGGCCCCGGCGGAACCGGCGGCTCAGGCAAGGAAACCGGCTCGGGGGACGGCGCCGGACCGGCCTCGGCCGCCTCTTCCAGGCGTCCCACCAGGCCCCCCACCTGCACCACCTCGCCCTCGGTGACGAGACGGCGCAGGACCCCGGCCGCCGGGGCCTCGACGGTGAAGCTCACCTTGTCCGTCTCCAGCTCGTAGAGCGGCTGGCCCGCCTCCACCCGCGCCCCGTCGGCCTGGAGCCATCTCCTGAGCGTGCCCTCGGTCATGATGTCGCCGAGCAGCGGCAGCCGCAGCTCGGTTGCCATCAGTCCCTGAGGGTGGCGAGCGCGGCCGCGACCACGGCCTCCGGCGTCGGCACGTAGGCCGCCTCCAGGACGCCGCTGTAGGGCACCGGCGCGTGCGGCGCGGTGACGGTCTTCACCGGCCCGTCCAGGTGGTCCACCGCCCGGTCGGCGATCACCGCGGCCACGTCCCGGGCCACGCTGCAGCGGGGCGTGTCCTCGTCCACGACCACCAGGTGGCCGGTCCGGCGCACCGACTCGACCAGCGTCTCCTCGTCCAGAGGGGAGAGGCTGAGCAGGTCGACGACCTCGGCCTCCACCCCCTTCCCGGCCAGCCGGTCGGCGGCCTCCAGGCAGACACCGGTCATGCGCGCGATGCCGACCAGGGTCACGTCGCGGCCCGGCCGCAGGGTCCGCGCCTTTCCGATCGGGACCGTGTAGGGTGCCTCCGGCACCTCCCCCTTCGTGCCCGCCAGCTGACGATGGCTGCAATAGACCACGGGATCGTCGTCGCGGATGGCGGCGATGAGCAACCCCTTGGCCGTGTAGGGATCGGAGGGGGCCACGCACTTGAGCCCGGGCACGTGGGCGAAGATCGAGTACATGCTGCCCGAGTGCTGGGCGGCGCTGCCGCCGCCGCGCTCGGGAGCGCGGCCCGTGGCCCCGATCGCGGTCTTGATCACCAGGGGCACGCTGACCTGGCCGCCGAGCATGTAGCGCAGGAACGCCCCCTCGTTCATGATCGGATCCAGGCACACCCCGACGAAGTTCACGAACATGAGCTCGGCCACCGGCCTGAGCCCGGTCACGGCGGCGCCGACGGCGGCGCCGATGAAGCCCATCTCACAGATCGGGGTGTCGATGACCCGCTCCGGGCCGAAGCGCTGGATCAGGCCCTTGGTGGCCCCCATGGGCCCACCCCAGGCATCGATGAACCCCTGGTCGGCCCGCCCGGCACCGCCGGCCACGTCCTCGCCCATCAGGATCACGGTGGGATCCCGCTCCATCTCCTGGCGGAGGGCCTCGTTCTCGGCCCGGCTGAACAGCAGCTCTCTCGCCACCGCCCTACCTCGCGTACACGTCCGTGGTCAGCGCCGAGGGCGCGGGCGGGCGGCTCTCCTCGGCGAACCGCACCGCCGCCTCGATCGTCCGTCCCACCTCCTCGTCGATGGCCCGTAGTTCCGCCTCGGCCAGCGCCCCGCGGCCCACGACCGCGCGCTCGAAGCGCTCGATGCAGTCCCGCGCGCGGTAGTACGCCTCCTCCTCGGCGGTGCGGTAGCGACGGGGATCGTCGCCGATGAAGTGGCCGTAGTAGCGGTAGGTCTGGCACTCGAGGAAGCTCGGCCCGCCGCCGCCGCGCGCCCGGGCCACGGCCCGGCCCATCTCCCCGTAGACGGCGAACACGTCCTGGCCGTCGACGGTGGCGGCGGGGACGCCGAACGCCTCAGCGCGCCCGGCCAGGTGCTTCGTCCCCAGCGCGTACTCCACCGGCGTCGACTCGGCGTAGCCGTTGTTCTCGCAGACGAAGACCAGAGGCAGCTTCCAGATGCGGCTCATGTTCAGGCACTCGTAGACCAACCCCTGGCCCATGGCCCCGTCGCCGAAGAAGGCCACCGCCACCTGGTCGGTGCCGCGGGTCCGGGCCGAGAGGGCCGCCCCCAGGGCCATCGGTACTCCGGCCCCGACCACGCCGGTGGCGCCCAGCATGCCCACGGCGGCGTCGGCGATGTGCATGCTCCCGCCCTTGCCGTGGTTGGTGCCCGTCTCCCGGCCGAACAGCTCGGCCATCATCCGGGCCACGTCGACCCCCTTGGCGATGGCGTGCCCGTGGCCGCGGTGGGTGCTGGCGACGTAGTCGTTCCACCGCAGCCGGGCGCACACCCCCACCGCCACCGACTCCTGGCCCACGTACAGGTGCGCCGAGCCCTGCAGTGCGCCCGACTGCCGCAGCGCGTGCACCCGCTCCTCGAAGCGCCGGATCAGGACCATCTGCCGGTAGAGCCGGCGTAGCAGCTCGGCGTCTCCGAGCAGATCGGGTCCGGCCGTCGCCTCCGGGGCCGCATCAGGCACGGGTTCACCTCCTTCGACGCTCACCGCTGCCACAGCTGCCGGCTGGCGATCCGTGCCCCCTCGACCAGGGCCTGGAACTTCGCCCAGACCACGGTGGGGTGGACCTCGGGCGCGAACGTGGCCCGGGACGAGAAGCCACAGTCGGCCCCGGCGATCACGTTCTCGCGGCCCACCAGCCGGGCGTAGGTCACGATCCCGTCGGCGATCAGCAGCGGGTGCTCGACGAAGTTGATGGCGTGGCTGATGAACCCCGGGATCAGGATCTTCCCCGCGGGGAGCTTCACCGTCTCCCAGATCCGCCATTCGTGCTGGTGCCGCGGGTTCGCCACCTCGAACGAGTAGGCGCCCGCGTTCACCGCCAGCATCAGGTCCACGACCTCGGCCAGGGGCACGTCGTGGAGGCGGGGGCCATGGTTCAACCCGTAGCAGGTGTGGAAGCGGACGCGCTCGGGCGGGATGCCCCGCAGCGCGTGGTTGACGACCTCGACGTGCTGACGGGCGCGGGCCCGGCGCTCGGCCAGGGTGGTGGCCGGATCCTCGCTCATGACCTCGATCAGCCAGGGATCGTCGATCTGGAGGATGAGTCCGGCCTCGACGATGGCCAGGTACTCCTCGCGCAGCGCCTCCGCCACCGCGGCCACGAACTCCTCCTCGGTGGCGTAGTACTCGTTGCGGCCGAAGCCGCGGGGACAGGTGGCGGGCATGAACGCCTCCTCCACCCCCACCTGCTCCAGGGCGGCCTTGAAGTTGGCGATGTCGCGCCGTACGGCCTCGTGCCCGGTGTAGCGGACCGGGCCCCGGCAGACCATGAGCGGCATCGGGCTCACCGCCGCCGAGTACTTCTTGAAGTACTCCTGGTAGTACTCCGGGAACATCTCCAGCTCCCGCTGCCAGGAGGGCATCACCGCCCGCTCCCCCGGCTCCAGCTCGAACCCGGACAGGCGCTCGTTGACGTAGGTCAGGAAGCTCACCTTCCCCTGCTCGCCATCGGAGACCACGTCCAGGCCGACCTCGGCCTGCCGGCGGACCACCTCGGCGACGGCCTCCCGTACCTGCCGCTCGAAGAGCCCGCGATCGTAGGGGCGGCCGTGCTCCTTCTCGCGCATGGTCTCCAGCAGCTCCCGGGGGCGGGCCAGGCTGCCCACGTGGGTGGTCAGGATGCGGTCCGTGCTGCGCTTCAT
>JAJPKS010000274.1 GCA_021323605.1 Bacillota bacterium | reverse complement strand
GGGCGCTGCACCCCGACTGAGGCCGGGGAACGCGGGACGGCCGTGGCCTCCCACCTCCCCGCCGCCCGGGGCAACGGCCCGGCTGGACCGAACCGTCCACGGGTGGGAAGCGGCTTGCCTCTGGCGACGCCGTCCCTGCTACACTGGGGCCACGACGATGGATAGGCACGCCCGTCCCGGTCAGATCCCCGAGCTGTTGGGGGCAGGCGCGTCCATCATCGCGATCTCGATTATCTAGGCACGCAGGGGTCCACCTTCTGCGTGCCGCCACCGCCCACCGGCGGTTTTTCTTTTTCCAGCCCACCGGCCACGCAGACCGAGGACCCCGGAGGAGGTCTCGAAGGTATGCCAGCGACCGGTGCGGAGGTCCTGTTCAGAGCCCTCGAGGAAGAGGGCGTCCAGGTCGTGTTCGGCATCCCGGGCGGGGCCATCATGCCCGCCTACGACGCGCTGCTCGACTCCTCCATCCGGCACGTGCTGATGCGGCACGAGCAGGCGGCCGGACACGCTGCCGAGGGATACGCTCACGTCAGCGGGCGGGTGGGGGTGTGCATGGCCACCTCCGGGCCGGGCGGCACCAACCTGGTCACCCCCCTGGCCGATGCCATGATGGATTCCATCCCCCTGGTGGCGATCACCGGGCAGGTGGCACGCGCCAGCATGGGGCGCCAGGCCTTCCAGGAGGCGCCCATCACCGACGTCACCCGCCCCGTGACCAAGCGGAACTGGCTGGTGCTCGACCCCGACGAGCTGGGCCAGATCGTGCACGAGGCCTTCGCCGTGGCCCGCTCCGGGCGACCCGGCCCGGTCCTGATCGACGTCCCCAAGGACGTCCTCGCCGCCGAGGCCACCCCGCGTCCCTGGCGCTGTCCGGCCGCCTCGCCGCCGCCGGTGCTGACCGAGCAGGACGTGCACCGGGCCGTCGCCCTGATCCTCGGCTCCCGTCGGCCGGTGCTCTACGTCGGCGGCGGCGTGGTCCGCTCGAGCGCCTGCGACGAGCTCTTCGACCTGGCGGTGCGGCAGCAGATCCCGGTGGTCACCACCCTCATGGCCCGGGGCGCTTTCCCGGACAGCCATCCCCTGGCCCTGGGCATGCCCGGCATGCACGGCGCCTACGCCGCGGTCATGGCCATGCAGCGCTCGGACCTCCTGATCGCGGTCGGGGCCCGGTTCGACGACCGGGTGACGGGGAGCCTGGACGGCTTCGCGCCGGAGGCGAAGGTGATCCATGTCGACATCGATCCGGGCGAGATCGGCAAGAACCGCGCCGCCGAGGTGGGCCTGGTCGGCGACGCCCGGCGGGTCCTGGTGGCCCTCAACGACGCCCTGCCCGGCTTCGAGGCGGTGGAGGACCAGGAGGCCAGGCGAGCCTGGCTGGTCACGCTCGAGGCCTGGAAGGAGCAGTACCCCTTCCGCTACCGGGCCGACGGCAACCTCAAGCCACAGTACGTGATCGAGCGCCTGTGGGCGGCCACGGGCGGGCGGGCCGTCCTCACCGCTGGCGTGGGACAGCACCAGATGTGGGCCTCGCAGCTCTGGCGCTTCGACCGGCCGCGGGCCTGGGCCAATTCAGGAGGGCTGGGCACGATGGGCTTCGCCCTCCCCGCCGCGCTGGGGGCCAAGGCGGCCCGGCCGGAGGAGCTGGTGGTGGCCATCGACGGCGACGGCTGCTTCCAGATGACCTGTCAGGAGCTGGCCACCTCGGTCGCCGAGGGCCTGCCGGTGCTGGTCGCCATTCTCAACAACGGCTGCCTGGGCATGGTCCGCCAGTGGCAGGACATGTTCTTCGGCGGACGCCGGTCTCAGGTACGGCTGGGCGAGGCGCTCCCGGACTATGCGCGCTTGGCCGAGGCCTACGGGTGTGTCGGCCTCCGGGCCGAACGGCCTCAGGAGGTGGACGAGGTGATCGCCGAGGCCCTGCGCACCCCCGACCGGACGGTGGTGATCGACTTTCGCGTGGACCCGGCCGAGAACTGCTTCCCCATCGTGCCGGCGGGGAAGAGCAACGACGAGATCGTCCTGGGCGAGGCCATCGCGGCGGACGGGCTGGCCGAGGCCGTGGCCGGGGGATGACCAGGGTCGGGTCGCCGTGCGCTTCTCTCACCCGGGAGGGAACGGGCGGCCGGCGTTCCCCGTCCCCGGGCGGCGTCCGCCGGCCACGGTCACCGGGAGGCCGAGGAAGTCGGCCAGATCATCGGCCGCCCGGCCGAGATCGACGCCCGGGTCGAGGTCGTCGATCGGATCCAGCTCGACGACGACGGTCCCGGCCTGTGCGCGCCGCCGCCAGCGGCCTCGCACCTGGCCGTCCACCACCACGACCTGGCCCAGGACACCCTCGTTGGCAGGGAGGGCCGTGTCGAGCCGGTCGCGGGCGAGCGCGGCGGTGCGGTCCCGGTAGGCGACCAGGAACTCGTCGTAGCTGGGGAGGAGGTGCACCCGGGGGGCGTTCGCGGCGGCCCGCGATCCGGGCGCGCTCCAGTGGGTGCTGCCCTCGATCTCCTCGCGAACGAGGTTCGGGGCGGCCAGCGTGAGGCCGCGCTCGACATCGGCCATGGTGAGCCCCGACCACCAGGCGAAGTCGCGCGCCCGGGCCGGGCCGCGGCTGGTGAAGTAACGCCGGGTGAGCTCGGCCAGCGCCTCGTCCCGCTCCAGCCGGCGGCCGCCGGGCGCGCGTTCCTCGAGCAGCGCGTAGGTGAACTGCCGGCCCCGACGCGGCCCGCTGACCACGATCCCCTGCACCTCGGCGTGCATGAGCAGGTGGGCGAGCCGCTGCCCGCTGGCGCGGATCCCGGCCCGCCCCAGCGCCGCGGCCAGCTCGGCACGGGTGAGGTACCGCTCATCCCGCAGCGCCACCTCCACGACGGCGTAGCTCCGCCGGAGCAGGGCGGGGTCGATCTCCAGCCTGGGGTCGTGGTAGGCCAGCCGGGCCTCGACGCGGGGGGCGGTCAGCTCCAGGAGCCAGCGAACGTCGTCGGGCAGGACGAAGTGCCAGGTCGGCCGCAGCACGTGCGTGCGCAGGATGGCCCCCCGGTCGAAGAGCCGCTGCACCTCCCTGTCGGTCACACCTCGCGCGCGCAGGCCGAGCGCCCACCTGGCGCCCGCGTCGTCCTGGGCCTGCACCGCACCCAGATGTCCCACCACCCCTATCGCTGAGCCGAAGCGACGTCCGGTCAAACCCTGCGCCCGCAGCCGCCGGAGGGCGACGGTCATGGGGGGGACGAGGCTCCGTTCCAGCGCCCACCGATCTCCTCCCACCGCGGCGGACGCCCGGGGAGGGGTACCTCCGGACGGGCGCGCAGACCGTCCAGCACCAGGGCCAGGTACCGCTGGCGTAGCTCGCGGGTGCGCCCTTCGTCGCCCAGGCGGGTGGCGGCGAGCTGCTCGAGGAGGAGGAAGACATCGTCCACTTCCACGTCCGGCCGGATCACCCCTGCCGCCCGGGTGCGCTCGAACAGCCGGCGGCTGAGCTCTCGCGCCCGGGCCGCGTCCCGGTTCAGCTCCTGGCTGGGGGTGAAGGTTCCCGCCAGGGGCACGGTCAGGGACGAGGTGTCGGCGTCGACGGCGCGGCGCATGAAGTCGGCGAACGCCGCCCAGGCGTCGCGGTCGTCCGCGAGGGCGGCCTCGACCTCGGCCAGGTAGCGCCGCAGGCCCTCATGGCAGAGCCTTCGAAGGAGGTCCTCCTTGCTCGGGTATCGGCGGTAGAGCGCACTGATCCCCACCCCCGCCCGCCGGGCCACGGCCGCGACCGGGGCGCCGGGATCGGAGGTGAACACCTCGCGCGCGGCCTCCAGGATGCGCCGATCGTTGCGCGCCGCCTGGGCCCGCCGGCCGCCCCGCCCCGGCTTCCGCTCGACCACGGCCTCAGCGTACCATGGGAACGAAGCATTCCGTTCCATAACAGCACGAGCGAGGAGAGGCCATGACCGGTCCCATCCAGCCACCGGCAGCGAACGCCGAGATCCGGCCCTTCCGCATCGACGTGCCGCAGGCCGACCTGGACGACCTCAACCACCGGCTCCGTCGCACCCGCTGGCCCGACCAGTTACCCGGCGTGGGCTGGGACTACGGCATCCCGCTCGGCTACGTGAAGGAGCTGGCCGAGTACTGGCGGACCGCCTACGACTGGCGCCGGCAGGAGGCCAGGCTGAACGAGTTCCCGCAGTACACCACCACCATCGACGGCGAGAACCTCCACTTCCTGCACGTGCGCTCCTCGGAGCCGGAGGCGCTGCCCCTGATCGCCGTCCACGGCTGGCCGGGCTCGGTCGTGGAGTTCGTGAACGTCATCGGCCCGCTGACCGATCCCCACGCCCACGGTGCCGCGGCCGGCGACGCCTTCCACCTGGTGGTGCCCTCGATCCCGGGGTACGGGTTCTCCGGTCCCACCCGCCGGCCGGGGTGGGACGTGAAGCGCGTGGCTGCGGCCTTCGTCGAGCTGATGCGCCGCCTGGGTTACGAACGCTACGGGGCGCACGGGGGCGACTGGGGGGCCTCCATCTCCCGGGAGATGGGCTTGCTGGCCCCGGACCACGTGGTGGGGCTGCACGTGACCATGCTCCTCTCCCCCGCTTCCGGTGACCCGGAGGAGATGGCAGATCTGACCGCGGACGAGCGGCGCCGCCTCGAGGCCGGCGCGCGCTTCCGGCGGTGGGGATCCGGCTACTACGCGATCCAGTCCACCCGCCCCCAGACCCTGGCCTACGGCCTCACCGACTCCCCGGCCGGCCTCCTGGCCTGGATCGCCGAGAAGTTCAAGGAGTGGACCGACTGCACCGACGTGCCCGAGGAGGCCGTCGACCGGGATCAGCTCCTCACCAACGTGTCGATTTACTGGCTGACGGGAACCGTCAACTCGTCAGCTCGTCTGTACTACGAGTTCAGCCGCTCCGGCGGCTCGTGGCAGCGGGTGGAGCCGTCATCCGTCCCGACCGGGGTGGCCGTCTTCCCCCGCGAGATCGCGCCCCCCATCCGCCGCCTCGCCGAGCGGACGAACCACATCGTCCACTGGTCGGAGTTCGACCGGGGCGGCCACTTCGCCGCCATGGAGGAGCCGGACCTGCTCGTCGCCGACCTCCGACGCTTCTTCCGCCGCTTTCGGAGCCGGTGAGGGCCGCGCTCGTCCCGCCGGTCGCGCGAGCACGCGCGGCCGTGGCTCCGGTCAGACGAACACGGAGAGGGCCAGATAGGCGGAGACGCCCCAGTTGGGACGGTCGACGATCTGGCTGACCTTGAGGTCGGCGGCGAGGCTGCAGAGCACGTAGGCGTCTTCGCGGCTCAGACCCTTCTCCCGCCCCAGCCAGGCGATCAGGTCGCGGATCGCGTTGCGAGCGTCCTCCATCAGGTCGGGCCCCAGGGCGGTGATGGCCAGGTAGCCACGCTCGTCGTACCTGGGCTGGAGGGAGCCCGGCGGGGTGACGAAGCGGTAGCTCCACGGCCGGGGGCCACGCCCCTTCTCGACGTCGAAGCGGAGGGTGAAGGCCATCGGGCACTCGATGCCGGTCACGCAGACCTCGCCGTCGCCCTGGGCGGCGTGACAGTCGCCGACCGAGAACATCGCCCCGGGCACGAAGACGGGCAGAGAGAGCTTGGCGCCCACGTTGAGGTGACGGGTGTCGATGTTCCCGGCCCCCTTGGTGGGCGGCAGCACGTCGTGCCGGCCGGGTTCGTCGGTGGCCACGCCCATGGTCCCGCAGAAGGGCTGGAGGGGGATACGGATGTCGGAGCGCAGCTCGGCATAGTGACCGTTGCTCAGGTCGAAATGCCGGATGTAGGGCTCGGGGAACTCGTCCGCGAGCAGCCCCAGCCCGGGCAGGATGCCGGTCCAACCCCACTCCAGCGGCCTCAGCTCCAGCATCTCCACCACCAGCGCGTCGCCCGGCTCCGCCCCTTTGACGTAGACCGGGCCGGCCAGCGGATAGAGGCGGTCGAAGTCGATCTCGGCCAGCCGGGAGGCGGGGCAGCCGGGGGTGACCTGCCCGTCGGTGACCTCGTTGGTCTCGAAGTGGACCACGTCCCCGGGCTCGACCTCCACCACCGGGGGCAGCGAGTTGTCCCACTTGTAGTGGACTTTTCCTCGTTCGACCACGTGCTCTCTGGGCATCGCCGCACCTCCTCGCCGCCAGCATATTCGCCGGGCGCGAGCCCGGGCTCGCGCCCGGCTCGACCGCCTGCGTCCGGTCAGCGACCGACCCGGAAGTAGACCACGTCTCCGTCCCGGAGGCGGTAGTCGCGGCCCTCGACGCGAAGCCTGCCCGCCGCCCGTAACGCTTCCATCGAGCCCGCCGCCACCAGCTCGTCGACCGAGGTCACCTCGGCCCGGATGAAGCCCTTCTCGAAGTCGGAGTGGATCACGCCCGCCGCCGCCGGCGCCGGCGTGTCGCGCCGGCAGGGCCAGGCGCGGACCTCGGGCTCACCGGCGGTGAAGAACGTGATCAGCCCGCCGGCTTCCCACACCGCCCGCGTCACCGCCTCCAGGCTCGCCTCGGGGACCCCGTAGGTGGCGCGCATCTCCCGGGCGTCGGCCGGATCGAGCTGGCCCAGCTCCAGCTCCAGCTGGGCGTCGACCACCAGCGTCGGCCAGCCCCGTCCGGCCGCCAGCTCCCGTACCCGCCGGGCCGGAGCCCCGCCATCGGGCAGGAGGTCATCGCCCACGTTCACGACCACGACCCGGGGCTTGCCGGAGACCGGGAACAGCGGCTCCAGGAATTCCGCGCTTCGGTCATCCAGCTCCAGGGTGGCCAGGGTGCCGCCGGCGTCCAGGTGCTCGCGGGCCCGCTCCAGCACCGACAGCTCGACGGCCCGCTCTTTGCGGCCCCCCCGCACCTCCCGGCCGACCGCCTCCAGCCGCCGCTCCACCGTGGCCAGGTCGGTCACGGCCAGGTCGAGCTCGATCCCCTCCAGCTCCGAGACGGGGTCCCGGTCGGCCCCGAAGCCGCGCAGCACCTCGACCACGACGTCGGCCTGCCGGGCGGCGGCGATGCGCTGCGCCCTGCTGCCGGGAGGGGCGTCGGCCACCCGGACCTGAGCCGGGACCACCCGTCTGGGCTGGACCGCGGCCGCCAGGCGTTCCAACCTCGGGTCGGGCACGTCGACCATGCCCACCCCGTCGCTGGAGCGGCCGCCGGTCAGGGCCCGGAAGAGGGTGGTCTTCCCCGACCCGGGCTGGCCCACGATGGCGACGTCGACCGACACGACGGAGGCGCCGCGCTCTAGACAGGCGTCCCGGCCGGGACCTGCTCGAGCTCGAATGCGGCGTGCAGCGCGCGCACGGCCTCCTCCGCGCGTCGTCGATCGACGATGCAGGTGATCCGGATCTCGGAGGTGCTGATCATCTCGATGTTGATCCCCGCCTCGGCCAGGGTGCGGAACATGCGGGCCGCGATCCCCGGCGTGCCCAGCATACCCGTGCCCACCAGGGACACCTTGGCCAGCCCCGCCGCCTGGCTGGTGCCGGCGGCCCCGATCTCGGCCGCGGCCGCCTCGACCAGGGGGAGCGAACGCCCGAGATCGGCCTCCGCCACCGTGAAGGTGAGGTCCGTCCGTCCCTCACTGGAGACGTTCTGGACGATCACGTCCACGGAGATGCCGGCCTCGCTCAGGGGCTCGAAGATGGCCGCCGCCACCCCCGGGCGATCCGGGACGCCGAGCACCGTCACCTTGGCCACGCTCAGGTCGTGGGCCACGCCGCGGACGCGCTTGCGATCTTCCATCGGGACCTCGGAGACGACCATCGTACCCGGCCGCCGGTGGAAGCTGGAGCGGACGTGGATGGGGACGCCGTACAGCTCGCCGATCTCCACCGCGCGGGGATGCATGACCCTCGCCCCCACCGCGGCCAGCTCCAGGATCTCCTCGTAGGAGATGTGCGACAGGAGGCGCGCCTCGGGCACGACCCGGGGGTCGGCGGTCATGATCCCATCCACGTCGGTGTAGATCTCACACAGGTCGGCCTCCAGGGCCGCCGCCAGCGCCACTGCGGTGGTATCCGAGCCGCCGCGCCCCAGGGTGGTGATCTCGAAGTCCTCGGTGGCACCCTGGAACCCGGCCACCACCGGCACCTGGCCGCGGCCCAGAGCGTTCAGGATGCGGATGGGCCGGATCTCCTTGATGCGCGCCCGGGAGTGGTGCCCGCTGGTCCGCACCCCGGCCTGGGCGCCGGTGAGCGAGATGGCGGGCACCCCTCGATCCTGCAGGCACATGGCGACCAGGGGAGCGGTGATGGTCTCACCGTTGGCCACCAGCATGTCCAGCTCCCGGGGCGGCGGCGCCTCGCTCACCCGGCGGGCCAGCTCGATCAGCCGATCGGTGGTGTCGCCCATGGCCGATACCACCGCCACCACCCGATGACCCGCCGCCACCGTCTCGGCGATGCGCCGACACACCCGCCGGATGCGTGCCGCGTTGCCGACCGACGTGCCTCCGTACTTCTGAACGATCACCATGGCCCGTGCCTTCGAGGTTGCTCCATCCCGCCACCCCGCTGCAGGCGCGTCGTGGCGTGCTCGGGACGCATCTAGGGCTGGACGTCCATGCCCGCGCGCGTCACCCTGGTGACCAGCGCGTACCCGTCCTCGGGACCGGCGGCCTCCATGGCCGCGGCCACGCTGCCCCCCCGCCGTCGCTCGCAGAAGGCGAACACGCTCGGGCCCGCCCCCGAGATGGCGGCGCCGAAGGCGCCCGCGGTCCGGGCCGCGGCCATCACCTCCGCCGCCCAGGGATAGAGCGGGAGCCGGTGTGGCTGGTGCAGCCGATCCTCCAGGGCGGCCTCGAGCCGGGCCCAGTCGCGGTTGTGGAGCACGTGGACCAGCGCCGCCAGCCGGGACAGGTTGAAGACCACGTCGCCACGCTCCACGCGATCGGGAAGCACCTCCCGGGCCCGCTCCGTCGGCACCGGCGATGGCGCCACGAAGAGGGCCACGTCCAGGTCCGGCACGGGCAGGGCGTACACCTCGTCCCCGACCACGGCCACCACGCCCCCCATGACCGCGGCAGCCACGTTGTCGTAGTGGCCCTCGGCCCGCCCCGCGTCCCCGATGGGATCGTCGGAGCCCCGGATCACGGCCGCCGCCACCCGGGCGGCGGCGCTGCTGCCGAGGCCGACGCCGACCGGGATCTCGTTGCGCACCCACCCGCGCGCCGGCAGCACGGAGAGGGGGTTGGGGCTCGACTGCAGCAGCTCGGCCCCCTCACCCTCGAACTCCCACTCCGGCCGGCCGGCCTCCTCGACCTCGACCTCCAGCCAGAGGTCGATGGCCATGGCCAGGACGTCAAAGCCGGGACCGAGGTTGGCGATGGAGGCAGGAACCCGGATCCTCACAGCCCCTTGAAGAGACGCACGGAGCGGCGGTGATAGCCGGCCCGCTCCTCGAAGAAGGGCAATGAGAGCGCGCTCTCCGGGTAGGTGTCCAGCAGGGCCAGCGTGGCTCCCCGCCGCCGTCCCCATTCCTCGAGCGCGTTCATGAGCCGCGTGCCCACTCCGCGACCCCGGAACCGCTCCTCGACCACCACCGCGTCGACGACCAGTCGCCGGTGGCCGAGATGCCGCTGGAGCTGGTACCGGGCGGAGCTCAGAGCCGGCTCCAGCCGGCCCACCGCCGAGCCGACGATGCGGTCCCCGACCTCCGCCACCACGTGGTGCAGGTCCGGCCGGGAGGTCGCCAGCGCCCGCTCGAAGTGCTCCGAGAGCCCCTCTTCCTCGGGCACCTGGAACAGGTCGGGATTGAGCGAGGCGTAGTAGCGGCCAGCCTCCAGCCAGGCCCGGGCCAGTCCCGCGCCGTCCCCCGGTCGCGCGGGCCGGACGCTGATGTCCACGGCCCGAACCGTCACAGCTTGAGCACCTTGGCCAGCGCCCGCGCGTCCCCGTCCAGCTCGATGGGCGGTTCGACGTTGTTCAGCGCGGCGTCCGGGTCCTTGAGCCCGGAGCCGGTCAGGACGACCACCGAGGTGGAGTCCTTCTCCACCCGCCCCTCGCGGGCCAGCCGGGCCAGGAGGGCCAGCGGGGCGCAGGAGGCCGGCTCGGCGAAGAGCCCCTCCGACGCCGCCAGCCAGATCTGGGCCTGCAGGATCTCGGTGTCGGTGACGGCGTCGATCAGGCCCCCGGACTCGTCTCGAGCGAGGGTGGCCCCCTCCCAGCTGGCCGGGTTGCCGATCCGGATGGCGGAGGCGACGGTCCTGGGCCGCTTGAAGACCCGTCCCTTCACGATCGGGGCTGCTCCCTCCGCCTGGGCACCCACCATCCGCGGCAGCACCCGGCATCGGCCGGCGGCGTGGTACTCCTTGAATCCCCTCCAGTAGGCGGTGATGTTGCCCGCGTTCCCGACCGGCAGCACCAGGTAGTCGGGCGCGTCGCCCAGGGCGTCGACGATCTCGAAGGCGGCCGTCTTCTGGCCTTCCAGGCGGTGGGGGTTGACCGAGTTGACCAGCGCCACCGGATAGGTGGCCGCCAGCTCCCGGACGACGGCCAGGGCGCCGTCGAAGTTGCCCCGCAGCGCGACCACCTTGGCCCCGTACATCAGCGCCTGGGAGAGCTTGTTCATGGCGATCTCGCCGGCCGGAACCACCACGATGGCCCGGAGCCGCTGGCTGGCGGCGTAAGCCGCGGCCGAAGCGGAGGTGTTGCCGGTCGAGGCGCAGACCAGGACCCGCGCCCCCTCCTCCATCGCCTTGGCCACGGCGACCACCATCCCCCGGTCCTTGAAGGAGCCGGTGGGGTTGAGGCCCTCGTACTTGAAGTACAGACGGCGCAGCCCCAGCGCGGCCCCGATGGTACGGCTGGGCAGGAGCGGGGTCGAGCCCTCCAACAAGCTCACCGGCGGGGTGCGCTCGGTGACCGGAAGCCACTCCCGGTAGCGGTCGATGACGCCCAGGCGCTGGCTCACCTTTGGCTGCTCCCCCCGAGGCCGGCAGGACGCATCTCCGGCCTCCGGAAGTGGACCGGGCGGTGAGCCGCGCCCCTCACCTGTCCCGCCCGGGTGAGCGCCGACATGGTTCAGAGCACCCGGAGGAACGCCCGGACCGAGTGGACGACGTCGAGCCGCGCGATGCGGGCTCGTGTCCGCCGCAGGGCGGCGTCGGGGGATCGGTGGGTCGTGACCACGAACTCGGCCGAGACATCGTCCGACTCCTTCTGAATCGCGCTGGCGATGCTCACCCCCTCCTCGCCGAAGACCTGGCAGATGGCGGCCAACACCCCCGGACGGTCGGCCACCCGGCACCGGAAGTAGGCACGCGTGCCCACCTCGTCCATGGGCACCACCTGAACCTGGGCGTCGAACTGGGCGGCGGCCCGGTGCTGCACCTGACGGTGCACGGAGCGGGCCAGGTCGAGGAGATCGCCGACGACGCTCGAGGCGGTGGGTCGGCCGCCGGCGCCGAGGCCCTGGAGCAGGACCTCCCCGACCAGGTCTCCCTCCACGTAGACGGCGTTGTGGGCGCCCTCCACCACCGCCAGCGGGTGGCCGTGGGGAACGAGGACGGGATGGACCCTCGCCTCCACGCGCTCGCCCGCCCGGGCCGCGTAGGCCAGCAGCTTGACCTCGTAGCCGAGCTCGCGGGCGTACCGGAAGTCGACCGGTTCCACGCCCTCGATGCCCTCACGGTAGATCTGGTCGGGGTGGATGCGGGCGCCGAATCCGATCGAGGCCATGATGGCCAGCTTGGAGACGGCGTCGTAGCCGCCCACGTCCTCGGTGGGGTCGGCCTCCGCGTAACCGGCCGTCTGCGCCTCGGCGACCGCTTCCTCCAGGCTCAGGCCGGCGTCCGCCATGCGGCCCAGCACGTAGTTGGTGGTGCCGTTGATGACCGCCATGATGCGCTGGATGTCGTTGGCCAGCAGGTCCACCTTGAAGGTGCTGATGAGGGGGATGCCACCCCCCACCGCGGCCTCGAAGTAGACGTCGACGTTCATCGCCCCGGCCAGCTCGAGCAACTCCGGGCCATGCCTGGCCATCACCACCTTGTTGGCCGTGACCACGTGCTTACCGGCTCGGATGGCCCGCTCCAGGTAGCTGCGGGCCGGCTCCTCGCCGCCCGCCACCTCGACGATCACGTCCAGGCATGGGTCCTCCAGCAGGTCGGCGGGGTCCGTGGTCAGCATCTCCCGTGGGACGGCCACCGCCCGGGGCCGGGTGGGATCGCGGACCAGCACCCGATCCAGCACCAGGTCCACCCCGGCGCGACGGCGCAGGACCTCCCGGCGGTTCAGCAGCCGGTCGGCCACCTGCGAGCCGACGGTACCCAGGCCGATGAGGCCGACGTGGAGCGCAGCCTCGTGCATCGCGCATATTGTCCCGGGGCCGGCCGCGCTCCTGCTGGCTGGAGGGCGCGGGCCGTCGCACCGGTTCCACCGGGCGCCGCCTGCCGGCCGGGGGCCACTCCTAGGGAGCGATGAGATGAGACCGAATCGTCTCGCCGCCCGGGATGGCCGGGCCGACGGCGAGCAGGAGCACCGACACCAGCAGGACGGCCGCCAGCACCGCCGCGCCCAGGGCCGAGGCCAGGGCCACCGGCCGCCGCCAGTGCCCCTCGACGCGCCTTATCACCTCGACCAGGCTGGGGACGTCCTGCGGCCGCCAGGCATCGACCTCGGCGCGCAGCAACTCGATCACGTCGCGCTCGCTCGGCTGCTCGTCCACCTTCACTGCTCAAAACCAACCGGAGCCGAGTTCGGTTCGCGGCCGGCGCCGCCGCCGGGTGGCGCCTCGCTCAGAGCCCGTCGCATCACCGCCACCGCCTTGGCGATCCGGGAGGCCACGGTGCCGCTCGGGATGCCGAGGATGGCCGCGATCTCTTCTCTAGAGTAGTCATGGAAGTAGTGCAGGACCACCGCCGCGCGCAGCTTCGGGCTCAACGCCGCCAGCGCCGCCTCGACCACCGTCCGCGCCTCGCTTCGCGCGTAGGCCCGTTCGTCCGGGGCCTGGTAGAGGCGCACCGGCAGCAGGCGGGCCAGCTTGCGGCGGCGGAGGTGCGACAGCGCCGTGTTGACGGCGATGCGGTGCAGCCAGGCACCGGGCGGGGCGGTGGGGCGGTAACGCAGCCGGGCGCGGTAGGCCCGCGCGAACACCTCCTGGGTCAGGTCCTCGGCCTCGGTCTGATCCAGGACCATGGCCCGGACGGTCCGAAACACGGACTCGTACTCGCGCTCGTAGAGCAGGGGGAACTGGGTCGCGGGGTCGAGCCCCCGCGAGCCAGCCCGGCCCTCGCCAGACGCCACACCAACAGTCTGCCGCCGCGGAGCGTCTCACGTCATGGGAACCAGTGCCGATGAGGACGGGGATCGGCCGCCCGGGTCCTGCCCGGGCCGGACCCTCGCCCCGGCCGGCACCGTGGATCGGGTGAGGGAATCGATGTCGGGGACCCGCTCTCACCTGGTCGTGCTCGGCAGCCTGAACACCGACTTCGTGGCCCGGGTGGGGGAGCTGCCCAGGCCCGGACAGACGGTGCTGGGTGAGCGCCTCCTCACCTTCGCCGGGGGCAAGGGCGCCAACCAGGCGGTGGCGGCGGCGCGGCTGGGAGCGCGGGTGACGATGGTCGGTCGCGTCGGTCGTGACCCCCGGGGCGACGCCCTGTTCACCGAGCTGGAGCGCCAGGGCGTGGACACGCGAGGGGTGGCCCGCGACCCCGAGGAGCCGACCGGGGCGGCGCTGATCGTGGTGGACCGGGCGGGGGAGAACCAGATCGCGGTCACCGCCGGCGCCAACGGCCGCGTGGACGCGACCGACGTGGCCCGGGCCCTGGAGGCGCTGGAGGCGGAGTCGATGCTGGCCCTGCAGCTGGAGATCCCGCTCGAGGCCGTGGCCCGGGCCATCACCGAGGCCGTGCGCCGAGGCCACCGGACGATCCTCAACGCCGCTCCAGGGATGCGGCTGGAGCCGGGGCTGCTGCGCGGCCTGGAGGCGGTGGTGGTCAACCAGGACGAGGCCGGGGTGCTGATCGGGCGGGCCGTCGCCGGTCCGGCCGCGGCCCTGGCGGCGGCGCGCGACCTCCACCTGGCGGGGGCGCGGCTGGGTGTGGTCACGCTGGGCGCGGCCGGGACCGCCTTCTGCGACCACCAGGGGCCGCGGCTGGCCGAGCCCTTCCCGGTCTCGGCCGTGGACACCACCGCCGCCGGAGACGCGTTCGTGGGCGCCCTGGCGGTCGCCCTCGGCGCCGATCTCCCCCCGGAACGGGCGGTGCGCCTGGCCAGCGCGGCCGGCGCGGCGGCGGCAACCCGGGAGGGGGCGCAGAGCTCGCTCCCGACCGCGGAGGACCTGAAGGCGCAGTTCGGACTCGACTGGCCCGATTGAGCCGCCCCGGCCGGAGCCGCCCCGGCCGGAGCCGGCCCGGACCGACGGATTCGGTCAGATCCAGGTCCCGGCCACCTGGCCGATCGAGCGGTGGCCGGCCCGGCACCGCCGCACGACCTCGGCCCTGGCCTCGTCGCTGAACACCCGTCGCCGTCTTCGAGCGTGGGCATGCTCGCTCCTCGGCGTGGGCGGGAGCCCTGGCCGGGGATCACGCCTGCGATGGGCGCGGCTCCGCCACGGGCGGTGGCTGCCCGACCCGCCAGCGGAACATGTGCGCGTTCTCGCCCCCGCGAACGAAGCCGGCCTGGGAGACGTCGATGCGGAAGAGGTGGAAGTCGCCGGCCGGCCGCCACTGGATCAGCTGCCCGAGGGCGTCGCCGTACTGGCTTCGCTCGGCGACGTCGGTGACCTCGAGCGCGCGACCGTAGATCTTGAGCTCCGTTGCCGCTGAGTAAGCGATAGCACTCATGCGGCACCCCTCACAGGGTTGCCCTCGCGGGCTTCGCGCTTCCTCGCCGCGTGCCCGGGAGGCCCGGGTCTTACCGGGGTCCCCACGAGGCCTGCCTGGGGACCCCATCGGGACTCGTCCCGGGGCACCCCATCGGAGCTTGCTCCGATGGGGACCCCTCGATGGGAAGCCCCCTCGTGGGGTCCCCTGACCGCGGCTCTGCGCTTCACGGAGGCTCCAACTGAGCCTACGGGCGGGGCCCCCACAAAGCCAGCTTGGTGGGGTGCCCCGGGCGAGTACCTCGCCAGGTTGATGGCGGCGTTGTCATCGCGCTGATGGCGCGCCCCACAGCCGTCACACCTCCAGTGCTCGGCCCAACCGATGTCCTGGACCAAGCCGCAGCGATGGCAGGTCTT
>JAJPKS010000116.1 GCA_021323605.1 Bacillota bacterium | reverse complement strand
TGGGACATGGTGGCGGGAGCCCCCAAGCCGGTCTCCCGCCTGGTCGCCCCCGGGGCCGTCTACTTCTTCGAGCGGACCGACGGCGGGCGCTTCGGCGAGGCCGAGGCACGGGCGCTGTGGCTGGCCGCGGTCGGCTTGCGGACCGAAGAGGGCTACGGCCATGTCGTCCCGGGGGTGTGGAACCCGAACCAGAAGAGGAGTTGAGGATGCGCTCGCGACCGTTCCTCGTACACGCGCTGTCCCCCCTGCACGCCGGCACCGGCCACGCCGCCGAGCTGGTCGACCTGCCCACGGCCCGGATGCAATCGACCGGTATCCCCATCCTGCCCGGCTCCTCGATCAAGGGCGTGCTCCGTGACGCCCGCCGGGAGGAGGCAGGGGAAGACGAGGCCCGGCAGGCCAGGGTCGAGGCCGTGTTCGGCCCACCACCGGAGAAGGACCCCAGCGCCCACGCCGGCGCCCTGGTGGTGGGCGACGCCCGGCTCGTGGCCCTGCCCGTGCGGAGCTTCCGGGGCACCTTCGCCTGTGCCACCTCCCCCCTGCTCCTCGCCCTGGCCGCCCGCGACCTGGACGAGGATGGCCGCCCGGCGCCGCCGGTGCCGGCGATGGAGCCCGGCCGCAGGGCCCTGGTCGCCAACGGAAGCCTCTGCCTCCACCAGGACCGCCTCTACCTGGAGGACCTGGACCTCCCCGCCCGGACCTCACCGGAGCTGGGGGAGTGGGCCCGGCTCCTCGCCCCCCTGGCCTCACCCGGAGCCGACATCTTCAGCCCCCGCCTGGCCGTGGTCGACGACGAGACCATGAGCTTCCTCTGCGAGACCGCCACCCAGGTCGACGCCCGGGTCCGGCTCGACCCCACCACGCGGACGGTGGCCACCGGCGCCCTCTGGCTGGAGGAGAGCCTTCCCCCCGAGACCCTGCTGGTCGGGCTCCTCAACGCCGAGCGCAGCCGCCGGCAGGGGACCGAGATGACCCCGGAGGAGGTGCTCGACTTCGGCCTTCCTCGAGAGGAGGTCGTGCAGCTGGGGGGCAAGGCCACCACCGGCCACGGCCGCTGCCGCCTCATCCCCATCCCAGGAGGTACCGATGGCCAGGCCTGATCCCTCCACGCCGACCCGGATTGCCAGCCAGCCGCGCCTGCGGCAGCAGGTCTGGGCGCTCCATGCCTACCAGTCGGTGAACTCGGTCGAGGACGACCAGCGCAAGGACTACGAGATCGCGGTCAACGACCTGGGGGCCGACGTCCTGCGCGGCGGCCTGGCGGCGGCCATGGCCGCCCTGGAACGCAAGCGCAAGCGGGGCGGGAGCCTGCTGCTCGATCACCTGGCCAGGGCCGGCATCAGCGGCCTGGAGGGCGCCACCGGGCAGGACCTCCCCGACCGGGTCCGGCGCCTGGACCTGGACGCCTACCTGCTCGCCACCCGCGAGGTGTTGCAGCTCGCCACCTGGTTCCGGCGGGCGGTGCAGGCCACCTCCAAGGAGGAGGGCTGAGCCGTGCGCGAGGTGCTCCGCAAGCTCGACCTCTCCCGGCTCGAGAACGTGAGCCTCGGCTACGACGCCTGGGCGCCGGTCGGGGAGGACGGCAAGGTCCCGGACAAGGAGTCACCCGAGTGGCTGGACCGTCTCGCCGGCCTCCCGGTCTCGCCCGACTACCGCCACGCCTTCGAGCGCTGGTGCTCGAGCTTCACCCGCCCCGGCGACCGACGGCGCGAGGTCACGCTGGCCGGCCGCCTCCTGATCGGCCACGGCAACCCCAGCGCGGCCGAGGTCGGCCTCACCGTCCACCACACCTGGGGTGTGCCGGTGGTGCCCGGCTCGGCCCTGAAGGGCCTGCTCGCCCACTACGTCGAGGCCGTGTACGGGCCAGAGAACCCCGATGCGCCCCCCTGGGAGCAATCGGGGGAGGAGCGGGAGCGGGCCCGCTACCAGGGCGTCACCTGGGAGGGCCGGCGCATCCGCCGCGGCCCGGGTGAGTGGTACCGCCGCCTCTTCGGTGCCCCCGAGGCAGATGAGGACGAGATCTACGAGGAGCGGGAGCTGGGGCACGGGGCCAGCCGGGGGGAGGTGGTCTTCCACGACGCCCTCTACGTGCCCGGGAGCGCCAGGGAGGATCGGCCGTACGCGGTGGACGTCCTCACCGTGCACCAGAAGCCGTACTACGACGCCCACCTCCGGGACCCGAAGGCGGAGATCTGGCCGAGCGACCACGCCGACCCCAACCCGGTGGCCTTCCTCACCGTCCGGCCGGGGGTGAAGCTCCTGCTCGCCCTCTCCGGGCCGCCGGAGTGGACGGAGACGGCCGAGCGCCTGCTGCTCGAGGCCCTGGAGCACTGGGGGGTGGGGGCGAAGACCAGCGCCGGCTACGGCCGCATCCTCTCCCCCGAGGCCGGGGCCGGCGACACGGGGGACAATACCGGGGCCACGCCCAGCCCCCGGTACCGCCGGGGGGCGCGGATCACGGTCACCCGCATCGAGGACCCGACGGGGAGGGGGCGGGTGCAGTTCCAGGCTCCGGACGGCGTTCCCGGGCACTTCGTCGGCGAGGAGCCACCCCCGGTGCAGGTGGGCGAGACGATCGAGGTCTGGGTGGCCAACGTCAGCCCGACCGCCTACACCCTCACCCGCAGATCACCGGAGGCCCGAGGGGCCAGGGGCAAGGGCAAGGAGAGGAAGCGATGACGGCACCATGGGTGGACCTCACCCCTGAGCTGAGGTCGCTGCGGGACACCTGGCGCAGGCTCGACCGGCGCGACGAGCGGAATCGGTTCTACGCCCGTCACTTGGCCGCTCCTCTGGCCGGACTCTTCGCCAAGCTGCCCCTGCACGGTGCCCCTGCCGAGCTGGAGCGGGCACGACCCCGGGCGCTGATCAGCGTGCTCGGCTTCTCCTGGCAGCCGGTGGCGCTGATGGCCGCCTGGTGCCGGCCGGAGCGGATGCTGGTCCTCGGCACCGAGGAGTCCCTGGCGGT
>JAJPKS010000292.1 GCA_021323605.1 Bacillota bacterium | reverse complement strand
GTCGCTTCCGCGTGCATGTCGCAGAAAATGATCTTAGGCCCAGCATGGCTCGCCAGCACGGAATCGACCGTGCGAAAGGGGTCGTCGAGGTCGGGGAGGAAGACCCGACCCTGGAGGTTGATGACGAGGACGGGCTCCCCGTCGGCGTCGACCGTGACCGCGCCCACGCCGGGTGCGCCCGGGGGATAGTTGCAGGGTCGGAGCACCCCCTCCAGGTGTTCGATCTCGTGCACGAACTCCTTGTGGTCCCAGACGTGGTTCCCGGTCGTGATCAGGTCGGCGCCCGCCGCCCGAAGCTCGGCCACCGTGGCGGCCGTGATCCCGAAGCCCCCGGCTGAGTTCTCCCCGTTCACGATCGTCAGGTGGGGCCGGCACTCGGCCTTCACCGCGGGCAGGAGCGCCGCCAGCGCCCGGCGTCCCGGACGTCCCACCACGTCGGCGACGAACAGGATGCGGAAGTCGTCCTCAGCCACGAGCGGGCTCCTCGGGGCGGGTCCGCCGGAGCGGAGGGACCGCCGGCGGCCGATGGCAGGCGATGGTAGGCACGATCACAGGCACTAAGGAAACCAGATCGGGCGACCCCGGCCCTCGATCCCGGTCGAGCGTGGCAGGAACGAAAAAGGAGGCCCGTTCCCTTCGGGTACGAGCCTCCTTCAACTGAGCTGTGCTGCCCCTACCGCGCGTACTCGGTCGCGCGGGTTTCGCGGACCACCGTCACTCTGATCTGCCCCGGGTAGCTGAGCTCGCTCTCGATCCGTTTGGCGATCTCACGGGCCATGAGCTGCGCCGAGGCGTCGTCGATCTGTTCCGGCCGCACCAGGATGCGGACCTCGCGGCCCGCCTGGATGGCGTACGACTGTAGAACCCCCGGGAAGGAGTTGGCGATTTGCTCCAGCTTCTCCAGACGCCGGATGTAGGCGTCCAGCGTCTCCCGCCGGGCCCCGGGGCGGGCGGCCGAGATCGCGTCGGCCGCAATCAGAAGGTTGGCCTCGATGGTGCTGGGCTCCTCGTCGTAGTGATGGGCGCGAACCGCGTGCACCACTTCCGCCGGAACCCCGAAGCGCTGGATCAGGTCGGCCCCGATCACCGCGTGCGAGCCCTCGACCTCGTGGTCGATGGCCTTGCCGATGTCGTGCAGCAGACCCGCCATCTTGGCCACCCGGACGTCGGCGCCGATCTCGCCTGCCATGGCCGCAGCCAGGTAGGCGACCTCCTTCGAGTGGCTCAGGACCTGCTGTCCGTAGCTGGTCCGGAAGCGAAGCACCCCCAGGTGCCGGATGATCTCCGGATGCAGACCCTGGACACCCACGTCCAGGGCCGCGGCTTCGCCCTCGTCCTTGATCCGCTGGGCTACCTCCTGGCGGGCCTTGGCCACCGTCTCCTCGATCCGGGCGGGGTGGATCCGACCGTCGACGATCAGCTTGTTCAGCGCCGTCTTGGCGACCTCACGGCGAACGGGATCGAACCCGCTGATCACGATGGCCTCGGGCGTGTCGTCGATGATGAGGTCGATGCCCGTGGCCTGCTGGAGGGCACGAATGTTCCGTCCCTCCCGACCGATGATGCGACCCTTGATCTCGTCGTTGGGAAGCGGCAGCACCGAGACCGAGGTCTCGGCCGTCTGGTCGGCGGCGATCCTCTGGATCGCCTCGGTCACGATGGCCCGAGCCCGCCGTTCGCTCTCGTCGCGGGCCGCCTGATCGGCGTCCTTGACCCGGCGCGCGATCTCGTTGCGCAGGTCCTTCTCGACCTGGCTCAACAGGATCCCCTGCGCCTCCTGACGGCTCATGGCCGCGACCCGTTCCAGCTCCTTGAGCTGCCGCTGGGCGGCCTCCTCGAGCTGGGCCTTGATCTGCTCGAGCGCGCGCTCGCGCTCACCGATGCCCTGCTCGCGCCGAGCCAGCTCGTCGCTACGACGATCCAGGTTCTCCTCCTTCTGGTGGAGGCGTCGTTGTGTCTGCTGGACCTGGACCCTCGCCTCCCGGGTCTCCTCTTCGGCGGCGGCCCGGATTCGGACGGCTTCCTCCTTGGCCTCGAGCACGCGTTCCTTGGCGATGTTCTCGACTTCGGCCAGCCGCTGCTGGGCCCTGGCTTCGATCTCGCCCAGCTGCGCGAGCTGCTGCCGCCGGAAGCTGCCCCGGGCGACGACGTACGCGACCCCGCCACCCGCGACCGCAGCGACCACCACCAGCAGCAGGACGACATAGACGGACATTCGATGGTTCACCTCTCGTTATTCGGTTGTGAAGGTGCTATGCCGAAGACGGGGCCGGCTGGCCCCGCTGGTAGGTCAGAGCAACTTCGCAGACGCCGACTCCGTCCACGGAGCGGGCCCAATTCGGATTCTAGAGCCGCTCCGGACCCCTGGCAACGACACCTTGTTGACCATCAAGCTCTGCCGGGTCGAAGACAGAAATCATACCCCCCGGCCCGCCCACCGGCTTCCCCGCCGCGCTCAGGCCGGCCCCCCTTCCCCGGGAAAGGGGTCCAGCGCCCCCTCCCCCACCACCTCCCGGATCACGTCCATGGAGAAGCCTCGCCGCGTCAGCCACGCGGCCAGGTCGCGAGGGGACCGGTCGGGACGACGCACGACCAGCCGCCGGGCCGCATCCAGCTGCCGGTCCCTCTCGACCTCGGCGACGGCCTCGGCCGCCAGCCGGGGGTCGATCCCGCGGGCGGCGAGCTCGGCCGCGATCAGGGCCGGTCCGCGCCGGCGCGATCGATGGGCGACCAGGGAACGCGCGAACTCGCGATCGTCGAGGTAACCCAGCTCGCGCAGGCGTGCCCGCACCACCGTGGCCGTCTCCGGCGAGACGCCCCGGCGTCGTAGCTTCCTTTCGAGCTCCGCCTCGGCGTGCTGGCGTTGCGCGAGCCAGCGCAACGCCAGCGTCAGCGCATCGCGCGCCTCAGCCCTCGTCCGGCCCCACTCCAACCGGCGTCGGCACCGCCGATGGCGCTCCTGCCGCTCGCTCCCGCACCCGGGCCTCGATCTCACCGGCCAGGGTCGGGTTCTCTCGCAGGAAGTTGCGCACGTTCTCCCTTCCCTGACCGAGGCGGACGTCGCCGTAGGACATCCAGGTGCCGCTCTTCTCGACGACCCCGTACTCCAGGGCGGCGTCGAGCAGCGCCCCCTCCCGTGAGATGCCCTCGTTGAACAGGATGTCGAACTCGGCCGAACGGAACGGCGGCGCCACCTTGTTCTTGACGACCTTGACCTTGACCCTGGCCCCGATGCTCTCGAGGCCCGACTTCACCACCTCGACCTTGCGGATGTCGAGACGCACCGAGGAATAGAACTTGAGCGCCCGTCCTCCGGGCTGCGTCTCCGGGTTGCCGAACATGATGCCGACCTTCTCCCGGAGCTGGTTCAGGAAGATCACGCAGCAGTTGGACCTCGAGATGGCCGCGGTCAGCTTTCGCAGTGCCTGCGACATCAGCCGGGCCTGGAGCCCCACGTGGCTGTCGCCCATCTCGCCCTCGATCTCGGCCTTGGGCACCAGGGCGGCCACCGAGTCGATCACCACCACGTCCACGGCCCCGCTGCGCACCAGGACCTCGACGATGTCGAGCGCCTGCTCACCGCTGTCCGGCTGGCTGATCAGCAGCTCGTCGATGTTCACCCCGATGCGGGCCGCGTAGATCGGGTCCAGGGCGTGCTCGGCGTCGACGAAGGCGGCCACCCCACCCTGCCGCTGGGCCTCGGCGATGACGTGCAACGCGACCGTGGTCTTGCCGGCCGACTCCGGGCCGTAGATCTCCACGACGCGGCCACGGGGCATCCCGCCCACTCCCAGGGCCAGGTCGAGGCAGAGCGCCCCCGTCGGGATCACCTGCACCTCGCGCGAGGCGGCGACCTCTCCGAAACGCATGATCGAGCCCTTCCCGTGACTCCTCTCGATCTGCTGGATGGCGGTGTTGAGTGCCTTCTCCTTTTCCACGGTTCCTCCTGCCGCTGGCGCCCCATCGCCCGCGTGCTCGGCTGTGAGTCTGTTCTTCCTGACCGGCACGGTCAACCTCCTTCACACTCGGACGACGCCGACCGAGCCGGGATGTCGATACAGCATACGAACACCCGTTCGAGACGTCAAGGGGTTGCGCCCACCCTGGCCAGCGCCAGCGCCAGCGCCTCGGCGACCGCCCGATGCCGATTCTGCCAGCGGTCTCCGTCGAACACGAAACGACGGCCCTCGCCACCCCGGTCCGAGTCCACCCAGATGTGGGTGAGCCCGACCGGCTTCTCGGTTCCATCCGCATCCGGCCCCGCGATCCCCGTGATCGAGAGCGCCAGGTCCGCCTCCAGGCGGCGGCGAACCCCCTCCGCCATGGCCCGCGCCACCTCGGCGCTGACGGCGCCGTGGCGGGCCAGGAGCTCGCCCGGCACGCCCAGCAGTCGTTCTTTGATCTCGTTCGAGTAGGCGACGATCCCGCCCTTGAAGTAGGCGGAGCTGCCCGGCTGGTCGGTGATGGCCGCTGCCAGCAGCCCGCCCGTGCAGGACTCGGCCACGGCCAGGGTCAGGCCGCGCGTGGAGAGCGCCTCGTGCAGGCGCCGGACCAGCGGGTTCACGGGCGACTCCGACCCCGGCGCCCCGCCCGCCGGCGCCGCCAGCCCCTCCGGCCGCCAGACCACGTGGCGGAACCGCCACAGGTAGTCGATCCCGCTGAGCACCGTGAAGGCCACCGCGATCCCGACCACGACGTTGGCCGGTACCTCCAGCGGCGGGTAGGGGCGCTGGAGGATCAGCAGGATCACGGCCAGGACCTGGAGCACGGTTTTGGTCTTCCCCCAGGGCGTGGCCGCGATCACCCGACCCTGGCTGGCGCTCAGCGAGCGCAGGACCGTGATCAGGAGTTCTCGGCCGAAGATCACCACCACCACCCACGCCGCCAGCTCGCCCTCCTGGACCAGGACGATGAGCACGGAGAGGATGAAGAGCTTGTCGGCAAGCGGGTCGAGGAACTTTCCCAGCTCCGTCACCTGGCCCCGGCGCCGGGCCAGGTTGCCGTCCAGGGTGTCGGTCAGTGAGGCGGCGAGGAACACCCCGGCCGCCAGCTGGTCGTGGTACGGGAAGCTCACGATCAGCAGCGCCATCAACACCGGCACGGCGAGCAAGCGGCTGAGGGTGAGGGCGTTGGGAAGGTTCATCTGCCGTCATTCTCGCTGCTCGCCGCCCCGGCCGGCCCCGCGCAAGGTCCTCCCGGCCGGCCGCCCCCCGTCATCCCTCCAGACCGAGTCGCTCCAGGAGCTCGTCCACGTCGGGGAGCGTCATCAGCACCTCCCGCGACTTGCTCCCCTGGTAGCCGCCGATCACGCGGTGCTCGGCCAGCTGGTCGACGATCCGTCCCGCCCGGGAGTAGCCGACGTTGAACTTCCGCTGGATCAGCGAGACCGAGGCGGCTCCCTCGGCGGCGACGGCGCGGGCGGCCCGGGCGAAGAGCGGATCCAGACGGCGCTCGCCCCGGCCCGGCTCGTCAGAGCCGGGGGGCCCGGCCTCCAGCACCTCGTCGAGGTAGCGAGGCTCCCCCTGGGACCTCCAGAACCCGACGATCGCCTCCACCTCCCGGTCGGAGATGAAGGCGCCCTGGAGCCGCGTCGGCTTGCCCGCGTCGACCGGCTGGTAGAGCATGTCGCCGCGGCCCAGCAGCTTCTCCGCCCCGGCCGCGTCCAGGATGACCCGGCTGTCGACCTGGGAGCCCACGGCGAAGGCGATCCGGGAGGGGACGTTGGCCTTGATCAGACCGGTGATGATGTCGGTCGAGGGCCGCTGGGTGGCGATGACCAGGTGAATGCCGACCGCCCTGGCCAGCTGCGCGATCCGGCAGATCAGCTCCTCGATCTCGCCCGCGGCGACCATCATGAGGTCCGCCAGCTCGTCGACCACGATCACCAGGTAGGGGAGGCACCGGGCGGCCGCCGCCCGGGCGCGCTCGTTGTAGACGGCGAGGTTACGCGCTCCCTCCTGAGCCAGAAGCCGGTAGCGGCGTTCCATCTCGGTGACCGCCCAGCGCAGGGCCGCCGCCGCCTGGTGGGGCTCGACGATGACGGGCACGACCAGGTGGGGCAGCCCGTTGTAGCCCTGGAGCTCCACCCGCTTGGGATCGATCATCACCAGCCGCAGCCGCTCAGGGGTCGCCTGCAGCAGCAGGCTGCAGATGAGAGCGTTGATGCACACGCTCTTCCCCTGCCCGGTGGCGCCGGCGATGAGCAGGTGGGGCATGCGGGTCAGGTCGGCCGCCATCGGCTGGCCGCCGACGTCGTTCCCCAGCGCGACCGCCAGCACCCGGTCGGGACTGCGGAATCCGGCGCTCTCGACCACCTCTCGCAGGGTGACCAGGGTCATGGCCTTGTTGGGCACCTCGATGCCGATGGCCGACTTGCCGGGGATGGGCGCCTCGATGCGCAGCGGCGCCGCCGCCAGCGCCAGCGAGAGGTCGTTCTGGAGGGCGACCACACGGCGCACCGGGACCCCGGCCGCGGGCTGGAGCTCGTACTGGGTGACCGCGGGGCCCGAGTTGACGCCGATCACCCGGGCCTGGACCCCGAACGTGGCCAGGGTCCCCTCGATGATCTTGACGTTGCGCTTGATCTCCTCCTGCTGACGCTCTCGCTTGGCCGAGGCGCTGTCCAGCAGGCTCAGAGGGGGGAGCTTCCAGTCGACCGCCGGCTCGTCGTCCCATTCGCCCCCGACCACCGGGAGGTCACCCTCGGCCGCGGGCCGGGGGGCCACGGCCGGCGGCGCCGGCGGCTCTCCGCTCTGGGCCGTGAGCCGAGCCTGGGCGAGCGCACGTTCCTCGAGATGGTCCGGGACCCAGATCGCGTTCGGGGCCGGAGCCGGGACGGGAAACTCCTCCGGCAGGGCGACCTCGCCCGTCCCGGTGACGGCGGGGCGGGGAGCGCCGCCCTGGCCCGCCTCCGGCGGCCGGCGCCGGACCAGGGCCCGAAGCCGCTGTCGTTCGGCGTAGGCCACGCGGCCGGCGGAGGCCAGGGCCAGCAGGGCCGCGCCCAGGCTGAAACGCAGGGCGGCGATCAGGCTCGCCAGCGTCACCAGCAGGAGGACCAGGAGTCCTCCCGCCGGGCCGGTGGGACCGACCACCAGCGTCGCCACCAGCCGACCCACCTCCCCGCCGGCCGGGGCCGAGGCGATGCTCAGCACGCCGAGGGTCGTCACCACGCCGATCGCCCCCGGGAGCAGATGGGCCGGGTGCAGCGCGGGTGGACGTGGCCAGATCCAGAGCGCCCCCAGGCCGATCGCGCAGCCGGCGGGCACGATCCACCCCAGCCCAAACAGCCCCAGGAGGACCTCCCGAACGGCCCGCAGCACCGGGCCGCCGCCGGTCAGCACGCTCACCACGCAGAGCAGGCCCAGCCCCGCGACCGCGACGCCGCCCACCTCACGGGTCTGGGTGGGAGTCAGGAGCGGCGGGGACGGCCGCCGGGCACGGGACCGACGGGGCTTGCCCGAGCTGCGTCGGGCCACGGCGCCGGAACGGCGAGAACGGGCGGTCGTGCGACGCAATGCTGAAACCAGGCGGTGCCTGCGGGGATTATATCTGCCGGAGATGGCCATCGACCCCTTCGGCCGAGCCGAGCAACGTTACCAGGAGCTGGTCGCCCGGCGCCGCTCCGGCGCCCTCGACCACCGAGCCTTCCGGGCCGCGGTGCGCGAGCTCCGGGTCCAGGACGCCGAGGGCCGCGAGTGGAGCCTGGGACCGGAGAACGGGCTCTGGTACCGACGGGAGCGCGATCGCTGGCAGGAGGGAGTGCCCCCCCGGCGGCTGGTGTGCCCGGCGTGCGGGCACCACAACCTCCACCGTCACAGCTTCTGCACTCAGTGCGGTTCGACCTTGCCCAGGCCCGACTGAGCCCGTCCCGGCCGGAGCACCGGAGGACTCAGGAGAAGGCCAGCGAGCGCAGGATCGCGGTGACCGTGTTCTGGGTCATCTCCCACTCGCCGGCGGGCACCACGGCGTCGACCCGGAGCATGGAGCCGCCCGGGCCGGGGACGTAGACCAGGGCCCGGACCAGGTAGTAGCGCTCCCCGCCCCGGTCCACCTGGAGCAGGACCTGGGCCGCCGGCCGGCCCCCGACGATGAGAGCGTGGACGGGCTGGAGGACGTGGACGCTCCCCTCCGACGACGGCACGCTCACCAGGGGCGCGAGTTCGGCGGTCAGGACCGCAGCCGGATCGGTCGTGTCCGCCACCAGGGTGCGCTGGGGCGTGGTCCGGCTCAGGGACACGACGGTCGATCGCGGCCGACCCACCCGGGTCAGGTCGCCCCCGCTCTGGACGGCGGCCGCCTGGTCCAGCGGGTTGCGGGACATCACGATCACGGGCAACGTCTGCCCAGGCCCGCTCGAGTAGTCGATCACGGTCCAGCCAAACGGCGCCGCGTAGCGCAGGCCGAGACCGGCGCTGCGATGGCCGGTGGTGGCCAGGGGCGGAGCCGGAGTCGGGCGTACGATCAGGTCGACGAGGTGCGCCGACCACAGCCCGTAGGCCAGGCCGGCGGCCAGCGGGACCAGCGCCACCAGCAGCCAGGCGCGCCAGAGCGGGCTGCGACGGCTGCCGCGAACCAGCTCGAAGCCGCAGAACCCGCAGTACCGATCGAAGGGACCGGCCACGCCCCGGCAGTTGCCGCACCAGCGCAGCTGCAGGCCGCAGTTCGGGCACCGGTCCACGCGCTGGCCGTCCTCGGAAGCGGTCGGGGTGTCGCAGCGCGGGCACAGCGTGGGGGCGACCAGGCCGACCGGGGGCAGCTTCATGCTCCTGGCCTCCATCCCCCGCCCTTACCCCGCTGCGCGATGGCGTCGCTCACGGCTCCGGCCAGCTCTCCTCACCGTACCGTTCCCTTCCCTCCCGGGCCGGATCGGCGCTCCGGCTCGACGGCATCGACGATCTTCCCCGGATCCACGGCTTGGTTCCCAGCAATCTTGCCCGAAAGGCCCCCCGGCCGGGATCGGCCGGGTCGGGTGCGCCGGGCACCACACCCGCCGCCGGACCATCCTACGCCTCGCCCCCTCACAGCTCGGTCAGCAGCGGGATCACCATCGGCCGCCGGCGGGTGCGTCGCCACAGGAGGCGCGAGATGGCGTCGTGCACGGCCTCCTGCAACGTCGCCAGGTCGGGTCTCCGGCCGGCGCCCCGGATCGCGATCAGGGCCGCCTGCCGGGCCTCCGACATCAACTCCTCGGAGAGCCCGGGATCGATGAACCCCCTCGAGATCAGGTCCGGGCCGGTGCGCACCGCCCCGGTGTCGTGGTCGATGCCGATGGTGGCGATCACGATGCCGTCGCTGGCCAGGTGGCGACGATCCCGGAGCACCACCTGCTCCACGTCGCCGATGCCCAGGCCGTCGACGAAGACGTACCCGGCGACCCCCTCCTGTGACATCCGGGCCGACTCCGGCCCCAGCTCGAGCACACCTCCGTCCTCGACGAGGAACACGCGCTCGGGGGGGATCCCGGCCTGGCGGGCGAGCTGCGCGTGGGCGTGGAGCTGGCGGTACTCGCCGTGCACGGGGACGAAGAAGCGGGGCCGGACGATGCGCAGCATCTCCAACAGCTCGTCGCGGTGGGCGTGGCCGGAGACGTGGACCCGCTCCGCCTCGGAGGCGAGGACGCGCTCGGCACCGTGGCGGTAGAGGTTGTCGATGGTGCGGTTGACCAGCCGCTCGTTGCCGGGGATCGGCCGCGCGGAGATGACCACCCAGTCGCCCTCGCGCACGTTCACGACCGGGTGGCGACGGGCCGCGAACCGGGAGAGGGCGGAGACCGGCTCGCCCTGGCTGCCCGCGGTGAGGAGCACCAGGCGGGGATCGTCGACCACGTCCTCGAGACGGGCCACCAGGCCCTCGGGGACTTGCAGGAAGCCCAGCTCGCAGGCGGTCCGAAAGGCGTTGCGCAGGCTGCGGCCGGCGAGCGCGACCCGCCGTCCGTGCCCCGCCGCCAGCGTCACCGCCAGCTGCAGGCGGTAGATGTTGGAGGCGAAGGTCGCGATCACGATGCGGCCCGGCGCCTCGGCGAAGATCCGCTCGAAGCGGGGCTCGAGATCCCGCTCCGAACCGCTGACCCCCGGACGCTCGGCGTTGGTGGAGTCGCTGAGCATCAGGAGGACCCCCTCCTCACCCAGCTGCCGGAACCGCTCCACGTCCGTCCCCCGGCCCCAGGGCGGATTCCGTTCCAGCTTGAAGTCGCCGGTGTAGAGCACCTGTCCCACCGGCGTCTCGATGGCCAGCGCGGCCGCATCGGGGAGGCTGTGGGCGACCGGGATGGTCTCGACCCGGAAGGGCCCCAGCTGGACCCGGTCCCCGAGCCGGACCTCGCGCAGGTCCGCCTCCCGCAGGATGCGGTGCTCGCGAAGCCGCGGCCGGGCCAGCCCCAGGGTCAGGGCGGTGCCGTAGACGGGCACCGCCAGCCGACGGAGCAGGAAGGGCAACCCGCCGATGTGGTCCTCGTGGCCGTGGGTCAGGACCACCCCCCGAACGCGGCGGCCGGGCTGGAGGAGATAGGCCGGGTCGGGCAGGACCAGGTCCACGCCCAGCATCTCCTCGTGCGGGAACATGAGGCCCGCGTCGACGACGAGGACCTCGCCCTGCCACTCCAGGGCCCACATGTTGAGCCCGATCTCCCCCAGGCCCCCGAGCGGCACGTACCTGAGCCTCGAGGAGGGGCCTAGATCAGCGACAGCTGCTCCGCCTCCGGTGGGGGCTCGGGGTCGGTCGGTTCCGGCCCCGGCTCGACCGCCGCCTCCTCCGGCTCCGCCCGCTCCTCGCCCAGGAGCCGATCCAGGTACTCGCGGACCCGGTCGAAGTCCTTCTGGAGGTCGTCCAGCAGGGCTGCATTGTGCAGCGCGGCGGCCGGATGGTAGCAGGGCATGAAGGCGACCCCCGAACGCACGAAGATCTGACCGTGGACGCGGGAGATCGGGCCCACGCCGGGCAGCATCCGTTCCAGGGCGTGGCGGCCCAACACCAGCACCGCCTTGGGCTGCACGAGCTTGAACTGGAGCCTGAGGTAAGGCAGGCAGGCCTCCGCCTCGTGGGGCATGGGATCGCGGTTCTGCGGCGGCCGGCACTTGAGGACGTTGGTGATGTACACCTCCTCCCGCGAGAGGCCGATCTGTCGCAGCAGCGTATCCAGCAATCGGCCCGCCGGCCCCACGAAGGGAAGACCCTTGACGTCCTCGTTGAAGCCCGGCGCCTCGCCCACGATCATGACCTCGGCCGGCACCCGGCCGCTGCCGGGCACGGCCCGGGTCCGCGTCGCGTGGAGGCCGCAGAGGGTGCACGCCCGGATCCGCGCGTGCAACCGCTCCAGCTCGGAGCCCACCTCGGAAGGCGACGGCGGCTGGCCGCCGTCAGCCGACGCGGGCACCGCCACGGAACGTGACCAGGTCGCCGGCCGCGCGGACCGCTTCCAGCACCCGGTCCAGGTCGGCCTGGGGAAGCGGGGTCAGGGGCAGGCGGAACGGCCCGGCGGGGAAGCCCAGGGCGTTGAGCACCGACTTGACCGGCACCGGGTTGGAGGACACGGTCATGAGGGCCTTGATCAGCGGCAGCAAGCGATGGTGGATGGACCGCGCCTCGTCGTTGCGGCCGGCCAGGTGGGCCTCGATCATCCGCTTCATGGCCGAGCCGGCCAGATGCGAGACCACGCAGATGACCCCGTACCCACCCACGGCCAGAAGGGGCAGGGTGAAGCTGTCGTCACCGGACCAGACCCGGAAGCCGGGTGGAGCGCCGGCGCAGACGAACCCCATCTGGTCGATGTTCCCGCTCGCCTCCTTGACGCCGATCACCCCGGGCTCGGCCGCGCACCGCAGCGTGGTCTCGGCGCTCATGTTCACCCCGGTTCGGCTCTGAATGTTGTACATGATCACCGGACCCACCCGGGCCAGCTCACGGAAGTGCCGGTACATGCCCTCCTGGGGCGGCTTGTTGTAGTAAGGGACGACGCAGAGGAGCGCGTCGGCACCGGCCGCCATCGCCCGCTCGGAGAGCTCGACCGAGTGGCGGGTGTCGTAGGTGCCCGTCCCCGCCACCACGCTCCGGCCGGGGATGGCCTCCTTGACGGCACGAACGAGCTCGATCTTCTCGTCATCGCTCAAGGTGGGCGACTCGCCGGTCGTGCCCGCCACCACGATGCCGTCCGAGCCGTCGTCGCAGAGCTGGCGCGCCAGCTGCTGCGCGGCCGCGTAGTCGATCGTCCCCTCCTCCCGGAAGGGCGTGATCATCGCCGTCAAGAGCCGCCCGATCGGCGGCACGTCCTGGCCCATCTGACTACAGCACCCCCATCTCGACCGCTCGTTCCGCGACCTGCACCGCGTTCAGCGCCGCTCCCTTGCGCAGGTTGTCGGACACGATCCACATGAGCAACCCACGGTCGCTGGAGAGATCGCGGCGGATGCGGCCGACGTACACCTCATCGGTCCCGGCCACCGCGGCCGGGGTCGGATAATCGTCCGGTCCGGGACCATCCAGCACCACCACGCCGGGTGTCCGGCCCAACAGCTCCCGTGCCGCCTCGGGCTCGAGAGCGCGCTCGGTCTCCACCAGGACCGCCTCGCTGTGGGCGACGGGAACCGGCACCCGCACGCAGGTGGCTCCCACCCGGAGCCGCGGGGCGTGGAGGATCTTCCTCGTCTCGTTGACGATCTTCATCTCCTCCTCGTTGTAGCCGTCCCGCGCCGGCGGCCAGCCCCCCGGAACCACGTTGTGGGCCAGGACGTGGGGGTAGACGCTGGCCTCGGGCCGGCGCCCGGCCGCGACGGCCCGGATCTGCTCCTCCAGCTCGAGGACCAGGTCGCGGCCGGCCCCGGAGGCCGACTGGTAGGTCGCCACCAGCACGCGCTCCAGACCCGCCTCGCGTCGCAGCGCATCCAGCACGATGGTCAGCGGGATCGTGCTGCAGTTGGGGTTGGCGATGATCCCCTCGCTGCGAGCGATGTCCTCGGCGTTCACCTCCGGGACCACCAGGGGGACGTCGTCGTTCATGCGCCAGGCCGAGCTGTTGTCCACCACCAGCGCGCCCGCCTCGACCGCGAGGGGCGCGAAGGTCCGGGACACGTCGGCCCCGGCGCTGAACAGGGCGAGGTCGACACCGGCCAGGGCGCGCTCGTCCAGCGCCTCGACCGGGAGCGATCGTCCGTCCCACCGCACCGACCCGCCCGCCGACCGCTCGGAGGCCAGCGCCTTCAGGCCGGCGACCGGGAAGGCGCGCTGGGCCAGCACCCGGAAGAACTCCTGGCCGACCACCCCGGTGGCGCCCACCACCGCGACCCGAAGGCCCCGTCCGCGGCGAGACATGCCTCTGGAGTTTAGACCCTGCGTCCCACGGCCCCGCCGCCCTCCGAACCCGCTCATCCCAGACCAAGCCCGCCCAGGCCGAGCAGCTCGTCGAGGCCGCGGTAGAAGCGCGGTCCCTCCACCACCTTGCGGACGGCGAGGAGCACGCCGGGGACGTAGCACTCGCGGCTGGTGGTGCGATGGGCGACGACGAGCGTCTGCCCGGGCAGCCCCAGGATCACCTCCTGGTCGGCCACCACCCCCGGCAGCCGCACCGAGTGCACCGCCACCCCACCTTCCTCGCCGCCACGGGCACCGGGTAGGGTCACCGTCAGCGGCCGGTTGTGGGCGAAGCCACCGGGCTTGCTCGCCGCCAGGCGCCGCGCGGTGGCCAGGGCGGTCCCGGAGGGGGCGTCGGCCTTCCCGGCATGGTGCATCTCGATCACCTCGACCGCCTCGAAGAAGGGCGCCGCCAGCTCGGCCAGGCGCATCATCAGCACCGCGCCCACGGCGAAGTTGGGGGCCACCACGCCCCCGAGCCCGACGGCCCGGCAGGCCTCCTCCAGACGGTCGACGGCCTCCGGTCCGAGGCCACTGGTGCCCACCACCGGGGCCGCCCCGGCCCGCACCGCGGCCAGGGCGTTGTCGAGCGCCACGCCCGGATGGGTGAAGTCGACCAGCACCTGCGGCCGCCTCCGGGCGAGGAAGGCGGCGAGATCGTCGCCGCGACCGACACCTCCCACGTACTCCACGTCGGTCGCGGCCTCCAGCGCCCGGGCCAGCTCGCTGCCCGTGCGCCCCCGATGCCCCGCCAGGGCCACCCGAACCACGATGTCAGGAAGCATAGGCGACGGTGCCCGGCGCCGGCATCTCACACCTCCCCGCCCGGGCCCCTGGACCGACGAACATCGGTTCGCTATCATCCTCCCATGCAGCTCGTCCAATCAGCGGGAGGAGGCCGGGAGGCGTCGGCCCCGATCCGAGCAGGGCACGGGGCTCGACGTCGCGGCCGGCCGGCCCGGGGTCGCCCACCGCAGCTCCGACGGGAGGAGGCCGGGTGCACCGTGCCGGCGGTCGTGGCCCAGCGTCGTCGAGCCATCCGGGCGCTGGCCGGACGGCACGGCGTGGCCACCATGCGCTGGTGGCCGGCTGCGGCCGACCTCGACCGAATGGACTTCCTGGTCGAGGGAGGCCAGAGCTCCCCGGCCCGGTTCAGGGCCGACCTGGAGCGCCTGCTGGGGTGCCGGGTGGCCATCTACCCCGCGGAGCTGCTGCCGGCCGAGGCCCGGGCGAGGATCTGGGCCGAGACGGTCGGGATCTGAGCCGTCCTACCGCCGGCGGCCGCCGGCGCCGACCCCGGTCTCGATCACGGTTCCGGGTTCGGGGCACGTCCGGCGCCGGGCGCGCCAGTAGGCCTGATTGGCGCCGAGGACGACTCGAAGCGCCGGGGGCAGTCGGCGATGCGCCCGTCCGGCCCGGTACCCCAGCCAGGCGGCGCCGGCGTGCACGGCCACCCGGAGCACCCCGAACCGCACCCGGGCCTCGCGCAGCGCCGCGATCTGGCGACGCACCATCTCCAGCCCCTCCCCCGTCGGTCTCCCCACCAGCTCTCCGAACCAGGGATGCTCGGCCTCGAAGGCACCGGTGTCGAAGTAGCGCCGGAACTGCGCCACCGGCGAGTGCTCGTGGGAGTGGACCACCTGCGCCTCGGCCACGTAGGCCAGCTCCCATCCCAGCTGGAGCAGACGCGCGGCCGCCCAGCGATCCTCGTTGCTGACCACGGGACAGGGAAATCCCCCCAGCTCCTCGACCGCCTCACGCCGGTAGATGGCGAACGAGTTCGAGCAGAACACTGCGCGGACCCCGTGCCGGGCCACGTCTCCCAGCCGATACCGGATCGAGCGCTCGGGATAGTTGAAGGCCCGGTGGGCCCGTGCCAGCGGGGAGGCGTCGGGACGGGGGAGCTGGCGCCCGTAGGCGACGCCGACCGCCGGCTCCTCGAGCGCCGCCGCCAGACGCTCGAAGGCCTCGGGATGGGCGGGGACGGCGTCGTGGGTCAGGAAGAGATAGGCATCGGCACCTTCGACGGAGAAGGCCAGGTTGCGGCTCCCGCCGTGGTCGAAGCGATCGGGGGGAACGCGCCGGATCTCGGCCCCCAGCTCAAAGAAGCGCTCCACGTCCTCCCCACCGGTCGAGGAGTCGACGACCAGGACACGCCACGGCCGCAGCGTCTGCCCCCGGATGCCCTCGACCAGGGCGTCGACCCGGGGACCGGGGTTCCGGGTCGGGATGCACAGCACGATGCGCGGTCGGCCCACGCCGCCACAGCATAGTCGGGGGACCACCGCCGGGGCGCGCGGTGGCCCCCCGGGCCACGACCGATCAGCGTTCCCGGCGCCGGCGCTCTCCGTGGTGCTCGCGCTCGCGCCCGCGTTCGCGTTCGCGTCCGCGACCACGACCGTTGCGGCCCCGGGCCTCCCGGGCCGGCGGCGAGGAGGCCAGCGCCGCGGCCACCGCCTCCATGTCGATCCGCTCCTCCACCGGTTCGCCCTGGGCGGTCAGCTCCTCGATCGCCGCCTGCCGGCTCAGGTTGAGCCGCCCCTGGCTGTCGATCTCGATCGCCTTGACCACGATCTCGTCGCCGACGTTGACGACCTCCTCGACCCGCTCCACCCGGTGGTCGGTGAGCCGGGAGATGTGGACCAGGCCGTCCTGGTTGGGCAGCACCTCCACGAAGGCGCCGAAGGGCATGATGCGCACCACCTTGCCCCGGTAGATCTTTCCCAGCTGCACCTCATCGGTCAGCCTCCTGATCCACTCCACGGCGCGCCGGGCGCTGTCCTGGTCGGCGGAGGCGATGAAGACCCGGCCGTCGTCCTCGACGTCGATCTGGGCTCCGGTCTCCTCCACGATCTTGCGGATCACCTTGCCACCGGGGCCGATGACGTCGCGGATCCGGTCGGGGTTGATCTCGATGGTCGTGATCCGCGG
>JAJPKS010000098.1 GCA_021323605.1 Bacillota bacterium | reverse complement strand
CGGCCGGGGCGCCGCAGTTCAGGCACAGGTAGCCGGGCTGCGCGATCCGGTGGTCCTGGTAACGGCCTTCGGCGTCGACCACCACCTCCGCGAAGACGGCCCGGAAGAGGGTTCCCCCGCAACGGCGGGTGCAGACGAGCCACATGTCAGGAGCAGGTTACCGGGTGCGCCGGCGATCCACGGCGGCGCCGCCGCGCCGGGGCCGGGCCGCGAGCGAGGTGCCGCCTGGGCTCCCCATCGAGGGGTCCCCATCGGAGCGAGCTCCGGATGGGGTGCCCCGAGACGCGTCTCGATGGGTCCTGAGGCCCGGGCGTCCGACGTGGCAGACTGGCGCTGGTGCGCGCCATCCTGGCCGGTCTGGTCCTCTTCGCCCTGCTGGCCGTGAGCGTCCTCTCGCTGCGCCCGGGGGGCCTTCGCAGCCAGCTGCGCAACGTGGCCCGGCGGCTGAAGCTGGCGCTGCTCCTGCTCGGCGTCTACCTGGTGGCCTCGGGCGTGCTCAGGGTCGTCTTCCCCGACGCGCTCTGGGCGGAGCTGACCGTGGTCGGGCTCGCGCTGGTCCTGGCCGCCGCCTTCTGGGTCCTGGGCCAGGACCGCCGGCTGGAGCCCTGAGCCGCCGGTGCGGCGGCGCCGCCGTCAGCCGGCGATGCCCTCGCCGATCACCCCGCCGCCGGCGTCGCCCCCCTCGCGCTCGGGGAAGCGCCACCGACCGGCGGCCCCGATCGCCACCACGGGGACGGTCACCGCCGCCCCGATCCAGAACAGCTCCCCGTAGCGCCCGGCGTCGGCCAGGCCGGCGGTGGCGATGGTGCAGAGCCCCGCCCCCAGGAAGGCCGCGGTGGGGAAGAGGGCGGTGGCCGTTCCCCGGGACTCCGGCGCCACCTCGGTGGCCCAGGTCTGGAAGGTGGAGTGCATGACCGCGTAGGCCAGGCCGCACGTCACGCCGGCGACGAGGATGGTCGCGACCGACTGGGCGAGCGCGGCAACGGCGAAGCCGAGCAGGAGGGCGCTCCCGCCGATGACGATCAGGAGGTGCGGACGGACCCGTGTCGTCAGCCGCTTCACCGCCCGGGTGGCCAGCAGCACGGCCAGACCGTAGACCGCGACCACGGCGCCGGCGGTGCCGGGGCTCGTCCCCCGCGCCTCGAGTGCCGGGGCGAGGAAGGTGAAGAAGCCGAGGACGGCCGCCCCCTCGGGGATGGTCACCAGGAAGAGGAAGACCATCCAGGGCCGCGTGGCCAGGCGGCGCAGCTGCGCCAGCGGCCGCTCCAGGCCGGGGTCGGGCAGCGACTCCGGCAGCCAGCGCAGCGCGAACGCGAGGGCGAGCAGGGCGATCCCCGGCAGCAGGAAGCCCAGCCGCCAGCTGGCGTAGGCGGCCAGCAGGCCCGCGCCCAGGTTGGCCAGCGTCATCCCCACCGCCACCACCGCCAGCAGGTCGGCCACGGCCCGCTGGCGCACCCGGAAGGGGAAGCGGTCGCCGATGTAGGTGAGCGCGCTCGGGAAGAGGCTGCAGATCAGCGCGGCGGTGAGGGCCCGGCCGGCCACCAGCACCGCCAGGTTGGGGGCGGCGGCCGAGAGGATGGCGGCCAGACCGGCGCCCAGGCTGGCCACGCGCATGAGACGGACGCGGCCCAGGCGATCGGAGAGGAGGCCGTAGACGACCTGCATGGCCCCGTAGAGGACGAAGTACGCCGTGGCCGCCTGGGCCACCGCGGCGAGCGGCTGGTGCAGGTCCCGCGCGATCGGGAGCAGCATCGGCCCCATCGAGAAGCGGTCGACGTACATGATGAAGGGGCCCGCGTAGAGCAGGCCCGAACGGCCGCCTGCAGCCGTCTCCCGGCCGGCCTCCCTCACCGCGGGGCGCCCGGGGACGGCGGCGAGCGCCGGACACCGCCGGCCTTCGGCCGGGATCCACGCGAGCGGATGCTGTGGAGGTCGATACCGAGATGGTGCCACGGGCCGGGTCCGTGGCGCACGGATCCCGGGTCAGGGCGAGTAGCTGACCTGCTGGATCTGGCCGGTGTCGTCGACCGTGCCGTCAGGGGCGGTGGTGACCACGCACCGGTACACGCCGTGGGTGGTCTCTTGACGCAGGTACCGAGGCCAGAGCGCCACCAGGTGGTGCGACGCCGGACCGCTGTAGGTCGACGAGACCGGGAACTGGCTCATGTCCCGGGTGCCCGCCCGGGCCGGCGAGTTGGTGGGCAGGTCCTGGCAGATGTCTCCGGCGTCGACCTGCTGCTCGGCCAGCATGGTGTCGAAGCCCACCTGGACGGTCTGCTCCTCGGCCGCCGCCGCGCGCTGCTGGGCGATGGTGGTGATGCCGACCATGCTCATGGTGACGATGGCGGCCAGGATGCCGAGGATCGAGATCACCACCAGGAGCTCGATCAGCGTGAACCCCGCCTGCCGGTCGCGCGACAGGCGCTCGCGGGCGCGTGGCAGGAGTCGGAGCAGGGAGGCCCTCGTCCGGATGCGTCGTCGTGTCATGAATCTCTCCCTCGTGTTCACCAGCTGGGCTGCTCCCCGGGGTCAGGGCCCCCCGCCCCCGTGGGGGTGCCATCCCAGCAGGATGGCGATGGTCAGCCCCACGATCGTCCAGATGGCCAGCGCGACCAGGACCAGGCCGGCCTGCGCGCCCAGCTCGGCCGGCAGGCGGAGGCGACGCTCCCGCCGGGGCAGCAGGTTGACCTGCGGCGTCCGGCGCGCCCGCTCCCTCACCGCCGCGACCTCATGGCGAGGCCGAGGTTGGCCAGGTAGGCGCCGGCCGGGAAGCCGGCCGGCGCCGCCAGCCGGCCGGCGACCAGCTCCGTGGCCCTCAGCGCGGGGACGGGAAGGTCGAACTCGACGGACTCCAGATCACCGGCGATCACCAGCGGCGCCAGGCGGCCGGAGGGAGCCCCGCGGGACGTCTCCTGCACCCTCCCCGCCACGCCGGCGGCCGTCGCCTGGTGGCGGTAGGCCCGCTGCAGCAGCTGCTCCAGAGCATCGCGACGCTGACGGTCGGTGGGACCGGTGGGGACCTCGGCCACGAAAGCGGGGCGGCCCTCCAGGACCAGGGTGAGCTGCAGGCGACCGCGGCCCCCTTCGATCAGCACGGCCTCGTCCCGGCCGAGCGCCCGGGCCACGGCGATCGACCTGGGCTCCAGCACCTCGGGTCGCAGCCCGGCCGCGCGGGCCATCTGATCGTAGCGCTCGGCGACGTCGATCCAGGTGGCGACCAGGTAGACGCGCTGGCCCGACGGCGAGGGTTCGACCACGTCCCACGACCAGGAGGCGCGATCGACGGGGAAGGGCAGGTGGCGCTCGGCCGCGTAACGCATGGCTCGGACCAGGTCCCCGGGCGGCATCGGTGGCAGCACGATGGTCCGGCTGACCGCGGCCTCGTCCAGCAACGTCAGGCGGGTCCGGCGGGCGTTGATCCCGGCGTCCACCACCAGGTCGTGCACCCGGCCCGCGAGCCGGGGTACGTCGCCGGGCGCGCCGTCGTGCAGGGCGCCGGGACGCAGCTCCTGCGAGGCCCAGGCGACCACCCTTCCCTCCTCGATCTCGACCGCGCTCAGGCGGCCGCCGCCGAAATCGAGGCAGAGGAGCCCGCGGCCCTCGCGGATGGTGTCCACCGCCTGCCTGAGCGCGGCCTCGGCGATCATGGCACCGGCTCCTCGTCGCGCAGCACCAGTCCCCCGTCCCCGCCCGTCAGCACCACCTCCTCCCCGGCCGACCCGGTGCCCACCGCCAGCAGGTAGAGCGAAGTGCCGGCGCCGCCCTCGCCGGCGAAGAGGGCGCTTCGGGTCGAGGCGCCGGTCAGGTGCAGCACCGGTGGCTCCAGGCCGCTCAGGTCGCAGTCGAGCGCGACCTGCACCAGGGCCGGGGATCCCGCCGGGAGGCGTTGCTCGCAGTCCCCGTTCGGGGGCGGGACGCAAGCGGGGGCGGGCCGGGCGTCGATCCAGGCGGCCCCTGGGCTCTGCCAGCGGGCGGCGAAGAAGACCCAGGCCCGGCCCCGCAGGGCGGGCAGGACGGCGGTGGCGCAGGTGGAGTTCGGCTGCCGGTCGAGCGGTGCCCTCCCCGGCCCCTGGAGGACGCCGTCGAGCCGCAGGCAGCTGGCCCCGGATCGGACCCCCCCGGGGAGGATGATGGGCAGCGTCGGCGCCGGCGTCGCCGGGGAGGTGGTGGCCGGCGTCGCCGGGGAGGTGGTGGTGGCCGGCGAGCCGGGGGCCCGCGGGTGCTGGCGCTCGGAGCGGGATGGCCCCGGGCCCGGTGGTCGCGCCGTCGGCTCCTGGAGGCGTGGCCAGGGCGTCGAGGGCGACGGCCGTGGCGTGGGAGGGCTGGATCGTCCCTCCCCGATCTCGCGCTCGCCGGGAGAGGGTGAGGAGGCGACCGGTGACGGTGCTCCGGCCGGGGCCGGCCGTCGCGGTGCCCCCGGGCAGCGCCCGGGATCGGCCTCGACCTGGGCCACCGCGGCCGCCACCGCGCTGTCCACGATGAAGTCGGCCTGGACCGGATCGCCGGCCCCCTGGCGCTGCTGGGCGAGGAGGGCGGAGGCTCCGAAGGCGACGGCCCCGGCCAGCAGGAACACCAGCGTCATCACCACGAGCACGGCCACCAGCGCCTGGCCCTGCTGGTCGCTCATCCGCAGCTCCTCCGTGGCGCGCGGTAGGCGATGCTGAGGGCCTTCACCCCGGCGCCCGACAGGTCGATCCGACCGAACTCGTCGTCGGGGCCCTGCCGGCCGCTGACGGTGACGGCCAGCGGTCGGTTGCCGCGGGCCAGCGGGATCTCCGTGGCCCCCTCCCGCCGCACCAGGACGTAGACGCCGGAGATGGCCGTGGTGGCGTAGACGACCGCCGGCCGGCAGTCCAGGGGCGAGCACAGGGCCAGCTCGGGCAGGCCGGTGGCCCGGGCCGTGCAGGGGACGTAGCGATGACTGTCCGCCTGCACGGTCGCCGCCACCGCGGAGCCGGTCGAGGCCGCGGTGACGCGGTCGGCCCAGTGCTCGAAGCGGTCGCTGACGGTGAAGGTGATGCCCGCCAGCCCGGCGAAGACCAGGCTCATGACCGCCATCGCGAGCATGAGCTCGATCAGGGTCTCGCCCCGCTGCCGCCGGCTCACGGCGTCGGACACCCCTGCTCCACGGCCCCCAGGGTGGCCCCCTGGAGCGGTTGACCGGCGGTCGAAAGGGCGCGGGCCTTGAGCGCCGAGACCTGGTACAGGGCGGCACGGGAGGCCGGGTCGGTGACCGTGACCGTGACCTGCTGCAGCCCGGGCAGGTCGGGGTAGCCGGGGGCCGGCCGCGCCAGGACCGCGACCGACGCGGGCGCCGGGTAGCCGGCGGACCAGGGGGCGGCCAGCACCGCCTCCAGCTCGGCCCGCCCGACGCAGGCCGCCCAGGCCTGCCGGGTCGCGGTGCGTGCGCTCAGCGAGGCCGTGTCCCAGGCCGTGAGCCCGGCCACCATGGTCACCCCGAGCAGGGCCGAGGCCACCACCGACTCGACCAGCGAGGCGCCGTGCTGAGCCCTGGAGGGCCGGGCCGCGGGTTCAGTGGATGGCATGGACCAGGGCGTACATGGGCGCGATGACGGAGATGGCGATGAAGGCCACGATGGCCCCCACGGAGATGACCAGGGCCGGCTCCATGACGGCGATCAGCCGCTTCAGCCGGTAGTCCACCTCGTCGGCGTAGTGCTCGGCTATCTCCTCCAGGCTGGTCTCGAGACGTCCCGTCTCCTCGCCCACTCGGACGATCTGGACCACCATGCGGGGAAAGAGCCCCGTCCGCTCCAGGGAGACGGCCAGGCCCTCGCCGGTGAGCGTGGCCTCCCGCACCGACTGGAGACCACGACGGAACTCGGCGTTGCCCACCGCGTCGGCGGCCACATCCAGCGTGGTCGTGATCGGGACGCCGGCGCGGGCCAGGGTGGCCAGTGTGCGCAGGTAACGCTCGACGATGGTGTACCGGACGATGGTGCCGACCATGGGTAGCCTCAAGACCAGCGCGTCCAGGCGCTCCCGGCCGCCGGGCGTCCGCGCCCAGGTGATCCCGGTGCTCGCCACCAGGGCCGCGCCGACGAGCAGGGCGGGGGCGTGGTCACGGCAGAAGGCGCCCACGGCGAGCAGGACCCGGGTGATCACCGGGGGCCGGCTTCCGAGGTCGGCGAAGAGGTGGGCGAAGGCGGGCAGCACGAAGCCGATCAGGATGCCGACCACGGCCACCGCCAGCGCCACCACGACCGCGGGGTAGATCATGGCGCTCCGCGCCCGGCGCACGGCGCCCTCCTCCCGGCTCATGTGGAGGGCGAGCTGGCGCAGGACCTCGTGCAGCTCGCCGCTCGCCTCCGCGGCCCGGATCATGCCCACGTAGAGCCGGGAGAAGACGCGGGGATGGCGGGCGAGGGCGTCGGAGAGCCCGACCCCGGCCCCCAGGTCGGCCATCATCTCCTCCAGGGCGCGTCTCATGGGCCGTGACTCGGCCTGCTGACGCAGCACCGCCAGGCCGTCCAGGATGGGGATGCCGGCGCGCGCGAACGCCGCCAGCTGCCGGGTGAAGATGATGATCTCGGTCCGCCCGACGCCGACCAGGTTGGGCAGCAGATCCTCCAGGACGGGCAGGCGCCGGTGCCGGCGGATCTCGACCACGTGCAGCTCCTGGTCCCACAGCATCCGCTTCACCTGCTCCGTCGACTGCGCCACGACGGAGCGGCTGAGCCGCCGCCCGGCGGCGTCGTAGACCACGTAGCGGTAGAGGGCCATCAGCTCGACCAGACGCAGCGAATGACCTCGGACAGCGTCGTCAGGTCGTCCGCCACCTTGCGCACGCCGTCTTCCCGGAGCGTGCGCATGCCCTCACGCAGCGCCTGGGAGCGGATCTCCTGGGCCGGGGCCCGCAGGCTGATCAGGCGCTTGATGGACTCGCTGACCGGCAGCACCTCGAAGACGCCGATCCGGCCCCGGTACCCGGTCTGAGCGCAGTGCACGCAACCCCGTCCTCGATAGAAGACCGCCTTCTCGGGGTCACCGTGCTCGAACCAGAGCTGGCGCTCGTCCGCGCCCAGCTCGTCGGGCTGGCGGCAGTAGGTGCAGATGCGCCGCACCAGGCGCTGGGCCACCACCCCGATCAGGGCCGAGGAGACGAGGAACCCCTCGATGCCCATCTCGATGAAGCGCTGGATGACGCTGGCCGCGTCGGTGGCGTGGAGGGAGCAGAGCACCAGGTGGCCGGTGAGCGCGGATTGCACGGCGATCTCCGCCGTCTCCCGATCCCTGACCTCGCCGATCATGATCACGTCCGGGTCCTGGCGCAGGATGGCCTTGAGCCCGTTGGCGAAGGTGAGGTTGGCCACCCGGCGGATGGGGATCTGGTTGATGTTCTCGAACGTGTACTCGACCGGGTCCTCGATGGTGGTGATGTTCTGACCGATGGGGTCGAGCTCGTTGATGGCCGCGTACAGCGTGGTCGTCTTGCCGCTCCCGGTCGGCCCGCTGACCACGATCAGGCCGAACGGCGAGCGCAGCAGCCCGGAGAGGCGGTGGTAGGCGTCGCCCCCCAGCCCCAGCTGGTCGAGCCGGAGCAGGGTGCGGCTCTGGTCGAGCAGCCGGAGGACGACCTTTTCCCCCCACTGGGTCTCCATGGTCGAGACCCTCACGTCCACCTGGTGGCCGCCGCTCTCGAACCGGAACTGGCCGTCCTGGGCGCGGTGCCGGTCCACGATGTCCAGGTCGGCCATCACCTTGAGGCGCGACGACAGCGAGGGGGCGATGCTCTGCGGCAGCCGCAGGCGGTCGGTGAGGATGCCGTCGATGCGGAAACGCACCCGCAGGTGCGTCCGCTGGGGCTCCAGGTGGATGTCGGAGGCGCGGTCCCGCAGCCCCTGCGTGATGATCAGGTTGACCACGTTGACCACCGGCGACTGCTCGTCGATCGCCTGGAGCACGGAGCGGGCGTCGGCGCCCGTGGATCGCCCGAGGCGCTGGGTGAAGGCCCGGACGTGCTCGTCCACGTGCTCCAGGACCTCGTAACGCTCCTGGATCGCCTCCTGGATCTCGACCCGCGGCGCCCCCAGGGCGCGCACCCGGCGCCGCGTCAGCACCTGCAGCTCGCTGAGCATGGCGTCGTCGCCGGGGTCGGCGCAGGCGACGACCAGGGTCTCGCCCTCCAGCCGCAGGGGGACCAGGTCGTTCGCGGCCGCGTACGACTCCGGGACCAGGGCGAGGGCGTCATCGTGGCTGGGGGTGGTGCCCAGGTCCACCGCGGGCCAGGGATGGCGGCTCGGGAATGACGGCGCGACCGGCCCCTCGGGCGTGCCCGAGCCCGCATGCCCGGTCATGCCGGCATGATGGTAGGGGGGCGCGGCGGGGAGGAATGGGCATCACTCCCATCCCCGGGCTCCTGTCCCGGTCACGACTGGGACCGAGGTCCCTGGCGGTCGGCTACCAGTCCCATGCGGGCCGCGTAGAGCATGGCCTCGGTGCGGCTTCGGAGGTCGAGCTTGCGGTAGATGCTGGCCAGATGGTTGCGCACCGTCTTGGGGCTGATGCCGCGCCTCCCGGCGATCTCGTTGATGGTCAGGGCGGCTCCCACCATGATCAGGATGTCCCGCTCGGTGGGGGAGAGGAGGCCCAGCCGGGGGCCGGGCCGATCGCCGTCGGTGGGCGGGCGCCGCCCCAGGAGACGGTGCAGGAGGGGATCCCCGATGACCCGGTGCCCGGCGATCACCGCCTCCACCCCGGCCAGGAACTTCTCCGGCTCGCTGTTGTTGGTGAAGACGCCGGCGATCTCGCCGGCGACGAGGTCGAGCAGATCGTCCTCCTCGCCAGGGGCGCCGAGCACGATCACGGGCGGCGGGTGATCGAGCGTGCGCAGGCGGTCCAGGAACGCCGGCAGCGGCACCGGATCCAGGCGGAGCCCGCAGAGCACCACGTCGGCCCCCTCTTCCCGGAGGAGCTCCAGGGCGACATCGGAGCCGAGGGCGCGCAGGGAGGTGGCCAGGAGAGGAGGTCGCTCCAGCAGGCTGGCCAGGGCGTCGACGAAGAGCGGCTGCTGGTCCACGATGAGCGCGCGAGGCCGCTCGGTGGCCGGTTCGGGTCTGGGAATGGGCCCGGGCTGCCCGGGCACGATGATCACGCCCCGAATTTAGGCGGCGTTCAGGAGGGGGGTAATGGGATAGTCGTCCCGGCTGCGAGGGGACAGGCCGGCGGCGATTACCCGATCGGCCGGGTCGGAGGCCCTGGGGCCCAGCCGGAGCCCCTCGCCGGCGCGGAGATGGCGGGCTGCGTCCAAGGGATCGTCTATGGCCGGCGTCGTTCGGCCGGTGGGGCCGACCCGGGCAGGCCCGACACTGAGGGAACCGTGGGTGCGTGCGTTGAAGCGGGAACTCCGCTGGAGGGGGCCGGGAGCGACCGGCGCGGTGGGGTCGGGCGCCGTGGCCCGGCGCCGCGCGAGGTCGCCCCTGCGTCCCCGGTGGGAGATCCCGGCCCTCGGCCCGGGCGGGGCACCTCCCCGGTCGCGCCACGGGATGCGGTACCTCCGCACCGCCGGCCCGACCACCGCTCGGGACCCAACGCTTGCACACTCCCCTTCCCCCCACAGGCGGTGCGCCGCTAGCGGCGCACCGCCCTCTTCCCTCCCGGCCGCTGACGAAAGCCGTGGTGCGGCGGGCGCCGGGAGGGCGTGTCTCCGCCCCCATCCCTCGGGGCACGACCGGGCGACCGGATCCGGCGCCGGCGCGTTCTCCATTTGAGAGAGGATCATGTTGTGACGGTTGCCTGGATCGCGGTGGCCCTGGTCTTCGCGATCGTGGAGGTCGCGACGGTCGGCCTGTTCGCGGCGTTCATCGCGCTCGGGGCGGTGGCCGCCGCGGTGGCCGCCTTCCTCGGCTTTGACCTGCTGGTCCAGGCGGTGGCGCTGGCGGTGGTGGCCGTGGCCGGGATCGTGGCGGCCAGACCCCCTCTCCTGCGCTACCTCCAGGCCCGGCGACGCCCGGAGCTGCTCTCGGGGGCGGCGGCCATGGTGGGTCGGGTCACGGTGGTCGTGGACCCGATCGAGGGCACCAACGGCCGCGGACACGTCCGGATCGCGGGGGAGGACTGGCCGGCACGGTCGCGCGACGGGCAACCGGTCCCAGTCGGGGCCTCGGTGCGGGTGGTGGCCATCCACGGGGCGACGTTGATCGTGGAGCGCGTCGCGCCGCCGGCCCCGGAGCTGCCGCGGTGACCGAGGGGTCGTCCGTGGGGCCGGGTCGCACGACGGTCCGAGTCGGAGGTCGCCGCCACGGACGGCCTCCAGGGAGTTCGAGGGGAAGACCATGACACCCATCTCGTTGTGGGAGCTCGTCGTCGCCATCCTGATCGTGCTGTTCGTGATCATGGTGGTCAGGCTCTCGGTCCGCGTGATCCAGCAGGGCTGGGTCGGGGTGGTGAAGCGCCTGGGCCAGTTCCACTCCGTCCGCCAGCCCGGCGTCACCTTCCTTGTGCCCTTCATCGACACCATGGTCAGCGTGGACATGCGGGAGCGACCCCGGACGGGCGATCGACAGGATGTGATCACGAAGGACAACGTGTCGGTGGTGGTGAACGCCACCATCTTCAGCCAGGTCGTGGATCCGAGGGCGGCGCTGTTCAACGTGAGCGACTACGTCCTCGCCGTCGACAACCTGTCCCGCACCACCCTGCGCGCCGTCTTCGGGGAGATGACCCTGGACGAGTGCCTGAGCCAGCGCGAGGCGATCAACGCCCGCCTGCAGGCGCAGATGGAGAGCGTGACCGACAAGTGGGGGGTGCGCATCAGCCGGGTCGAGATCCTGGACATCGTCCCGCCCCAGCAGATCCTCCAGGCCATGGCCCTCCAGAAGCAGGCCGACCAGGAGAAGCGGGCCGCGATCCTGCAGTCCGAGGGTCAGCAGCAGTCCCAGATCAACAGCGCCGAGGGTCAGAAGCAGGCGGCGATCAAGCAGGCGGAGGGTCAAAAGCAGGCGGCCATCCTCTACGCCGAGGGCCAGAAGCAGGCGGCGGTGCTGGAGGCGGAAGGTCGGGCCCGGGCGATCGAGACCGTGTACCGGGCCATCAAGACCAACGCCCCCACCCCGGAACTGCTGGCGGTGCTCCAGCTCGACACCCTGGCCAAGTTCGCCAGCAGCCCCAACGCCAAGATGGTGGTGCCGGTGGAGACCTCCGGCCTCCTGGGCGCGGCCCAGGTGCTGCGGTCGGTGCTGGACGGCGTCGGTCCCGTGGGCGAGGGCTCGGGTCGGTAGACCGGGCCGGCGAGGTGGCGGCGCCCCGAAAGGGCGCCGCTACGCCCGCCGGCGGAAGCTCCAGATGGCGGCCGACAGGGCCGCCAGGCCGAAGGCCACCAGCACCACGACCTCGACCCAGATCGCCACCGGCTCCCCGGCGATGGTGAGCGAGAGCCGGTCCAGGAGCGGGCCCGGGAGTCCGCCCGCGCCCAGGGCCACCCGGCGGATGGGATCGACGCCGTAGGCGAGGGGGTCGAGACGGGTGAGGACGGCCATCCAGCCCGGGAGCCCGGTGAGCGGGAACATGGCCCCGGAGAGGAAGAAGGCGGGCTGGACCATGAAGTTCACGACGAACTGGAAGCCCATCATCGACTCCATCCGGGCGGCCACGGCCACCCCCACCGAGGTGAGGGCGAAGGACAGGCAGAAGATCAGCCCGATCAGCTCCAGCACCGCCAGCGGGGTCAGGCGCACCCCCACCAGTGGCGCCAGCACGAGCAGGACCAGCCCCTGCACGGTGGCCTGGGTGGCGCCGCCCAGCGCCTTCCCGATCGCCACCGCGGAGCGGTCGATGGGCGCCACCAGCACCTCGCGCAGGAAGCCGAACTCGCGGTCCCAGACGATCGACATGGCGCTGAACACGGAGGTGAAGAGGACGGCCATGCCGATGATCCCCGGGTACATGAACTGCTGGTAGTCGAGCCCGCCCAGCCCTCCGGCCCCGCGCAGGGCGGAGGCGAGCCCGGTGCCCAGGATGACGAGGAACAGCAGCGGCTGGGCCAGCGCCCCCACCAGGCGCACCCGGTCCCGCCAGTAGCGGATCACGTCCCGCTTCCAGATCACGTACACGGCCAGGATCGATGCCCGCCGGGTGTCGACGGCCGTCCGGCCGAGCCGGATCGCGATCGCCTCCGCCGACCCCTCCATCACCCTCGCCCCCGCGCCCCGCGCCAGCGTCCGGCCATGGCCCGCATGCGATCCCTGGCCCCGACCTCCTCGTCCCGGATGGCGTGGCCGGTCAGCTTGAGGAAGACGTCGTCGAGGCTGGGCCGGCTGAGGGTCACCGTGTCCACGGACACGCTCAGCTCCCGCAGCAGGCGGGGGACGAAGCTGGCCCCGTCCTCGACCTCGAGCCGTAGCCCGCCCGAGTCGAGCAAGGGCTCCAGCCCGAAGCGCCGCCCGATCTCCTCGGCGGCACCGCGGTCGTCCCGGGTCCGCAGGGTGACGACGTCCCCGCCCACCATCCCCTTCAGCTCGCCCGGGCTGCCCAGGGCCACGATGCGGCCGTGGTCGATGATGGCGATGCGGTCGCAGAGCTCGGCCTCGTCCATGTAGTGGGTGGTCATGAAGATCGTGATCCCCTCCCGCCGGCGCAGGTCGTGGAGGTACTCCCAGATCCGGTTGCGGGTCTGCGGGTCGAGCCCGAGGGTGGGCTCGTCGAGGAAGAGCACGTAGGGGGAGTGGAGGATGCCGCGGGCGATCTCCAGCCGGCGCTTCATGCCCCCGGAGAAGGTGCGCACCAGCGACCCCGCCCGCTCGCCCAGCTCGACCATCTCCAGAACCCGGTCGATGCGGCGCCGACGCTCCGAGCGCGGGACGTCGTAGAGGAAGGCGTGGAACTCCAGGTTCTCCCTGGCCGTGAGCTGGTCGTCCAGGGTCGTGTCCTGGAAGACCAGCCCGATCCGGGCTCGGACGCTGCCGGGATCCCGCACCACGTCGATGCCGCCCACCAGCGCCTGGCCGCCGGTCGGCTCGATCAGCGTGCAGAGGATGCTGATGGTGGTGGACTTGCCGGCGCCGTTGGGGCCGAGGAAGCCGAAGACCTCGCCGGGGCGCACGGTCAGGTCGATGCCTCGCACCGCCTCCACCTTCCCGTAGGTCTTGACCAGGCCTCGGGTCTCCACCGCCCAGCCCGGCGGTTGATCCTCGTGCATGCACAGATTAGAAAGCTCGGGTTGCGATATTGTCAAGGTGTTGGGAGAGTTTGTGAGGAACCGGTGGGCGGCACACGGACGCCGGTGTCCTCACCGCGGCGCCGGAGTTGACCCGGGCGACTCAGCCCGACTCGACCAGGGCCACCGCCCGGCAGGGGCTGCCGGAGCCGCGGACGAGCTTCAGCGGGAGCACGATCAAAAGGGCGCCGGTGGGCGGCAGCAGGGCCAGGTTGGCGAGCTGGGTGAGGCCGTACTTCCCCGCCCCCAGCAGGTAGGCGTGGCAGGGGAAGGGCGGATCGAAGGCGTGGGCGACGCCGGCGTCGGTGCCGACCGTCTCCACGCCCAGGCCCACGAAGGGCGACTCCTCGGCCAGCCAGCGGGCGCAGTCGGGCGTCACTCCCGGGGTGTGGGAGCCGGCCGCGTCGGCGTTCAGGAACAGGGCCTGATGGTGGGCGCGGGCGTCCCACCCGGTCCGGTAGAGCAGCCAGCTGCCGGGCCGGGCACCGCCGTGCTCGCCCAGGAAGGCCTCCACCTCCTCCCGGGTGAGCAGGTAGTCGGGGTCCCGGGCCGCCTCCGCCGACCGGTCGATGACCATGGCGGGCGCGATCAGGCGCGGGAGGGGGACCGAGGCCACGTCCTCGCGGTCGCGGCCCGTGATCCAGTGGTTGGGGGCGTCGAAGTGCGTGCCCACGTGCTCACCGCCCTCGAACCAGTTCCAGTACCAGGCCGGCCCGCGCTCGTCGTACTCGGAGATGAGGTGGGTCTTCCAGCCGGGGGTGTTGGCGAAGGGCGGGGGCAGCTGGAGGACCGGGGTCGCCTCGGAGAGCGGCTGGGTGAGG
>JAJPKS010000299.1 GCA_021323605.1 Bacillota bacterium | reverse complement strand
TTCAAGGGCGGGGCCGCCTTCGCCGGCCTGGCCGAGCTGCCCCACGTGGCCGGCATGATCACCAACCTGGCCGACGACGCGGCCATGATCGACCGCACCTACGCCGCTCTCTTCGGCGAGATGCAGCGTCGCCAGAGCCTGCTCCGCCGCGCCGGCAACCTCGACAGCGTCAGGGAGTACCAGCAGCGGCGGGCCGCCGGACGGCTGCCCGATTTCGAGCCCCTACCCTACCTGCTGATCGTGGTCGACGAGTTCGGCGAGCTGCTGGCCAGCCGGCCCGACTTCATCGAGCTGTTCGTGGCCATCGGCCGGGTGGGCCGCAGCATCGGCATGCACCTGCTGCTGGCCAGCCAGCGCCTGGAGGAGGGCCGGCTGCGCGGCCTGGAGAGCCATCTCTCCTACCGCGTCTGTCTGCGCACCTTCACTCCGGCCGAGAGCCACAGCGTGCTCGGAACCCCGGACGCCTACCGGTTGCCGGCGATCCCGGGTTCGGCCTATCTCAAGGTCCACACCGAGATCTACCAGCGCTTCCGGGCGGCGCTGGTGTCCGCCCCGGAGTCGCCGGCCCTCGAGCCGCAGGCGGACTCCACACCGCTGTTCACCCGCGGCCTCGTGCCCTACCGAGCGGGGGAGACCACACCCGTCGCCACACCCGGGGGCGACCTGCCGAGCGAGATGGCCGTTGCCGTGGAGCGGGTGCGGTCGTCCGGCGCGTCGCCGGTGCACCAGGTGTGGTTGCCGCCGCTGCCGTCGGAGCTGAGCCTCGATCGGCTGCTGCCGCCCCTGGGCCGGCATCCCCGGCGCGGCCTACAGTCGCTCGGCTGGCCGCACCTCGGCCAGGCGCGGGTGCCCGTGGGCCTGCTCGACGAGCCGCTCACCCAGTCCCAGCGCCCGTTCGTCCTCGATTTCACCGGCTGGGCGGGCCACCTGATCGTGGTCGGGGCGCCCAGGACCGGCAAGAGCACGTTCCTTCGCACCCTGGCCCTGGCCCTGGTGGCCACCCATACCCCGGACGAGGCACGCATCTACGCCGTGGACTACGGCGGCGGCACGCTCGCCTCGCTGGCCGATGCTCCGCACGTCGGCGACGTGGCCGGGCGGCTCGATCCGGAGAAGGTGCGGCGGACGGTGGCCGAGGTCCAATCGCTGGTGGAGGAACGCGAGGTGCGGCTCCGGGAGCTCGGCATCGACGCCCCGGAGGCACTGCGCCGGCGGCGGGCCGAGGGGTCGCTGCCGCCCGAGCTCGGCAGCGACGTGTTCCTGCTCGTCGACGGCTGGGGCGCCGTCCGCGAGGAGCTGGAGGACCTGGAGGCACCGCTGCGTGAGATCGCGACCCGGGGTCTCCGAGTGGGGTGCCACCTGGTGCTGACCGCCAACCGCTGGCACGAGATCCGGCCCAACCTGCGCGACAACATCGGGGGGCGGCTGGAGCTGCGGCTCAACGACGCGGCCGAGTCCGAGATCGACCGGCGAGCGGCGCTCTCCATCCCGGCGGAGGTCCCGGGCCGGGCGCTCTCCTCCGACGCGACCCTGCTCCAGGTCGCCCTGCCCTGGCTCGGCGGCTCCGCGGAGCAGGTGGTGGCGGCGGCCGCGGCTGGCTGGAAGGGCCGCCACGCGCCCGCGGTTCGCCTCTTGCCGGCGCGGGTCACGCCGCGCGACCTGCCCGCACCCGGCCGCGATCTCCTCCCCGGGGTGCCGATCGGGATCGAGGAGCTGGAGCTGGCCCCGGTGTACCTCGACCTGGGCGGCGCCGACGCCCACTTCCTGGTCTTCGGTGATGCGGAATCCGGGAAGACCACCTTCCTCCGCTCCTGGATGGCGGGGCTGCAGCAACGGCAAGGTGCCGAACGGGCCATGTTCCTGGTCGTCGACTACCGCCGCACGCTGCTGGGGGCGGCACGGCCGGAGCAGCTCTGGGCCTACTGCGGGGCCGCGCCCCAGGCGGCGGCCGCGGTTCGGGAACTCGCCACCGGCATCGTGGAGCGCCTGCCCCCGCCGACGCTCTCGGCCGAGGCCATCGCGGCCCGGTCGTGGTGGAGCGGACCCGACTTCTACGTCGTCGTCGACGACTACGACCTGGTGGCGTCGCCGGCCGGCAATCCACTGGCGCCCCTGGTCGAGCTGCTGGCCCAGGGCCGCGACCTGGGCCTGCACGTGGTGGCGGCCCGTCGCGTGGGAGGCATGGCCAGAGCGGGTATGGACCCGCTCCTCAGCCGCCTCCGGGAACTCCAGGCCCCCGGCCTGATCATGTCCGGCGACCCCGGCGAGGGTCCCATCCTCGGACTCCACCGGGCCGCTCCGCAGCCGGCCGGGCGGGGCCTGCTGGTCCGTCGCCGCCACCGTCCGGTCCGGGTGCAGACCGTCGACGCGACGCTGCCGCCCGACTGAGCGCGCCTTCGCTGCAGAGACCGGTCGTGCCCGTGCCCTCGACCGAGGCGACGGTCGCTCCCCGCTCGGTCGCGTCGCGACCGCGAACGGCGACGCCGCGGTTCGCGTCGTGCGACGGCGGGAGGCGGGTGGGGATCGAGCCCTCGGCGCGACGCGCGCGGTCCTGTGCGAGGAGCGGCGGGAGGCCCCTTCGGCAGCTCGCGCCGGAGCTACTTCAGGCTGTTGACGATGTCGCCGAACACGCTCTGGAGCTTGGTCCCGAGCGTGGCCAGGATGCCGATGACCACGATCGCAACCAGCACCAGGATGAGAGCGTACTCGACCATGCCCTGACCGTCACGTCGGGCCAGCCAGCACCGTGACAGGTACTTGCTCCGCATGGCCGATAGCGTAGCGCCCGGTTCCCACCATGACATCGCGGCAGCGTCCATTGTCCGTCGTCTGTCAACATCGAGCACGAGAGAAACAACGATATTGATATTGACATCAAAGGTGGTATGTCATTTTTGGCATCGATCGCCAAAGCCGGCGCCAGGCGGCGGATCGGACTTTGTCCGCGGTCTGGCGTAACGCCTGACACCACCGCCGCTGTTAGATATACAGCGGCTTGGCGGTCCAGTGAGGGGATGGCGGTCGTACGGGTGCACCGGTGCCGGTCGGGACAGGCGATGGTCGAGTTCGCGGTGGTCGTGTTCGCGTTCCTGTTCGTCATGTTCGCGACCATGCTGGCGGCCTTCCATTCCATCCAGCGGGCCACGGCCGAGACGGCGGCGGCGGCGGGCGTGCAGGTGGCCGCCAGCGGGACGCCGGGTCGAGTGGACCAGCCGGACCTGGCGGGCGCCTTCGCGCCCACCCGCGACCTCCTGCGCCCGGTGATGTTCTCGACCGCCATCGTCCGCGTGCCGCCCGGCCAGCCGTGCCGCCCCCTCGGTGGCATCGCCCCTGACACGCTCGAGGTCTGTGCCTACCCCGACGGCGAGCTGGTCGCCGAGACGGTCCGCGGCCGCCCCAACCTCCTCGTGCCCTCTTTCGTCGCCGATCGCCTGCCCCTCAGCATCGACGTGACGGTCGAGATGCACGCGGTGAGCTACCAGCCGTGAGGGCTCATCCGCCCCCGCCGGGGGGCCGGGGTCAGGCGCTGGTCGAGACGGTGGTCACGTTGCCGATCATGATCGTGCTCTTCCTGGGCTTCCTCGGGGCCGGGGTGGCCGCCCAGGGATACGTCGACCTCAACACCGCGGTCGTGCTGGCGGCCGCCGCCAACGCCACCGCCTACGCCGACGATCGGGTGGATGCGGACCGGTTCGCGACCTCCACCTTCCAGGCCACGGTCGGTCACGACTCCCTGCTGCGCTCCCAGGGTTTGAGCTGCTCCGGCGACTACGCGGCCGGGGGCACGGTCACCTGCCGGGGCTCGGCCGTCCTGGAGTTCTCGCGAACGCCGCTGGCGGTGGTCATCCCCTTCGACCCCACCATCACCGCACAGGCGTCGGCGATGCGCTCTCCCTACCGCTCGGACCGGCCATGAGGGGTCGGCAATCGGGTCAGACGCTGATCATGTTCGCCATCGCCATGACCTTCGTGTTCACGGCCATGATCGCCCTGGTGGGCGATGCCGACACGCTGATGGTGCGGTACAACCAGGTCAACGCGGAGGCGCTGCTCAGGGCCCAGGCCGGTGCCAGCGCCATCGACACGGCGGCCGTGTACCGGGGCCAACACGCCCTCGACCCCGCCCTCGCCGTCCAGCGATGCGAGCAGGCCGGGATCGCGGGCGGGGGCGGTCATCCGCGTCAGGTGACGTGCACCTTCGTACCCCCCAACCGGGTCACGGCCACGGTCTCGGAGGACGTGACCCTGCCCATCCCGTTGTTCATGACCACGGCCACGGTCCGGGCCACGAGAACCGGTCAGGCCGTGTTCGGCGATCAACACATCGTGGGGAGCTGAGATGAGCAGCGTACGAGCCCTGGTCGGCGACGTCGTCCCCCGGCGGGTCGGGCCGGGAGGGAGAGGCTGACACCCGTGTCCCGCAACCTCCTGGTCCTGCTGGTCGGCCTGCTGGTCTTCATCGCCGTGGCCGGTGCCATCTACCTGCAGATCCTGGCCTCGGCCCGCGCCTCCGACCTGGTCTGGGCCGTGACCCGGCCGGTCCAGGCCGGCGATCCGTTGACGCCGGACAACGTGCACCGAACGCGCATCCCCCGGAGCGGCGACAGCTGGGACTTCTACACCGGAGACCTGGTCGCGGCCCATGCCCGGGCGGCTCATCCGATGGCGGCGGGGACCATCGTCTTCAAGGACGACGTCCTCGACCAGGACCTGGCCCTCGTCACCCTCACGCTCAAGAACTCGCCTCCCCTCGCCCACGGCCAGACCATCGACGTCTACGCTCAGATCGGGAGCCGGACGCTGATCGTGGGGCGGCGGCTGGTGGTGGATGGGGTCGAGGGCAGCAACACCTCGGTCTGGGTCCCGGCCACCGACGAGCCGGCCTGGATCGCGCTCCAGGCCAACTCGGTCGCCCTCTTCGCCGCCAGGAGCAGCGGGGTCGGGGTTCCCGAGGTGCAGGCGGAGAGCATCGACGACGCCCTGGCCTCGCTGAGCGGAGCCGGCGCCGCAACCGTTGCACCGGTCCCGCCGAGTCCGTCGTCCACGACCGGCAGAAGGCCGTGAGCTACGTGCTGGCCTTCTACGGGATCAAGGACGGTCAGGGCGTGACCACGACCGCCCTGGCCGTGGCCGACGAGCTGGCACGGCGGCACAGCGTGATCTTCGTCGACGCGGACATGTCCGGCACCGGCACCGCCGCCGACGCCCTCCAGCTCGACGCCGGCGGCCGGGGCATGGGCAACCTGATCGGTGCCCGGGCCATCGGGGCCCGCGACCTGCTCGGCCAGGCGCTCCCGACCCGTCAGCGCAACCTGGGGCTGGTGCCGGGGCTGAGCGCCGTCTGCGGCAGCGCCATCCCCCGGCTGGTCGGGCAGCTCCGCGACGGCCAGGCCTTCGCCATCCCCGGGGTGGAGTTCGTGGTCGTCGACTTCGGCGCCATCGCCCATCCCGAAGCCCGCTCGCTGCGTCAGTCGGTCACCGCCGTGGCCTCGGTCGCCCACCGCGTCTTCACCGTGCTCCGCGACGACCCCCCCATGATCGCCCGCGCGGTCCTGGTGCTCAAGTCGGCGCAGCCTCCGAAGACCGAGCTCCTGCTGGCCGAGAGCCGCCGTGGCCAGCTCCGCAAGCACGTGCGTGAGGTGTTGCGCCTGCAGCTGCCGGAGGTGGCGCTGGCCGCGACCCTGCCCTGGGACCCCGGCCGTGCCCAGCGGTCGCTCGACTCGGGTCGGCCGCCGTCGATGCCGGCCCTGGTGCGCGAACTCAGGCTCGCCGAGCAGGCGGAGCCGGTCCTGGCTCAGGTTCGGGCCACGTCCGGGGGACCGGCGTGATGAGGGCTCCGGTCACTCCCGGCGCCCTGGACCTGGCGCCCCAGCTCGGGTACAGGACGCTGCCGGTCAAGCCCTGGCCCGAGGTCGACCCCGACGTCCACGAGATCTGCCGCACCCTGGCCGACCACCTGGAGCGCTACCGCCGGCTCCACGACGTGTCGCCCTCGGTGAGCGAGGAGGAGGGGCTGCTCGACACCGTCAACGACCTGGTCGACCAGGCCCTGGAACGGCCGGTGGAGTTCGGGCTCAACAAGGCCGTGGCCGACGACATCGCCGACGACCCCGGCTTCCGGGAGCGGGTGGTCAGGGGCACGATGGTGCTCGCCTCCTACCTCTTCCCGCTCTCCCGGCTCCTCTACCTCGAGGACGGCGTGGAGGAGGTCCACGTCTACCGCTGGGACGCCTGGGTGATCCAGGGCCCCGACTTCAAGGTGCAGCTGAGCCCGGAGGGCAACCCGTTCCGCAGCGACGACGCCTGGCTCGACTTCTTCAAGGAGAAGGTGATCACGCTGCCCGGCGCCACCGGCCAGAAGATGCTGAGCCAGGGGCGGCCAACGGCGGAGGTCAACATCGGCGGCCTCATCCGCCTGGCGCTGTTGCAGCCGCCCGCCGTCTCCGGCCCCACCAGCATCCTCGCCACCATCCGCGTCCAGGGCGCGGCCCGGGTCAGGTCGCTCGAGGATTACGTCGAGCAGGGCACCATGCCCCGAGGCGTGGCCGAGTTCCTCCTCGCCTGCGTCCTGGGCAAGGCGAACATCATCATCTCGGGGGGAACCGGGAGCGGCAAGACCACCCTGCTGCGCGTGCTCGCCGGCTCCATCCCCTGGGACGAGCAGCTCGCCGTCCTCGAGGACAGCGCCGAGCTGCACCTGGAGAACGACCGCGGCGACGGCCTGCCCTGGCATCCGTACGTCCAGAGCGTGAGCACGGTGGAGGCGGTGCTGAAGGGCGAGCCCGGCATCACCATGCGCGACCTGGTCAAGCTCGCCCTCCGACTCCGTCCCGATCGCATCATCCTGGGCGAGGCCCGTGACGCCTCCATGGCGGACGTCTGCCTCGCCGCCTCGACCGGGCACGACGGCTCCATGGTCACGCTCCACGCCGACGACGCCGAGGAGGCCATCCGGCGGGCGGCGGAGTACGTGATGATGTCGCCCGACTTCATGGGTAGCGCCAACGGCGAGGCCATGGCCCTGCGTCGCGTCCACCAGGCCTTCGACGTCACCATCCACCTGCGGCAACGCGGCGGCCGGCGACAGGTGACCGGCGTCGTGGCCATGGGGGAGGGGGTCGGCGACCGGCGCTGGGTGTACTCGATGAGCCCGGAGGGGAGGCTGGTCCGCGAGATCGCGTTGCTCGGGGACCTCCCTGCCCGGCTGGCCTACAAGCTGGTCCCCTATCTCGCCGGGGTGCCGCCGGTATGACCGGGCGCCGCTCCCCGTCCGGGGCCGCCGGCGGAGGAGGGATCGGAACGTGAGCCCCCTGCTCTTCTTCATCGAGGTCCTGCTGCTGGTGGCGGTCGGGCTGGTGGTGCTGCTCGCGGCCGGCGGGTTCGGCCCCGGGCGCCACCGGGGCCGTGTCCTGGAGCGGCTGGAGCCGCTGCTGGACCGTGAGCGGTACGTCGCCAGCGGCCTGGGCTGGAGCCTCCGGGTCTGGCTGGCGATCAGGCTCGGCGCCGCCGGGCTGGGGCTCGCGGTCGGGGCGCTCATCGGCACGCCGGTGGTGATCCTGGGGCTGGGGGTGGTGGGCCTCTTCGGCGTGCCCTGGTGGCTCAAGGCTCGGGCGGCGCAGCGCAAGCTGGAGATGGACCGGGCCCTGATCCCGTTCATGATCAACCTGATCAACCTGCTCTCGCAGGGTCAGCAGACGCTCAACCACGCCCTCAAGGACCTGGCCCAGAACCCGGACCCGCGCCTCGCCCACGCGCTGGAGCCGCTCAAGGAGGCCGAGTCGGTCAGCGACGCTTTGGTCGAGGTCGCCCGACGCGGGATGTCGCCGATGCTGGAGCGGGTCTGCGTCGACCTCCTGCTGTCCATGGACCAGACCCCGGAGGCGTTCATCGAGCAGGCGCAGAAGATCCTGATCCCGCAGTACGACCAGGACCTGGAGATCCAGGCCCGCAACCACGCCGCGCTCGCCGGCGGCCGTCAAAACGGTCTGATCGTGATCGCGGTGATGGCGGTGGCGTTCGTGGTCGTGATGCGGGTCGAGACCCTGCGGGCCGCCTACGCCGGTCTCGTCGGTCAGCTCATGCTCCTGGTGGACGGAGCCATGATCGTGGGCATCCTGGGGATCCTGGACCTGATGACGCCCAGGACCCCGTGGATCCGATGGGACGTGGCCGCGGTCCGGGAGCAGATGCGGAGGCGCTATGCCTGATCTCGCGCTCCCCCTCCTGCTGCTGGCGCTCGGGGGCGGGTTGGGCGCGCTCCTCTGGCGCTTCGGGGCCTTCACCCCCCGGGCCGTGGTGGCCTGGAGCCGGATCGGGCGTCATCACCACCTGACCGACGAGCGACCGCTGGACGAGCGGCTCGCCGACCGCGTCCCCTCCCTGGCCCGCCTCTTCCGCCAGACCAGCGTGCCCCGCCTGCTGGCCATCGCCAACCGTCGAGAGAACCTCAACACCTGGCTGATCAGGGTCGCGGTCTACGTCCTGGTGGTCGGCGTCGCCCTTCTCGCCGTCGACCTCCTGGCCAGCTTCAGTTCCCACCAGCTGCCGGTGCCGCCGCTGGCCTGCCTGGTCCTGGCCGGCCTGTTCGTGCCCCTCTCCTACCTCTCGCTCCAGCTGGAGGCGCGCCGCCGGCAGGACACGATCAACCGCGCCATCGCCCAGTCCCTCTCGGAGATGGCGATCCTCACCTACACCGGCGAGTACACGGTGTCGGGGGCGCTCGAGTTCGTCGCCCGCTGTCACCGCCAGCGCTCCCTGCTCGACCTGCTCGCCGACGATAACTGGCGGCGGCTCGCCTGGCCCCAGGACACGCCGCTGGCGCTCGCCCTGCGCTCCAACCAGCTGTTGAGCACCGTCACCATCTACCAGCGCATCGGCCGCGCCTACGACCTGGAGATGTTCGACGAGCTGGCCGCGAGCATGCGTCGCATCGCCGAGAAGGGCCTGGTGCCCTCCGACGTGCTCACGTCGTTGGCCGCGGCGACCGGCAAGAAGCACATCACCGCGATGACGGTCAGGATGGAGCAGGCCAGACCCCGGATGGCGCTCGCCGTCGGCCTCATGGTGGTGCCCCTGTTGAGCCTGATCCTCTACCCGGCGGCGGTCGCCATCTCCAACGCCTTCCATTGAGACGTTCGTCGCTCGATCTGCTCCTCCCCCTGACGGTGACGGCGGCCGAGGTCGTGGCCGTCTTCGTGGTCATCGGGGTGCCCGACCTGATGGCTGCCGTCCGCTTCCTGACCACCACCACGCCCACCATGCAGGGGAGCGTCGCCGCGGCCGAGGCGCTGGTGTGGATCGCGCTCCTGGCCGCGCTGGCGGGTGCGGTGGTCACCGCCCTGACCGGCGCGGCCGGCGTCGTCCGCGGCTCGGTTCGAACCATGCTCTGGTCGCTGGGACTGGTCGTGGTCGGACTGGTGATCCTGGGCGCCGGCGTCCACCGCCACGTCAGCGCCGAGAGCGTGGACCTGGCCGGCGGCTCCCTGTCCGAGGCCCGGGCTCAGGTCGTCGTCCCACCGGATCGGTGATGGCTGCCGGGCCCGGCACACGGCCTGGCCCGGAGGTCGGGGGCCGGGTCGCTCCCGGCCGCGCCTCGAATTCAGGCGTTGCAGAGAGGGCCGAGCAGCTGGCGGGTGCCGGGGGCGGTGCAGTCCCAGTCGGAGCCCGCGACCCAGATCTCGCCCATGAGCGAATCGGTGGCCGGCTCGCCGCCGACCAGCTCCGGTGACCCCGCCCCTGCGGGCAGGCTGGCCTCCACGGTCTCACGGCCCTGCCCGTCCACCTGGACCACCTCCGAGGGGCCGATCTGGTCGAGGTAGAAGGCGTAGGGCGTCCACACGAAGAGGTGGTCGGTGAAGGACGGGCGCAGGCTGGAAGGGATGGGACGCAGCACCAGCCGCCTCAGCTGGAGGCGGACGACGCGCACGGTGGCGCCGGCGCTCCTCGCCCGCTGGATGGTGTCCAGGTCGTAGGCGAAGACCTTGATCGGCGACCGGCTCAGGCCGGAGCGGAGCAGGAAGCCGTCCTGCATGTGGTTCCACGCCCAGAGCTCGTAGGCGTTGGCCCGCAGGTAGGCGAGCGCCCAGCGGCGGGCGTCGGCGTCGGTCACGGCCCCCCCGGTCTGGTTGACGACCTGGATGGAGCCGAGCGACACCTGTCCGAGCGAGGAGGGCGGCGACTCGGTGGCCCCCTTTGCCTGCCAGGCGGCGAGGGGAACCGGGGTCACGACGCCGGTGGGGGAGGGCACGGGCGAAGGATGGTCGGGCCGGACCGTGGCCGAACCGCAGCCGGCCAGCGCCATCCCGAGGAGAACCGTGGCCACGATCCCCCTCACCTCAGGCGCCTCCCACGGGCACGCCTTCTTCCTGGATGATGGGTTTGGGGTAAGGCCCGAGGGTGATGGAGATCGGGGGGACGAGGCCGTCCAGCCTGAGGTGGTGCTGGCCGTCGGCATCCGACCAGTACTCGTCCACGGTGACACCGTAGTGCTCCGTCACCGAGACGTCGTAGGTGCCGTAGGTACGGTAGGTGTGGCTGGCGGCGATGTCGGCCGGGATCCCGGTGCACGCGGCGGGCAGGCCGGGGTCGGGCTGCGTGCTGCCGTCGCCGAACTCCCAGTCGGCGCCCTGGAAGGCGAGCTCGATCCGGAAGACGTAGAACACGTAGCGACCGGTGCCGTCGTTCACCGGGTCGGCGATGGTCATCTGAAAGTCGGCCGGCTGCTGGATGGACCGCCGGGCCCCGCCCGGGACCTGGAAGGAGGCGCCGCTGACGAAGAAGCAGGTCCCGATGTCGACCAGGCCGGGGTTGGGGTCGGCGGGCAGCGAGGAGAACGTGCCCGGGTCGATGAGCTGGAGGAGGTGGGCCCGATCGAGGTAGGGCAGGATCCGGCCCGGGATCAGCCCGTTCGGCCGCCGCACCGCGTTGGGCTCGGTGACCCAGCAGATGTTGCCCGCGACCACGAAGTTGGTGAACGGATGGGGCGTCGGACAGCCGAGCTGGAAGCCGGGGTTGGGGACGGTGCAGAAGCCGTTCTGGTCGTACTTCCCCTTGAAGATGTAGGGCAGGTAGATGTTGAACTGCTCGGCCTCGACCACAGGCACCTTCTTCAGGTCGGCCGGGTAGCCGATCGGGGTGTAGCCGTCGCCGTTGGGGGTGGGGTCGAGTTCGGTCACGCTGCCCCCGGAGCCGATCAGGATCTTCACCGGCCGGTCGACCTCGTAGCTGCAGCTGGCGCCGGGCTGCCCCCTCCCGGGGCCGCCCTGGGTGTTCCCGGGGCCGTAGGGGGTGCCCGTGGGGCCGCTGGCCAGGGGGCAGTTGACGCCCGCGTTCTCCTGCACCGCCGTCAGCTGCCCGTCGTTCCCCACCTGGCCGCCCACGGTGGGGGTGCAGGCGTTGACGTCGCCGTTCCCCGGCACCCCCGAGGCCGAGGCCGGCGAGGCCCACGTCATCGCCAGCAGCGCGGCCCCCAGGGCGGCGGCGAATCGGGACGTGACCGCTCGTCGCATCGCGGCAGGCAGCCAAGGTAGCAGATGTGACGCGGTCATCGGGTGGGACGGCGGCCATTGTCCGCCGCCTGGCCGTCCCCCGGGGTCGCTCCGCGGTAGGCTCGCAGCCGGTGCCGGAGCCGTCGGATCGAGGTCAGCTGCACATCCCGCTGGGAGGACTGAGCCCGCGCGTGGTCAGGCGCCAGAGCCGTCGGCCCCGGCCGCGGGGGCCGGCGCTGGCCGCCCTGGCCGGGGCGGCCCTGGCCGCGATCGGGGTGGCGCTGGCCTCCGCCGAGCCCCAGGTCGAGGTGGGGGTGGTCGGCCACGGCTACGACCTCGGCGGACAGGTACTGGCGGAGCGCGGGGGCGGCGTCTATCGGGGCCAGCGGGGCGGGGTGCTGGTGATCGCCCGGGTCGGGGGCCGGGAGGTGGCGGGCGCCTCGGCCGAGCTGAACGGCCGTTCCGTCACCGGCCGCTGCGAGCTGGTGCCGGGGGGTGACGAGACCTGCCGCTTCACCGTGGACGGCCGGCCGCTCGCCGCCCGGGACGAGCGGACCGTCTACGGATGGCACCGGCGTTACTCCGACGGTCGAACCGTGGCCATCCGCGTCATCGGCGCCCACGACGTTCCCGTGCCCTTTCCGGTGGGGCGCTGAGTGATGAGCCCGCCGGGCCGGCCCCGGCCCGAGCCGGGGAGCCTGGGCCGGCGTCGTGAGCATGGAACTACGGCCTCCGTGCTCACGCCTGCCGGGCGGCGGCTCACCGACCTCCGGGGACCTGGCCTGGAGGGCCGGGACGAGCAGGAGCGGCGATGACCCGGGCGGTGGTGGAGGCGCCGGGTACGACGGCTCCCTCCGTGCTCACGGCGTCCTCGACGGCGGTGCCAGGTGGACTCCGGCCCGGACGCTGCGCGAGGGACCATGGCCCTCCGGACACGCGGCCGAGGGCCATGCCGGGAGGCGTGACACTGCGTGACACCGACTGAAGGATGGCTTGAGGATGGCCTGCCCTGCTCTCGGCCGAGCGCGGCTGAACGGCGTCAGGGGCCGGGTTCGGTTCCCAGGCCTCCGCGACCGTGGGGGCGGTCGCGATGTACCGCCGCTCGCCCCGGCAGCTCCAGACACCGGCCGAGGAGCGGGAAGGTGCGGGCACGACGAGGCCGTGGCCGGTCGACCAGGAGAGGGCGCAGGCCACCGGCATGAAGAGGGCCGGGACGAAGGGCCGCCAGCGGCCGTGCCGGC
>JAJPKS010000243.1 GCA_021323605.1 Bacillota bacterium | reverse complement strand
CCCGGCCAGCCGAAGCCCTCCTCCACCACCCCCACCCGAAGCCCCGAGACCCCGCCCCCGAGCAGGGTGGAGTAGGCCTCCGGCTCCGGGGCCCCGGCCTGGCGCGGATCGAGCCCGTCGGGACCGGCGATCGCCTCCAGCAACCGGGCCAGGTCGGCCACGGTGCCGGCGATGGGCCCGGTGTGGTCCAGCGTCAGCTCGATCGGGAAGATGCCCGTGTAGGGCACCAGACCGTAGGTGGGCTTGAGCCCGTAGACCCCGCACCAGCAGCTGGGAATGCGGATCGAGCCGCCCTGGTCGCCGCCCAGGGCCAGGTCCACCTCCCCGGCCGCGACCAGCGCCGCGCTACCGCTGGAGGAGCCCCCCGCGCTGCGGGTGGGGTCGTGGGGATTGCGCACCGGGCCCGAGTCGGAGGTGTGGCTCCCACCCGAGAAGCAGAGGTTCTCACAGACGGCCTTGCCCAGGATGGTGCCACCGGCGTCCAGGATCCGGGTGACCACGGTGGCGTCGATCTCGGGGGTGTAGCCCTCGAGCACGCTGGCCCCGTTCATCATCGGCACCCCGGCCACGCACACGTTGTCCTTGATCGCAACCCGCTTCCCGGCCAGGATCCCGGAGGGGGCACCCTGGATCTCGGTGCGCCAGTACCAGGCCCCGAGCGGGTTGTCCTCGGGCCGAGGGCGATGGCCCGGCCGGCGGGCGTACCGCACCGGGGGGGCCGGGGGGGTCAGCTCGTCCAGGCGGGCGTAGGAGGCGAGCGGACCCGCCATCAGGCCGCGGAACGACTCCAGGTCCTCGTCGGTGAGGTCGAGCCCGTAGCTGCCGGCGATGCCGCGCAGGTGCTCCAGCGTCGGTCGTCTCACTGCCACCCCTGCTCCTCCGTGCCCCTACCTCCGATCCCGGCCAGCGACGCTCGGCCCGGGAATCGCTCGCGCCACCCGCCTCCGACCCGCCACGGCGTGCGCCCCGCGCCGCCCGGGCCGAGAAGGCAACGCCTCGTCCCCGGCCTCCCGTCCGCATCCACGTGCGGCCCACGCTATCAGACGATGGTTGTAACGTCGACCTTTGAATCGAGCTGGTGTGGTGCCTGGAGGGGTGGTGTCGGGCTCGCCTGGCCCCCATTCAAGGTGCCCGCGCCATTGAGTTCGATCGTTCCCTTCAGCTCGAGTAGGGAAGCCAAACCGAGCTTCGGCGTCCGCCGCTCACCGCCCCGATCTGCACCCAGCAGGTCCCATGACAGGGGCGGGGCAGCACCTCTCCCCGGCTCCCGGCGCCGGGCTGGGCCAGGACCCGGTCGGGGGCGCCCACCTGGAGAGCGATCGGGTCCGCGAACCCGGGCCCTCGGACCACGTCCACGCAGAGGGGTTGGCCCGGCCGGAGATGGGGCGGCGGCCCGGCGGGCAGGAGGAGGAAGGAAGCGACAGCGGCCACCACCCGCCCCTGCTGGAGATCGCTGACGATGGGGTTGCCGGCGTCGTCCAGGACCAGGCCCTGGGGCTCCTGGAACCCGCTCACCAGGTCCTGGACCGCACCCCCCGAGATCCGGACCAGCACCCCGCGCGAGATCCCGATCGCGTACACGACGCCACCGGGCGCCGCCACCACGTCGTCCACCAACCCGATCCCCGCGGCCAGCACCGAGCGACCACCGTCCGGGGCCACCCGCTCGACCCGGCCGGCGTTCTCGTCGGCGACCAGAACCGAGCCGTCGGGCATCGGCCAGGCCCCGGTGGGGCGCAGGAAGCCGCCCACGGCCCGCTCCACCCGCCCGTCGGGACCGACGAAGAGCAGCCGGCCCCGGGCGCTGTCGGGGACCAGCAGCCGGCTGCCGTCGCTCGCGATCCCGTCCACCCCCTCCACCCCGGGCACGGGCTGGAGCTGGAGGACGGGCGTGACCGTGCCGTCGGCGGCCACCCTCACCACCCGGTCGTGGAGCTGATCGGCCACGTACAGCTCGCCCCCGAGCCGGGCCAGGCCCTCCACCTCCGGCACCTGACCGGGCAGCAGCCGCAGCCCACCCCGGTCGCCCAGGACCGCGATCCGGCCACTGCGGTACTCCCCTACCAGGAGCTGCCCGTTGTCCCAGAGCAGGTCGTCGGGCTGGTCCAGGCCCGAGCCCAGGGTGACCAGGGGAAGCGGTGAGGCGAGCCCCGGTGCCGGCGCCGGCGTCTGGCCCGGGGCACAGGCCATCGCGGTCGGAGCGCCCCGGGCCGGTCCGGACGGCGACGGGCGCACGGCCCCACCGCCCGAGCAGGCCACCAGGAGGGCCGCCGTCAGGACCAGGAGCACCGGTCTCACCAGGGTGAGGTGTACCGCAATCGGCTCGGGGGCGCCGGGCCGAGCTTGGACTTCGCGACCGCCGCGAGCAATATATGAGCCTGGAGCCGATCCATGGGCAGCGGGGTTCTCGGCCAAGCCGTTCGACCACGACCTCCCGGCGACGCGCGGCGACGGTCTGCCGGGTGCTTCCTGCCCCCCGGCCGGCCTCTTGCACCGGCGATGGTCGCGGGCACGGCCGGAGAGAGCAGATCCGCTGAGGCCGCCCCGTCCTCGGCGGTCAGGCGTCCCTCCCCGTCGGCCGGCCAGCCCCCTCGAGCCGGCCGGCGAAGCCCGGTGCGTCGGCGTGAGGCTCGATTCCCGGCGCCACGGATCGAGAACGGACGTCACCACAGAGGAGGTCTGGCGTGTTCACGAAGATGGCGTTTTTCGGGCTGGGATACCTGCTCGGCAGCAGGGCCGGCCGTCAGCGGTACGAGGAGATCGTGGGAGCGGTCAGAGACTTCCTCCAAGGAGAGGAGGTCGCCACCGCCGTCGGCTTCGTGCGCGGGATGCTGTGGATCCTGAGACAGCGGGGTCGGGGGCTGGACCGCACGCAGCCGTGACCGGCGACACCCTGGCCCTCCTGGCCTACGAGATGCTCACCGGGGTCCCGGCCTGTCGAGGTGACTCTCCCATCGACCTCATCCTGGCCGTGGTCGACCAGCCCGTGCCCCCGGCCCGATCGGTTCGCCCGGACCTGCCCTCCGAGCTGGACCAGGTGCTCTCACGAGAGCCATCAGCGCCGGCCAAGGACCCCGGACGGCGCCATCCGATGCCGGGAGGCCACCGAGCGTGAAGAGGCGGAACGGCTGAACGCAACGCGGACGGCGGTGGCCGATGCGCTGGTCGAGAGCCGGGGGCCCGAGGCCGTCCGGCGCGTTCTTAAGGCCGTCGGTACCGGTCTGGGCTGACCGGTCGGGGTGCTCTGGCGGCTCGGCCGTGGCGGCCACCTCCGCTGCCAGGGGTTCTGGCACGCGCCCGGCGTCGAGGTGGGCGAGCTGGAGGCACCGACCAGGGAGGCAAGCCTGGAGAAGGGGGGCTCCTTCCCCGGCCGTGCCTGGGCGGCCGGGGAACCGGTCTGGCGCGAGGACCTGGAACCGGACACACCATCCGAGCGGGAGCTGGCAGCGCTGCACACGGGTCTGCGATCCGGCGGAGCGTTCCCGCTCACCGACGGTTCCCGTCTGGTCGGGGTGCTGGAGTTCCTCAGCCCCGGGCATGCACCACCGGACGCGAGCCGGCCCGACGAGGTGGCAGAGGTGGGACGGCGGCCGGGTCGGAGCATCGCCCGGACCAGGTCGAGGCCCCTCCCTCCCTCACCCGCCGAGGTCGCTCCTCCGGTGGTGCCCAGACGTATGCGCTACCGCCTCGACCCTCGTCACACCCGCCTCGGCTTCTCGTGCTCCTTCATGAAGTTCCTCACCGTTCACGGCCGCTTCAAGGACGTCCACGGCTGGCTGGAGATCGACAACGACGACGTTTCCAGCCTCCGCGCCGAATGTCGGATCCAGACCGGTTCCGTCGACACCGGGAGCATGGACCGTGACGAGCCCCCACGTTCGCCAGATTTCTTCGCCGTGGACACCTTCCCCGAGACGGTCTTTCGGAGCCCGAGGGTCCAACCTCGTGGTGAGGATCGGTACCGCGTCTTCGGGGGGCTCACGATCAGAGACGTGACCCCTCCGATCGTGCCCGAGGCCCGGCTGGAGGAGCGAACACGCGAGTCCTCAGGCGGCGAGCGGGTGGTGGTGACCGCCTCATCGCCGGTCAACCGTCGAGAATGGTTCCTGGACCGGGAAGAGGCGTTGGAGGCGGATCGCTGGATCGTGGAGGAAGAGGTGCGACTGGACCTCGAGCTGACGCTGATCTCCGAATCGAGCCGAGGGCAAACCCCGGCTGGTCCCCGATGTCGCATACTCTTACCGGTGCGATATGGGCGAGCGCTGAGGCTGGAGAGTGGGAGGAATTGACCGATGAAACTGGTGCTCTCACTGGGTAGTGACAGCCCACGTCCTAGCGGTCTGACCGGTCAGCTGGTGAAGCTCTTGCTGGCCGGACTACTGGTGGGACTGATGGCGAATCGCTCCGACATACGGCGTTATCTGCGCATTCGACGCATGTAGCCGAACGGGTAGTGAACGGACCCGGACGGCGGCTCTCTGGGATGGCCACGAAGCCAGCGCCAGGCCTCGTCGAGGGTTCCGAACAGAGGGATCAGCAGATTCGAGGCAGAGGGTCGCCGATCAGCATGTCGACCACCCGGGAGCCACCGAAGGCGGTGTGGATGAAGACCATCCCCGGCGGCTCGGCTCGGACCTCGCCGATGATGGCGGCCTCCCGGCCCAGGGGATGGGACCGCATCGCCTCCAGCGCCGCTCCGGCGTCGGCGGCGGCGACCACCGCCACCAGCTTGCCCTCGTTGGCCATGTACATCGGGTCGATGCCGAGGATCTCGGCCGCCCCCCGAACTTCATCTCGGACGGGGATCGACTCCTCCCTGATCGCCACCGCCACCTGGGCCTCCACCGCCAGCTCGTTCAGGACCGTGGCCACGCCCCCCCGGGTGGCGTCGCGCATGAGGTGCACCTCACCCGCCTCGAGCAGAGCGGCGCACAGCTCACTCAGGGGGGCCGTATCGGAGACCAGGTCGGTCTCCAGCTCGAGATCACCGCGGGCGATCATGATGGCGGTGCCGTGGTCGCCCACGGTGCCCGAGACGAGCACCGCATCGCCCGGCCGTACCCGAGAGGCACCGAGGCGGCCCGGGTCCGTCACCAGCCCGACCCCGGTGGTGTTGACGAAGAGCTGGTCGGCCTTGCCGCGCGGCACCACTTTGGTGTCCCCGGCCACCAGCTGGACCTCCGCCCGGTTCGCCGCCCGGGCCATCGACTCCACCACCCGGCGCAGGGTCTCGACCGGGAGTCCCTCCTCCAGGATGAAGCCGGCGGTGACGTAGAGCGGCCGGGCCCCGGCCACGGCGAGGTCGTTGACGGTGCCGTTCACCGCCAGCTCGCCGATGTCCCCGCCGGGGAAGAAGAGGGGCGAGACCACGTAGCTGTCGGTGGTCACGGCCAGGGTCCGGCCGTCCAGCGCGGCCAGCGCGGCGTCGCCCCCGGGGTTGCCGAAGGCCGGCCGGAACAGGGCCTCGATCAGGGTGTGGGTGGCCCTCCCCCCCGCCCCGTGGCTGGTGGTGATGGCCTCGTCGCGGAGTCTGGGCGCCCGCCGCCGGATGGCCTCGATGCGCTCCAGCACCTCCTGCTCCGACCACTTGCCGATCCGCGAGGATTCGCTCCCTGGCATCTCCGCTGCTCCTACTGCAGGACCTGGAGCCGGGTGGCGGCGCGCGAGAAGCGACCGAAGTTGTAGTAGGCGGCGCAGGCCCCCTCCGACGAGACCATGCAGGTCCCGATCGGCGTCTCCGGCGTGCAGGCGGTCCCGAACACCTTGCACTCCCAGGGCTTCAGCACACCCTTCAGGACCTCACCACACTGGCAGGCCTTGGGATCCGCCACCCGCACCCCGGGGACCTCGAAACGAAGCTCGGCGTCGAACCGGGCGTACTCCTCACGGATCGCCAGCGCCGACAGCGAGATGAAGCCGAGCCCCCGCCACTCGAAGTGCGGGCGCAGCTTGAAGACCTTGCGGATCGCCTCCAGGGCGCTCGGGTTGCCCTCCGTCCGGACGATCCGGGTGTACTGGTTCTCCACCTCGCACCGGCCCTCGAGCACCTGGCGGACGAGCATGTGGACCGACTGCAGGATGTCCAGGGGCTCGAAGCCCGAGACCACCACCGGTTTCCCGTAGCGGCGGGCCACGAACTCGTAGGGACGGGTCCCGATCACGGTGCTCACGTGCCCCGGCCCGAGGAAGCCGTCCAGGCGCAGGTCGGGGGAGTCGAGGATGGCCTTGATCGGGGGGATGATCATGACGTGGTTGCAGAACACCGAGAAGTTCTGCACGTCCTCCGCGGCCGCGCGCAGCAGGGTGAGAGCGGTCGAGGGGGCCGTGGTCTCGAAGCCGATGGCGTAGAAGACCACCTCCCGGTCGGGATGCTCCCGAGCCATCTTGAGCGCATCCAGGGGGGAGTAGACCATGCGCACGTCGGCGCCCCGGGCCTTGGCGTCGAGCAACGACCCAGAGCTCCCCGGCACCCGCATCATGTCCCCGAAGCAGGTGAAGATCACGCCCGGGGTCCTGGCCACGGCGATGCCGTCGTCGACCCGGCCCATGGGGATGACGCAGACCGGGCATCCGGGGCCGTGGACCAGCTCGACGTTGGGCGGCAGCAGGTCCTCGATGCCGTACTTGTAGATGGCGTGGGTGTGGCCCCCGCAGACCTCCATGATCTTCCACTGCCTGCCCGCCGCCTCCCGGGCGATGCGCCTGGCCAGGGCCAGGGCGACGTCGTGGTTCCTGAACTCGTCGACGAACTTCATCCGGCCTCCTCCAGTCCGCGGACCAGGGCATGGTAGATGGTGGCCTGGGCCTCCTGGATACGCGGGATGTAGGTGCTGTCCACGACCAGGAGGTGGTCCACCTCGCCGGCGTCCTTCCAGCCCCCGCCGCCGTAGCCGACCAGGCCGATGGTCAGCAGGCCCTGACGCTTCGCCTGCTCGAAGGCCCGGGTGGCGTTGCGAGAGCGCCCCGAGGTGGAGATGCCGACGGCCACGTCGCCCGGCCGGCCCAGGGCGATCACCTGGCGGGCGAAGACCTCGTCGAAGCCGATGTCGTTGCCGACCGCGGTGATCACGGCCGGCTCGCCGGCCAGGTCGAGGGCCGGCACCCCGATCGTCTGCAGGTCGCTGGCCAGGTCAGCCGAGTCGGTGGCCGAGCCGCCGTTGCCGAAGGCCAGCACCTTGCCCCCGGCGCGTACCCGTCGGCGCAGCGCCTCCAGGGCCAGCTCCAGGGCGGCCAGGTCGGTCGCCCGCCGCAGGCCGGCCACCTCCTCCCACTTCACCTGCACCGAGCGGGCGACGTCGGCCAGCACCTGGGGAACGTCCACCCGCTCGTTGGTCAGGAAGGGATAGAACTCCTGCGAGAAGCGGTCGATCGGCTTCACCTTCTCCAGGGCCACCTTGCCGTGGACCAGCACCAGCTCGCCCGGGGCCACCGGTTGGACCAGGCTCAGGTCGCAGTCCTCCTCCCCCTGGGCGGTGCGGACCCACCCCTGCGTGCCCTCGACCCTCACCACCGCCGCCGGCAGGGCGACGTCGCCGCAGGTGAGACAGGTCTCCTCGGTGCAGGCGGCGTCCTGGAGCAGCCCCTCGTGCTCGAAGAAGACGTGCACCAGCTCCCACAGCTCGTGGTAAGCGGTCTCCTGGATCTCCTGTGCGACCAGGGGATCGCCGGCCTCCACGGTAAAGGCGTGCCCGGCGTCGCAGGTGCCCCGGTCGCCGAAGGCGACCTGCAGGCCGCCCGGCAGCTCGGCCAGGTCGTGACCGGTGATGCCCATGCGGATGTCGTCGGGACCGGCCAGGAGGTCCAGCTGTCCCGCCTCACGGACGGAGACGGCCGGTAGCGCGCGCTTGCCCACCAGGACCGGGTGGATGAACTCGACCGCGTTGTGCTGGGCGTCGCTGAAGGTCGCCCCGGGAGGGGCGTAGATGACCAGCTTGCCGCCCCGGTGGAAGCGCTGGGCCATGCCCCAGCAGGCGTTCGCCAGCTCCGGCGCCCGGGCCGCGAAGAAGCGGGCACCCGTCTCCAGGACGGCGTCGTAGTGCCGCCGAACCGAGCTCGTCATCCGCATCGCATCGCCACCCACGCTTGTCCCAGGGAGAGGCCGCCGTCGTTGGCCGGCACCCGCTCGTTGGCGTACGGCTCGAGGCCCGCCGCCCGCAGGCCGGCCCAGCAGGACTCGAGCAGCCGGCGGTTCTGAAAGCAGCCGCCGGAGAGGACCACCCGGCGCACCCCGGCCCGCCGGCAGGCGGCCACCACCGCCCGCGCCACCGAGTTGTGGAAGACGGCGGCCAGCCGGCTCGCCGGCTCACCCCGCCGGTGGCGGCGGACCAGCTCGGCGAACAGCCGCCGGTTCTCCTCCAGCTCCACCTCGATCACCTCGTCGACTCCGGGATCGCTGGCCGCCTCCAGCAAGGCGGCCGCCTCACCCTCGTAGCTCGACACCTGGCAGACCCCCAGGAGGCTCGCCACCGCATCGAAGAACCGCCCCATGGACGAGGTCCAGGGCACCCGCCCGCCCGCGGCCAGGCGACGGACCAGCTCGAACCGGACCCCGTCCACCCCCGGTGGGGGCCGGTCGAGGCCGTAGGCCGCCGCCATCCGCCACCCCTCGCGGGCGCAACGGTCGCCCCCCGGCAGCGGCACCGGCTCCAGGTGGGCCAGGCGCCGGTAGGAGGCGCCCTCGAGGAGCAGCACCTCGCCCCCCCAGACGGTGCCGTCCGGCCCCAGGCCGACCCCGTCCAGTGCCGCCCCCACCACCGGCGGCTCCAGCCCGTGCTCGGCGAGCACGCCGGCCAGGTGGGCGTGGTGGTGCTGGACCCGCACCGGCTCCCCCAGCCGCTCGGCGATCCGGGTGGAGGCGTAGTCGGGGTGCAGGTCGCAGGCGACCCGCTCGGGCTCGACCGAGAACAGCCGCCGGTAGCGCTCCAGCTGCTCCTCGAAGGCCTGGACGGTGAGCAGATGGTCGAGATCTCCCACGTGGGGTCCGACGAAGGCCCGCCCGTCCCGGCCCACGGTGAAGGCTGCCTTGAGGTGAGCCCCGGTGGCCACCACCGGCGGCCCGGCCGGCAGGGGGAGCGGCTCCGGCGCCAGGCCGCGGGCGCGACGCACGACCCGGACCGCCCCCGCCGCCACCTGCACCACCGAGTCGTCGTAGCGGGCGGCGATGGGACGGTCGTGGACCAGGAAGCGATCGGCGATCCCCCGCAGCCGCTCCCACGCCTCCTCCTCGGTGCGGCAGATCGGCTCCTCGGAGAGGTTGCCGCTGGTCATCACCAGCGGTCCCGCGAACCCGTCCAGGAGCAGGTGATGGAGGGGGGTGTAGGGCAGCATCACCCCCAGCCGCCGCAGCCCGGGCGCGATCGAAGGCGCAAGGCCCCCGCGGTAGTCGAGCAGCACGATGGGATGGGCGGGCCCTCGCAGCACCTCCCGCTCCCCGGCCGACACCCGGCAGTACCGCTCCGGATCGGTCAGCATCACCGCCAGGGGTTTGCCGGGCCGATGCTTGCGCCGCCGCAGCCGCCGCACCGCCGCCTCGTTCCGGGCGTCGCAGGCCAGCTGGTAGCCGCCCAGGCCCTTGACCGCGACCACCAGCCCCCGGCGCAGCGCCTCCACCGCCTCCTCCAGCGGCCGGTCGGTGGCCAGGGGCCCGTCCTCGCCCCACAACGCCAGCCGGGGGCCGCAGTCCCAGCAGGCGTTGGGCTGGGCGTGGAAGCGCCGGTCGGCGGGGTCCTCGTACTCCCGACGACAGGCCTGGCACATGACGAAGCGCCGCATGGTGGTCCGGGGCCGGTCGTAGGGCAGGGACTCGATCACCGTGAAGCGGGGACCGCAGTTGGTGCAGTTGATGAACGGATACCGGTACCGCCGGTCGGCCGGATCGAACAGCTCGCGTCGGCAGTCCTCACAGGTGGCGGCGTCGGGGGAGACGGACTGGAAGTCGCCGGGTCGGGCCTGGCTGGCCACGATGACGAAGTCCCGCTCGCCGCGCGGGGCCAGAGCAAGGACTTCGACCTCCTCGATCCGGGCCAGGGGCGGGGCCTCCCGCCGGAGCGCCTCCAGGAAACCGCGCAGGCTCCCCGGCTCCCCCTCCACCTCGATCTCGACCGGGCCGGTGGAGTTGCGCACGAAACCGGCCAGGCGGTGACGCCTGGCCAGGCGGTAGACGAAGGGACGGAACCCGACCCCCTGGACGGTCCCCCGAACCGTCACCGCGTAGCGCCGGGACATCCTTCCTCCACCCCTGCTCGACCCCGGACCACGGCTCGCATCAGGTGAGGCGCCGCCTGGCCCGCACCACGTCGGTCACCACGCCCAGGCCCTGCTGGACGCCCAGCTGGGCCGCGCTCATGGCCATACCGGCCGCGAGCCGGGTCTCGTCGCGCTCTGCCACCCAGCGGGCCAGGCGCGCGATCTGGTCCCACCGCTCGCGCCCGGCCCGGGTGCCCAGCAGGTATCCCGCGGTGAAGATCGCCAGTTTGCCAATCATCGCTCGACCGCCTCCGACCGATGTCGTCCGCTCACATCTCCCTCAGCTGCAGGTAGCGCCGGAGATCGGAGGCGTTGGCGATCGCCAGCACCGCCACCCCGACCAGCCCCAGCAGCAGCCACCGGGCCGGGGAGAAACCTTTCGACCCGATCGTGATCTTCATCTCGATCCTCCTCGCCTCTGGTCTTGTTCGGCCTTCCTGCAGGCGTCAGTCGATGCTCGAAGCCTTGATCTGCTCCACCTCGTCCTGGTACGCCTGGCCGAGGCTCTCCAGCACCCGTTGCGTCTCCAGCGCCTCCCGCTCGTCGATCCGGGTCAGGGCGAACCCGACGTGGATGAGCACGTAGTCGCCGGGGCTCGGGCGCTCCTCGCCGGTGAGGAGGCCGATGTTCACGTTCCGGCGCACCCCGGCCACCTCCACCTTGGCGATCTGCTTCTCCTCGTCCACCACCTCGAGGACCCTGCCGGGTATGGCCAGGCACATCTCACTCCTCCTTCGGCCTCGATCCGTCGAGGGCGGGGTTCCGGAGCACCGCACCGCCCTCCAGCTCGACCTCTTCCACCACCAGCTCGTCGCCGGCCAGCACGTCGACGTGGCTCGACCCGCAGCGCGGACAGAGGGGGAGGTCCTCCGGCTCGGCCTCGTGCCGACAGCTGCGGCAACGGATCCGGGCCGGCACCTCGTCCAGTTCCACGGCCGCGTCCTCGGCCGGGGTCGCCTCGCCGACCAGCCGCCAGGCCTGATCGAAGCTCTCCGGCCAGACCCGCAGCAACGTGCCCACGCGGACCCGGACGCGACGGACGGGCCGGCCGCCGGACGCCTCCAGCACCACCCCCAGCACCCCCTCGCAGAGGCCAACCTCATGCACGGCTCCCCGCCTCCGTCCGCCCGGCCAGCTCACCCAGCAGCCGCTCGATCGCCGCCAGCGCCTCCTCCACCGCCGCCGCCACCGGGGGGCTCAGCCCCATCGCACCCTCCTCGCCGCCCAGGCTCGCCGGCTCGCAGCCGACCAGGAACAACCGCGGGGGCCGTCCACCCAGCTCGCGCACCAGGGCCAGGACCCGGTCGGGCCCCATGGCGTGCCCGTCGGGGCTCGCCGGGCCGGGGAGTGCCTCCAGGTCGGGCTCGAGCACGAAGACGGTGCCGGGCGGCTCCCCCCGGGGCACCGCGTCCACCAGCACCGCGTACGCGTAGTCCTCCAGGAGGGCGTAGGCGAGGTCGTACCCCCGGATGCCGAAGTCGGCGACCTCGGCCCAGGGTGGGAGCGAGCGCTCCGACAGCCGCCGCACGACCTCGACCCCGAAGCCGTCGTCGCCCAGGAAGACGTTGCCGATGCCCGCCACCAGGACCCTCATCGGACCGGCTCCACCTCCTCCGGGCGGAAGAAGAACCGATGCCCCGGCTGGCGCAGGAGACCCAGATCGCGCCCGGGGTCGTCCTCCAGGACCACCGCCAGGTGCACGGCGTCGTCGTAGTCTCGCTCGATCGCCTCGATCAGCCCGATCCGTCCCTCCAGCTCGAGGTCGAGGATGTCGGCCCGCCCCCGGGGATGGAGCCGCACCCGGTCGCCCACCCGCAATCGGTCCTCGCCCAGCGTCACCTGCTCGACCGGCCGGGTCTGGCCCCACGGGTCCCAGCGTGGATCGAGGTCGCTCATCGCTCCCACCCCCTCCGGATGCGCAGCTCCCGAACCGCCCCGTGGAGGCGCATCAGCTCCGTCGGGGTGAGCGATTCGGTCCGTTCGAGCAGGCGCCGGGCTCGCTCGTCGCCCCGCCGCAACTCCTCCTTCTCGGCCTCGCTCAGGGTGAGGATGCGCAGGGTGAGCAGCTCGTCGATCTCGGTCGCGTCGAAGAGATCGCCGGGGCTTTCCTCCGCCACCCGGGGATGGTCCTCGAGGATGATGGGCGAGAGCAGGAGGCAGTCCCCGGTCCCGGGCTCCCCGACCAGGACCGGCCACCACCCTCGCCGGGGGAGCGCGTCGGCGGCCGCTCGCAGCTCCGGCGGGGGATCGGCGGCGGACAGAAAGGCGCCGGACTCCACCCACAGGACGGCGTGGGCCGAGGCCAGCGTGAAGGGCAGCACCTGATCGCGCCTCAGGGTGCCGGCGTCCTCGAGGACGGTGGTGTTGGCCACCCGGACGCGGAGGCCGACGCCGTCGGCGACCGGCAGCGGCCGGGCCTCCACCTCCACCACCCCCTCCAGGGCACGCCACTCCCGGCGCACCCCGTCCTGCTCGTGGACGGCGGCGGGCGCGCGGATCGGGAGCTCGACCGGGCGTTGGAGCAGCTCCCGCAGCTCGAGGTCCCGGGCCTCCACCGTCCGCTCGATGGCCTCCTGCCAGCTCCCCTCGGGCCCGCTCCGCTGGAGCAGGTGCAGGAAACGGACGCTCACCTGGAGACGGCAGCAGGCCTCGGTGCGCAGCAGGCAGCCGGCCTCGAGGTCCCAGGGCTCGGTGCCCCCCGTGGCCTCGCTCCAGCCGCGGGGGTGGACGAGACCGAAGGTCCAGCGGACCTGGTTCTTCACCGCCGAGCGTCGGTACGGATAGAGGAGGTAGCCCTCGTAGAGGACCGCGTTCGCGACCGCTTCCACGAGCTGGCGGGAGGTCCTCACGGCTGGCTCGCCTCCGCTCCGGCCTCCAGCAGCGACTCCAGCGTCGCCTCCCAGGTGGGCAGCGCCGCCCTCGCCTTGTAGGCGGCCAGCCGGTCGAAGACGTCCTTGCGCAGGCAGAGCCAGGCGGTGTTCGGGTAGTAGAGCTCGACCACCCGCCGCCAGGTGTCCACCGGCAGGGGGAAGCTCGCCTCCTTGCTCCAGGAGATGCGTTCCACCTGCAGCCTCCCGGCCTCGTCGGTGAAGAAGACCGAGCCCGAGAACAGGAGCACGAGCGGCACCACGCCCCCCTCCAGGGCATCGAAGTACCGCGTGGCCTGGACGTTGAAGTCGAACGTGCAGGGCAGGTGGAGGTCGACCACGGTCTCCCCCTCGAAGGGGGGCACCGAGACGCTGGCGTGGGTCCAGAGCAGGCTGCGCAGGGTCTGAGCCCAGCGCTCGGGCTCACCGAACAGGTCGAAGAGGCGCGCCTGCTCATCCGGGCGGTAGCGTCGGCGCTGGGCCTCGATCCTGACCTGGCAGTCGAGGGCGACCGCCCGTATCGGGGCGGGTTCGGCGCACGCGACCCGCAGCTTCAGGGCCAGGGTCGGGATCGCGCAGTACGGCAGCGGCTCGGCCCCCTCGATCCGGAAGTCCAGCTCAGGCATCCCGACACCCCACGGAGACCGCCTCGCCGCGCAGGTCGGTGAAGAAGCCATCGATCGCCCGCCGCGCCTCGGCGCCCCCCGAGAGCCCCTTCCAGCTCACCCTGATCAGCCCCACCAGCTCGTAGCAGCGATCGATGGGGACGAGGAAGTGGTCACGCCCCTGGCCCACCCGGTTGACGAGCAGAGCCTCGACCTCCGGCTCCATCCGCCGCAGGCACGGGTTCCTCTCCTCCAGCGCCCGCCAGGACTCCAGCTCCAACGAGGACTCGGTGGCGCCGGCCGGCCCGGGGTACATGGCCACCACCGGAGGGGCGTTCGCCCGCCCCTCCCGCCGGACGAAGAAGACGATGCCGACCGGCACCAGGAGCCCGTCCCACAGCTCGTCGGGGAGATCGAACCTCTCCAGGCGGCGGACCCGATCGGGGAGAGGCCGGTAACGCTGCTGTGACTGGCCGCTGAACAGGATGGCACAGGGATCACAGGCGCAGATCAGGCGCCGCCCCGGCACCTCCCAGAGGTGCCGGTGACGTCGTGCCAGGGGCGTGGCGCAGAGGTCGCAGCGCTCCCGGGGCGGGCGTGGGGGAACCCGCCGGCGCAGGGCCGCCAAGGGCGAGACGCTCACGACGCCCCCACCGGCAGGGCGACCCGGACGATCCCCTCGTTCAAGAGGGGGACCGGTTCCAGAGCGCAGCTGCCGTCCAGCGAGCGCCCTGCCCGCCGCACGTCGAAGCGACGGGCACAGGCAGGGCAGGCCAGCTCGGCGCCTTCGAGCGTCGCCCCCTCCAGTGACGCCCCGCAGGCGGGGCAGCGATCGCGGTAGGCGTACCAGCCGGTGGGGAGGCGGCAGAAGAGCACCCTCGCCCCGGCCACCTCCCTCACCGTCGGGCCGGCGGAGTCGTCCCCGTCCAGCCCGGGGACCTCCCGCCACTCGGGGCGCAGCTGGCTCAGGGGGACGAAGCCCGAGGGTCGGGGCTCGGGGGCCAGGCCCTCGACCTCGATCCCGGCCACGTCCGGCGCCAGCTCCCGGATGGCCTGCTCGATCGCGTACCGCAAGGTGAGCTGGGAGGAAGGGCACCCGTGGCAGCTGCCCTCGAGGCGCAGCCGGACCCTCCCTGCCTCCAGTCCCAGCAGCTGCACGCTGCCGCCGTGCGAACTCAGGTACGGCCTCACCCGGTCCAGAGCCTGGCCCACCCGCTGCACGAGCGGCACCGGGTGGAGGCCGTGGAGGAGGAGGAGGCCCCCGATCACCGGATCACGGGCCAGCTCCTCCAGGAGGGCATGGCCACCTCGCTCTTCGATCGCCTCGACCAGGTGGGCCAGCGCCTCGCCGTGCACGGCCAGCACCGCCCCCACCGCCTCGGCGGCGGTCCGCCTCGCCTCGCCGTCGGGGAGCGCCTCCAGCGCCTCGACCAGGGACTCCGCCTCCTCGAGTCGGCGCTGGAATCCCTTCTCACGCACGGGCGAGAGCACGGGTCACGGTTCCTCCTACTGGTGCCCGAACATGGGCACGTGCCGCTGCTCGAGCACCCGCCCCGGCCCCAGGTACATGTGGACGCCACAGGGCAGGCAGGGATCGAAGCTGCGCACCGCCCTCATGATGTCGATGCCCTTGAAGTCGTCGGGGCCGTTCTCCTCGAAGATGGGCGTGTTCTGCACCGAGTCCTCGTAAGGTCCCGGGGTCCCGTAGACGTCGCGCACGCTCCCGTTCCAGGGCGTCGGCGGATAGGGATGGTAGTTGGCGATCTTCTTGTCGCGGATCACCAGGTGGTGGGAGAGAACCCCCCGCACCGCCTCGTGGAAGCCGCAACCGATGGCCTCGTCCGGTACCTCGAAGGGGGTGAAGGTCCGGGTCCGCCCGGCGTGCAGCTCCTTCAGCGCCTGCTCCACGAAGTAGTAGGCGCAGGCGGCGGCGTAGGCCTGGAAGTAGGTACGGGCCCGATCCCGCTCGATGGCGTTGCTCCAGCGCGGGACCCTCCACTCCAGCTCCACCTCGGGCCTGGTCGCCGTCTTGGGCAGGAAGATCTTGACGCCGCTACCGGTCGCCTTGACGTACCCGATGTCCACCAGGCCGGCCAAGGCCGTGGCCCACAGCCGGGCCAGGGCACCGCCCCCGGTGTCGAGGGCCAGGTGCTCGCCCTGGTGCAGCCAGCGCGGCGACATCGTCCAGGAGTACTTGCCACCCGGCCGCATGTCGCGCTTCTGGGGACGGGGAATCGTGGTCTGGTTCCACGGGTGTCGCTTGTCGACCGGGTTGCCCAGCGGGTCGCGGCTGACGAAGGTCTCCTCGTTCTCCCAGTCGTCGTAGTAGGAGCTGCCGAGCAGGATACGGATGTTGAGGTTGATGTCGACCAGGTCGGTGGTGACGAGCTTGTCGTCGACGATCACGCCCGGGGTGACGAACATGGCCCGTCCCCACTTGGTCATGTTCTCGTAGCGGTAGTCGCAGATCTCGGGATCGTTGAAGGAGCCCCAGCAGCCGATCAGGCTGCGCCGGTGGCCGACTCGCTCGTAGCCGGGGAGGGCCTGGTAGAAGAAGTCGAAGATGTCGTCGTGCAGGGGCACGCACTTCTTCATGAACTCGGCGTAGCGGGAGAGCCGGATCAGGTAGTCGGTGAAGAGCTGGACCGTGGGCACCGTCCCGACCCCGCCCGGGTAGAGGGTCGAGGGGTGCACGTGGCGGCCCTCCATCAGGCAGAACATCTCCCTGGTGTACCGGCTGACGTTCAGGGTCTCCCGGTAGAACTCGCCCTCGAAGGGGTTCAGGGCGTGCATGATGTCAGCGATCGTCCGATAGCCATGCTCGGCGGCGTGCGGCGCCTCCGTCGTCTTCGCCTTCTCCCACACGCTCGGGTTGGTCTCCCGGACCATCTTCTCGCAGAAGTCAACCATGAGCAGGTTGTCCTGGAAGATGTTGTGGTCGAACATGTACTCGGCGGCCTCGCCCAGGTTGACGATCCACTCGGCGAT
>JAJPKS010000412.1 GCA_021323605.1 Bacillota bacterium | reverse complement strand
TTCCTGCGCGCCGGCCCGGGCGAGGGACCGGTGCCGGAGATGATCGTGCTCGTGCCCCATCCCGACCCCGCCGGCCTCTTCCCCCGCGACAAGACCCTGCGAACGCTGCACCACCTGGCCTTCAACGTGGACCGGGAGGGGTACGAGGAGCTGGAACGGCGCTGCCGGGAGGCGGGGTTGGAGGTGCGCGGGGGCGTGCACCCGGTGCTCCAGGGGGTGCGCACGTTCTACGTCGACGATCCCGACGGGAACGAGGTGGAGGTGATCGGCCCCGCCTGAGGGAGGCCGGCGCCGGCATCCGCGCTGCCCCGGAGTGGCCTGCCCCGCTCCTTCCGGCCGGCGTCCCAGCACCCTACCATCGATGGGACCGGGCCCGTAGCTCAGCTGGTCAGAGCGGCCGACTCATAATCGGCTGGTCCTGGGTTCGAGTCCCAGCGGGCCCACCAACCGGAGCCCGCTCCGGACGTGATCCCGCCTGGCCCGACCCTCACCCGGGGCCGGGGTGGCGACGGGGTCCGGAAGGGGGAACGCTGCGGGCAGGAGGTGTCCGACCCGATGGTCGCGCCCGGCGTGGTCGCGCACCCGCTCAGCCGGCCACGGCGCCCACGCGGGCCATCAGCTCGCGCCGGCTGCGAACGCCGGTCTTGTCGAAGACCGCCTTCAGGTGATCCTGGACGGTGTGGAGGGAGAGGTGCAGCGCGGCCGCGATCTGGGGCCCCGAGCGCCCCGCCAGCACCTGCTCGGTCACCTCCCGCTCGCGCCGGGTCAGGCCGTGGGCGGCCAGGAACAGCGGACGAACCTCCTCGGATCGAGCCGGCTCGATCACGACCGCCGTCCCGGCGGCGTCGAAGGCGCCGTGGAGGTGGGCGGCGTACGCCACTGCCCAGCACCCGTCCCGGGTGCGGAGGCGGGCCCTGGCCGTGAGCCCCGCGTCCAGCCGGGCCACCAGGGCGTACAGGAGGCCGGGCAACGGCTCCGGCCCGGCCGGTCCCGGGAGGCGCGCCAGCCAGCGGTGGGCGGCGGCCGTGGCCGCCACCGGACCGCCGTCGCGGCCGATGAGGATCATCCCGGGCTCGTCGGCTCCATCTCCGGGCGGCGGGGCAGGGCGGGCCAGGTCACGCCGCAGGCGGCGGGCGAACCGGGGCAGGAGCGTCGCCAGCCAGGAGGTCTCCTCCGGAGCGAAACGGCCGTCGCGCCGCTCGCGGTAGAGCGTCAGCGTTCCCCAGCAGGTCCCGCCCGCCACCAGCACCGCCCGGAGCTCGTCGCCGATGCCGTACGGTCGCAGCAACTCCACCCAGCGCGCGCTCCGGCTCAGGTCTCCGCCCGTCGCCTGGCTGAGGACGCTGATGCCACGACCGCTCTCCAGCAGACGGGCCGGCGTCCAGGCGTCGGGCTCCGCGCGCTCGATCTCGAACAGGCGCCGCTGTGAGGCGTGGAGCGGCGAGTCGCCCGTGGCCGCCCAGGTCGGTACCAGGCTGAGCGGGTCGACGATCGTCCAGCACCAGCCACAGAAGGAGATGGCGGTACGGAGGCAGCTCGCCGCCGCCTCCCGAAAGCCCTCGGAATCCAGGTCCGTGCGATCGAGCCGCAGCAGCCGTTCGTGTGCGCGCTCGAACGCCCCGAGCCGGGCCACGGGTTGAGCATATGACCGAGGCGGGGGAAAGATCCCGGGATGCTGGGATTGCGGACCGGCCCCGGCCGGGTTGTCATGGGGCCGATGAGACGACCCCAGGACACGACCCAATTCGATGCCGTCGACCTGGCGCCCGACGTCGCCTACCTCGTCCGCTTCCTCGAGACGGCCAAGCAGGTGCCGGGATTCCGCCAGGCCAAGGACGAGATGCTGGCCGCCATGCGCCTCCGGCCCGGTATGTGCGTGCTCGAAGGGGGCTGTGGCCTGGGCGCGGACGCCGTGGAGCTGGCCGCCCGGGTGGCGCCGGTCGGTCGGGTGGTGGCCGTCGACCTCAGCCGCGCGATGATCGAGGAGGCGAGGCGGCGGGCCGGCGAGGAGGTGGGGATCACCTGGCAGGTGGCCGACCTGCTCGACCTGCCCTTCGCCGACGGCGCCTTCGATGCCTGCCGGGTGGAGACGGTGTTGCAGCACGTCCACGATCCGGCCCGGGCGCTGGCGGAGGTGGCCCGGGTGACGCGACCCGGTGGCCGCGTGGTCTGCCTGGAGTTCGACCTCGGCACGGCGATGGTCGACAGCCCGCGGCGGGCGACCACCCGCACCATCCTCACCTCGCTGGCCGACGCCTTCGCCCAGGGCTGGGTGGGACGGCAGCTGCCCCGGTTGCTCGCGGAGGTGGGGCTGGTGGAGATCTCGATCTCGCCCCGGGTGATGCTCGGCGGGTACCCGTTCTGGCGCCTGCTGCTGGACCGGCACCTGGCCTGGCTTCAGGAGTCCGGCGTCCTCGGGCGAGATGAGATCGAGGGCTGGTGGGCGGAGCTGGCCGAGGCCCACGCCTCCGGCGTCTTCACCGCCGGGGCGAGCGCGTTCCTGGTCGCCGCCACCAGGCCGGCCAGCGCCGCGCGGCGCTGAGCCCGGACCGGGTCGATGGGGGGCCGGCCCCGACCCGGGCTCAGGTCACGATCGAGTAGCCGCCGTCGACGGGGAAGAGGTGGCCGGTCACGAAGTGGAGGTGCTCGACGATGGTGACGACCACCTCGGCCACGTCCTGGTTCGACGCCACCCGCTTGAGCGGGGTGGCCTTCGCCCGCCGCTCCATCAGCCAGCCGTAGTTCTCGCCCAGCTGCTCCTCCATCCAGGTGCCCATGACCCAGCCGGGAAGGACGGCGTTCACCCGCACCTCCGGGGCCAGGGCGGCGGCCAGGGTCCTGGTCAGGGTGGCCACCGCCCCCTTGCTGGCGGCGTAGGCGTGGGGCTGGACGCCGGTGGGGCGGATGCCGGCCAGGCTGCCCAGGTTGACCACGCTCCCCCGGCTGGCGCGCAGCAGGGGCGCGGCGGCGCGGGTGACCAGGAACGTCCCCTTGACGTTCACCGCGAAGATGCGGTCCCAGGCCTCCATGGTGGTGCCCTCCAGGTCGTCGGGCGGCTGCTTCACCGTCGTGCCGGCGGCGTTGACCAGGGCGTCGAGGCGTCCGAAGGTCTCCCGGCACCGCTCCACCATGGCCCGGACGCAGCCCTCATCGCTGACGTCGCACGGCACGACCAGCGCCCGGCGTCCGGCCGCCTCCACCCTGGCGGCCGTCTCCCGCGCCCCCTCGGCCCGCCGGGCGTAGTTCACGACCACGTCGAAGCCGTGGCGGGCGAGCCGCTCCGCCGTCGCCTGGCCCATCCCGCTCGAGGCCCCGGTCACCAGGGCCACCCTGGCCTCATCCGCCATGGCCATCCTCCATCCTCCTCCCCAGTGCCCTGGCCGCGCCCTCGACGCCCCGCCCGGTCTCTCCTCGCCGCACCGACGGCGGGACCTCAGCCCTCCCCGGCCGCGACGGGCGGGACCACCGGGACCAGGAGGTGGGAGGGGTACCGGCCTCCGGTGCGGATGACGTGGTGACCGGCGTTGCGGGTCAGGGTGTGGGCCATGGCCACGACCTCGGGCGGATAGCGGTAGACGTCGCATCCCTGGACCACCAGCCGCAGGGTCTCGCCGGCCCGGAAGAGGGTCGAGGAGGGCCAGATCTCGATCTCGACCGGCACCGTCTCCCCCGGCCGCAGCCGCAGCTCGCGCCGGTGGCGCAGCCGGGGCTGCTCGGGGGTGGAGGTCTCCGGATCCAGCTCGCGGTGGGAGACCCGCAGCCAGCCCAGGGCCACCGGGCCGTCCTCCAGGGCGTTGAAGAAAGAGAAGGGGACGAGGCGGCCCCGGGCGTCCAGCTTCTGCACGGCCACGAAGAGGTCCATGTCGTCGGAGCCCTCGGCCTCCACCCAGAGGGCCAGCTTCATGTGCCCGGTCAGCTCGGTGTCCCGGTCGAACCGGTGCTCGAAGCGCGCCCCGGTCTCGGCGCGGGCGTCGTAGCGCACCTCGGACTCGACCTCCGGCGGGCCGGTCGAGAGCCCGCCGATGCGGGCGTCGAGATAGAGCGGCGTGGGCCGTGTCCGCGCCAGCGGCCATTCGTGCTCGTCCCGGAAGCGGCCGATCCCGAACCGCTCCCGGACCTCGATCCGGACCCGAGGCCAGCCGTCGACCTGGTTGGGCCGGTCCTTCAGGAAACGGTCGAAGAAGAGGCGCTGCCGCTCCACGCTCTCGGGGCGGTAGAAGTACGCCCACTTCTTGCCCCCGTGCACCTCCAGCCACTTCCGCTCCGAGCCGATGCGCCGGAAGCCCTCCAGGGTGCCGCGGGTGTGCAACCCCTGGTCGGACCAGCTTGCGACCACGTAGGCCGGCACCCGCACCCGGGGCAGGTCCGGGTTCTTGCTCGCCCAGTAGGCATCGAAGAGCGGATGCCGGGCGGCCATGGCGACCAGGTCCTCGACCCGGGTCCGGGAGTACGGGACCCGGCGCTCGCTCCACATGGGCAGGAACCGGTTCTCCGGGATGCCACCGTGGTGGGTCATCTCCCGGTAGAGGTCGGTGACCCCCTCCCAGGGGTTGATGGCGGCCAGGTGGGGCGGTCCCGCCGCCGCCACCCGCCACTGGACCATGGCCAGGTAGGAGACGCCGGCCATGCCCACCCGGCCGTTGCTCCAGGGCCGGGTGCCGGCCCACTCCACCAGGTCGTAGAGGTCCTCGGCTTCCCGGGGACTCCAGAAGGTGGCCTCGCCCTCCGAGCACCAGGTGCCGCGGGGATCGACGTTGATCACGGCGTAGCCGTGCCGGACCCAGTAGGCGGGGTCGGGGGCCTCGAAGGCGGCGTGGCGAGAGATCCACTCGTCGCCGACGCCCGAGTTGGGGAAGAGGTGGTAGCCGACCGGCCCGTGCTTTCCGTAGGGGCTCCAGGCCACCAGGACCGGCGCCGGCCGCTCGTCCGGGGGACGGAAGACGTCCACGTAGATCCGCACTCCATCGCGCATGGGCACGGCCGCGTCGTACTCGATGAGCATGCCGTCCTCGTGGACGCGGCGGGGCCGTAGGCCGGGATGGCCGCCCTCTTCCGGCGGCCGGCCGGGCCGGAAGAGGATCTCGAAGGGCTCGTCGCTCGCGCCCCGGTTGCGACCGCTCACCCGGCGATCGTACACGACTCCCCGGATTTGCTCACTACCACCGGAGGGAATGAATGCCCGACGGCTCAGGCGAGCCGCTCGGCCAGCGTCTTCTTCGACACCTTGCCGAAGGCTGAGAGCGGGAAGTCGGACATCACCTCCAGCCGCTCGGGCAGCTTGAACCTGGCCAGGCCCAGGCCGAGCAGGTACTCGGCCAGCGCCTCCAGGGTCAGGCTCGCGTCCTCGTGGAGGACGACGCAGGCGCACATCCGCTCCCCGAGCACGGGATCGGGCACGGGCACGCAGGCCACGTTGCGGACCGCCGGGTGGGTGAGGATCAGGTTCTCGATCTCCTCGGCGCTGATCTTCTCCCCGCCCCGGTTGATCAGGTCCTTGATGCGCCCCTCGACCAGGTAGGCGCCGGACGGGTGCCGTCGCATCAGGTCGCCGGACCGGTAGAAGCCGTCGGGGGTGAAGACCCGGGCGTTGTGCTCGGGGGCACGGTAGTAGCCGCAGAGGGTGTAGGGCCCGCGCACGGTCAGCTCCCCGACCTCGCCGTCCGGCACCTCCCGGCCCTCCTCGTCGCAGAGCCGGACCTCGTCGTCGGGGCAGATCGGTCTGCCCACCGTCTCCATCCGGACCTCCTCGGGATCGTCCCGGCGGACGAAGAAGAGCGTTCCCTCGCTCATCCCGAAGTTCTCCTGCACGAAGGCGTTGGGGAAGGTCTCGGCCAGGCGGCGCCGCACCTCGGGCTGGAGCCGCTGGCCCCCCGACTGCAGCAACGCGACCGACGAGAGGTCGTGGTGGCCACAGGCCGGGTCGGCCAGCCAGCGGATGTAGAGCGCCGGCACCGCCGCCACGTGGGTGACGCGGTGCCGTTCGATGAGGGGGAGGACGTCCGTCGCCCGGGTGCTGGTCCCGATCACCACCCGCGCCCCGTGGAGCAGGAACCCCTGCACGCCCGGGCAGGCGAGGGGCATGTTGTGCGCCAGCGGCAGCACCGCCAGCTGGCAGGCGTCGGGGCCGATGTCCTGCACCGCCGCCGCCGCCCGGGAGTTGTAGAGGTAGTCGTTGTGGGTGCGGGGGATCAGCTTGGGGATGCCGGTGGTCCCCCCCGAGAGCAGGAGCACGCAGGGGTCGTCCGGGTCCACGTCCACGGCTGGGGGCCGGTCGCCGTCCGGGTCAGGTCCCAGCTCCCCGGGCGGGACCAGCCAGCGCAGGCACGGGTTGGCCCTCCGCACCTCTCGGCCCAGCTCCAGGTCGGTGCCGAAGTAGGCCACCGCCTCGGCCAGCCGGACGAAGTAGTCGATCTCCAGGCGGCGGTGCGGGAGCAGGGCCAGGATCGGGATCGCCCCGATCCACTGCAGGGCGAAATAGAGGGCCACGAACTCGGGGCGGTTGGGAAGGTGCACCACGACCCGATCCCGGCGTCGCAGGCCCATCCGGTGCAGGCGCGCGGCCAGGCCCGTGACCCACCGCCCGAGCTCCCCGTAGGTGAGGGCGCGGTCGCCGGTCAGGAGGGCGACCCGCTCCCGGTGGCGGTCGAACACCTCGGCGAAGACCTCGGCCAGGGTGCGGTCCTGCCAGTACCCCCGGGCCCGGTAGAGGGCGGCCCGCTCCGGCGGGTGGGGGACGACGCCGTCCAGTGGACCCTGTCCGGGCATGGATCAGCGGCGTTCGATGGCACCGGCCGGGCGCAGGCCGAGGACGCGCTCGGCGTTCTCGTGGAAGACCCTGTGCATGATCTCGTCCGAGTAGCCCAGCTCCTCCCATTCCCGGAAGAGGCGGTCGTAGGGGAGGCTGGGGTGGTCGCTGCCGAACATCACCTTGTCCCGCAGGCGTCCCCGGATGTCGCGCTTCAGGCTCTCCGGGAAGTACCTCGGCGCCCAGCCCGACAGCTCCCAGTAGACGTTGGCCTTGTGCAGCGCCACCGCCGTCATCTCGTCCACCCAGGGCCAGCCCGGGTGGGCGGCGACGATGGTGAGG
>JAJPKS010000096.1 GCA_021323605.1 Bacillota bacterium | reverse complement strand
GGCCGCGAGCCGCGGCCTCCCTCCACTGCCGCCGCCGCCGCGTCTGCCCGGTCGTGCCCGGCTGGCCGCCTGGTGCGCCGGCTGTCTCGCCCTCTGCGCCCTCGTGGCCCTGGCGGTGACGGCGTCCGGGTCGGCCGGCAACGGCCTCGTCATGCTCGCCCTGCCGCTCTCGCAGGCTCCCGGCCCCCTGATCCGCCGGTGGCGGCTGCGACGCCTCCTCTCCGACCGGCGCCACCGGACGTTGGCCGACGACCCGACCGCCGCCGCCCTGGCCGCGGCCCTGGGGCCGTACGGCGTCCACGAGCTGACGGTCCGGGTCGGCACCGCCGTGCGGGGGATGGGCCGCTCCTACCGGGCCGGGGGTCGGGGGGTGGTCGTGCTCGACGAGCACGTCCTCCGCTTGCCCTGGGCGGCCGCTTTCTTCCTCACCCACGAGCTCGGGCACCTCGCCCGCCACGACTTCGTCCGCCGGCCGCTCACGATCACGACCCTGCTCGCCTGCTGGGTGTGCGGGGTCCTGACGGTGCCCTGGGCCGTGGTCGGGCTGGTGCCGGCCCTGGCCCTGGTCGTGGCCTTCAACTGGACGATGGAGCTGGACTGCGATCGCATCGCCGCCCGCTGGGCGGGTCTCGGCCCCGCCGAACGGGCGATGTCGCTGCTGGACCTGGCCCACCGCCAGCCCGGCCGCTCGCCGCTCGCCGCCCTTCGCATCCGCCTGCACCTGACCCATCCGCCGGTGGGCCGGCGTCTGGCCGCCGTCCGGGCGGCGGCATCACCCGCGGGCCCATCACCCACCGCCTGAGTCACCGCCGGCGGGCCGGCCCGACCGGCCGGGCGGCTCAGCGCGCGTTCGGCCCCGGCGACACGTCGCCCCCCAGCCGGGCCATCAACGCCGTCCAGCCCGGGTGGATCGCCGCGGCCTCGCTCAGCCGGGCACGGGCCTCATCCAGCCGGCCTGCCCGGGCCAGCAGCACCGCCGCCCAGAAGCTGGGTTCGCGGTTCTCGCCCAGCGTGCGCTGGGCGGCGTCGAGGGCGAGCAGCGCCTCCGTCAGCCGGGGTGAGCCCGTCTCGATCGCGTCGGTGAGCAGCAGGCCCTCGAGCGCGCCCGCCATCAGCTCGGTCGCCCGGTGCCGCTCCAGCAGCCGGCGCAGCTCGGCCAACGGCTCGGGGTGGTCGTCCACCCGCAGGTCGACCAGCCGGTGCTCCCAGGGCCGCTCGCTCCTCTCGCCGTCGACCACCAGAAGCGCGGCCGACTGTCGACCACGGATGTCGCCGCCCTCGGCCTCCGCCGCGTCGAGCGCGTCCAGCAGGCGGCCGGCCAGGTCGGGCGCGGCGCTGGCACGGTAGGCGGCGACCATGGCCCCCCAGACCGTGGACCGGGCCATCATGTTGGCCTGGGCGCTCACCTGCTCGCCGGTCCGGTGCCCGGCCTCGGCGATGCAGCCGGGGCCGGTGTGGACCGCGATCCGACCGCTCGCGTCCAGCATGGCCACCTGCCGCACCGCGGCCATGGGGTCGGCCGCCAGCAGCCGCTCCAGGGCCAGGGGCGCCGGGGTTCCGGCCCGCATCGCCTCCAGCCCGCGGGGGCCGTAGCCCACCTCCACGATCGACTGGGTGGCGACCACCCCCACCCCCGCCTCGGCCCAGGTGACGACCCGGCCGGTGGCGAAGTAGTGGGACTGCACGGCCACGCCCATGGCCTTGGTCTTCGGGTCGCGGGCGACGATGGAGTAGGTCACGCCCGCCTCCAGGACGAGCCCCCGGCTCCGTTCATGGTCAGCCCTCCTCCGTCGAACGCCGGTGGTGTCGCGCGAGCCTACGGCGAGCCTCCCGTTCCGTGACCAGCTCTGGGGCCAGCGTCTGGGCGAACACCACCGCGAAGGCGCCGCCCGTGGCCCAGACCGACCCGACCAGCACGAGGCCGACGATCAGAGCGAGGACGCCGTGGGCGATCCGCATCAGCACCGTTCCGGCGGCGCCCTTCAGCACCATCCCGGCGATCAACGCCAGGCCCGCCAGCAGGCCGGCCACCGCGATGTAATCGAACAGGGAGTGGAGCCGGCGTAGATCTCGCCTGTCCCTGGCTTCGGCCACGGTCCGCGCGACCCTGGCGAGGTGCTGCCGGCGCAGGTACCAGACCGCGCTCAGCCCGGTGCAGAGGACGGTGACGGAGACGAAGACGGCCGAGGCGGTAGGGTCGTCGATTCCCGTCTCGATCACGAAGATGATGCCTCCGTACAGGGCCAGGAGAACCAGGAAGAACAGCGACAGCAGCGCCCGTCGGAACCAGTACGCCGGGCCGCGCTCGTACCAGGTGGTCCCCAGCCACGGAAGCGACTCGACGTGAGGTCGGGCGGCTGCGTCCCGCGCCCGGCCCCTGGTCATCAGATCTCCTCCCCTGACCACGACACCATGGGGGAACCGCCCGCAGCCTAGCGTACCCGGAGGACACGGCCGTGATCGCGGGAGGCCGTCCCGGCGGCCGCGGTCGTCCCGGCGTCTGCGACGGGGTCTCGGTCCTGCGAGATCCGGTCGTTACGGGGCTCCCGGTCGCCGGGCCGTTGGGCTCCGAGACCGGCTGGACCCGATGCTCGGCCTGCCATTGCCGCGCCGGGCCTCAGCTCGGCCCCCGCCGCGTGACGCGCAGCCCGATTCGATACAGGTCCGGAACCCGATAGCGCTGCACCTCTTGCTCGGTCTCCTCGTAGACCACGAGCAGCCCCACTTCCCGGGCCAGTGGCACCTCCTCCGAGAGATCCGCCAGATCGGTGGCCTCGACCGGCGACCGCCCCAGGCGCTGGAGCCGCTCGATCAGCTCGTCCAGCTCCTTGAACTCCTCGCGCAACGCCTCCACCGCCTGGTCCGAGACCGCGCCCAGCGACTCGATCAGCGCCCGCGGTCTGATCACGCTGCGGTCGTACGGCGTCCGCTCGTTCTCGCGCCGTTCCCAGTGCACCGCCTCGCGGCACAACTGGAGCAGCGCCCGAGGACCGTGGTCTCCGTTGCCATCGGCCATCCGATTCCACACCCAGTTGTACGTGAACGCCGTCTTGCCCCCGCGCATACGCTCACCGGCCAGCACGTTCCACACCCGTAGCGTCTG
>JAJPKS010000377.1 GCA_021323605.1 Bacillota bacterium | reverse complement strand
TGGCCATCCACGGATCCGAGGGGTTCCGCGCCCAGCGGGCGCGGGTCGTCCTCCTCCTCCGGGACTCGGTCTGGTCGCGCGACCTGGACGGGTTCATCTGGTGGCCGTTGCGGAGCCTGTACGCGTGGGCGCACGGCCACGGCCAGAGCGAGCGCGAACGCGAGCGTGAGGCCATGCTCCGGCAGACGGCCGAGACGTACGGCATCTACCAGCTCCCGCTGGTCGAGGCCGTGCGCAGCGGCGTGCTCGGCGAGGTCGGCGTCACGCCCGACCAGATCCGCAAGATCGCGGCGCGGCTTCCCTAGTCCGGACGAGCCGGACGTGCGGCCGGCGTGGGCCGGCGGGTGACGTCTGCCTCACCGGCGGCATGGGCCGCGGCATCTACCATTGGTGGATGGCTGCGGAGCCCGCGTTCGTTCAGGACCTGGTCCCGTTCGTCCATCGCTGGGGATACCTGGCCGTCTTCGGCACCGTGTTCCTGGAGGACTTCGGGCTGCCGCTGCCCGGTGAGACGATGCTGATCACCGCCGGGGTGCTCGCCGGGATGGGCCAGCTCGGCATCGTGCCCCTCTTACCCGTGGCCTGGACGGCGGCGGTGCTGGGCGACAACGTCGGCTACGCGATCGGGCGTATCGGCGGGCGGCGGCTGGTGTTGCGCTGGGGCCGCTACGTGCTCGTGACCCCCGAGCGGCTCCAGGCCATCGAGCGCTTCTTTTGGCGCCACGGGGGCAAGGTGGTCCTGGTCGCCCGCTTCGTGGAGGGTCTGCGGCAGCTGAACGGCGTGGTGGCCGGCATCTCCGGCATGCCCTGGCGTCGCTTCCTGGTCTTCAACGCGATCGGCGCTGCCCTGTGGGCTTGCACCTGGGGCCTGCTGGGCGACCTCGCCGGGGCCCACCTGGCGGCGGTCTACGCCGCCCTGGGGCGGGCGGAACTGATCCTCGTGGTCGCCCTGGCCGTCGCCCTGATCGCCGCCCTGGGCGCCCACCGCCTCCGCCACCGGCGGCTTCCCCCCTCCTGAGCGGCCCGTCGACGCTCAGAGCGACATCCGGGCGGCCCGCCGCGCCGAATGGTAGCCCAGCAGGCGACCGACCAGGATCAGGGCCAGCAGCACCAGCAGGGTGACGTCGGCGGCGGCGTTGGCCAGCTGATGCATCCGGGCCGAGGGGAGCTGGATGTCGGTGTAGACGACGTAGGTGAGGTAGCCGACGGGGTGGTGCAGGAGCGAAGGGGTGGGGTTGGCATCGGAGAAGCCAGCCGTGTAGAGGAGGGGGGCGGTCTCTCCGGTGGAGATGGCCAGCGCCACCACCATGCCGTTGACGATCCCGGGCAGGGCCGGCGGGAGCAGCACCCGGCGCAGCGTGGTGACGGTCGGGAGTCCCAGCGCCCGGGCGCCGTCGCGCAGGCTGGTGGGCAGCTGGCGCAGGGCCACCTCGGTGCTCTTCACCACGTAGGGCGTGACCAGGGCGGAGGGGGCCAGGATGGCGGCCAGCAGCGAGTAGCCCCAGTGGAACCGCACCACGAGCAGGACGTAGGCGGCGTAGCCGACCACGATCGAGGGCACCCCGGCCAGGATCTCCGGGAAGAAGCGGGCGACCGAGGCCAGCCTGCGGCCGGCGAACTCCGAGAGGTAGATGCCGGCGCCGACCCCGACCGGGCCGGCGATCACGAGCACACCCAGGCCCAGCACCAGGGTGCCGACGATCGCGTTCTGCAGGCCGAGATGGGCCGTGTCCTGAGCCAGGAGGCGGAAGCTGATCAGCGGCAGCGCGCTCCGCAGCAGCCCGACCACGATCCAGACCGCAGGTCCCACGATCATCATCAGTCCCAGGCTGCAGAGGGCCCAGAAGCCGAGGTCGGCGGCGCTCCGCCGTATCGATCGCATCGCCGGCTAGAACCCCCGTCCCACGGGCAGGGGCACACCGGCGGTGCGGCGTGCGATCTGACGGCCGATCCAGTTGGTCAACAGGGTGATGGTGAGCAGGGCCAGCCCGGCCTCGGCGAGGGCGGAGACGCCCATGCCGGTGGCGTCGGTGAGGGCCGAGTCCAGCATGGCGGCGATGGTGGCGGCGATGGTGGTGGTGGGGGCGTAGAGGTTGTAGGGGAAGATGTTCAGGGCGTTGCCGCTGACCATCAGGACGGCCATGGTCTCGCCCAGCGCCCGGGCCCAGCCCAGGATGGCGGCGGCCGCGATGCCGTTCCTCACGAAGGGCAGCGTCACCACCCGAACCGCCTCGAAGCGGGTCATGCCCAGGGCCAGGGCCGCCTCCTTGTGCAGCACGGGAACCGTGCGCAGGAGGTCGCGGGTGGTGGCAGCCACGATCGGCACGATCATCACCGCCAGCATCAGCGAGGCGGTGAGCAGCCCCTGGCCGTTGCCGACCGGACCCCGGAGGAAGGGGACGAGGACGCCCAGCCGAGCCAGGGTCGGGTAGACGTGCTGGGCCAGCAGCGGCCCCAGGACCAGGAGCGCCCAGAGGCCGAAGACCACGCTGGGGATGCCGGCCAGCAGCTCCAGGAAGATCGAGAGACCGCCCTGCAGCCGGCGCGGTATCCGCTCGACCAGGACCAGGGCACCGCCGACGGCGATGGGCACCGCCACCACCAGCGCGATCACCGAGGTGAGCAGGGTGCCCACGATCAGAGGCGCGGCGCCGTAGCTGGCGTTGTGGGGGGCGGCCACTCCGTGGTGGACGGTCGGCGTCCCCCCGTAGAGGTTGCCGAAGCTGAAGACACGGCCGGTGAAGAAGTCCAGGCCGCTGAACCTGATCGCGGGCAGGGCACTGACCAGCAGGGTGGCGGTCACCACCAGGAGCATCAGCAGGGGGGCCAGGGCGGCGGCCAGGCAGAGCGCCCGCAGTCCGTGCTCGACCGCCGACCGCCCGGTGAGTCGGGCGCGGACCCGGCCCGGGTAGGCCGCAGGACGCGGGGCCCGTGGGCCGGCGCCCTCGCCGGCCCACGGGGTCCCCACGCGGTCGCGGGATCGCGTGGTGTGCTCCTCCGGCCTAGCCACTGATCCTGGCGATGGCGGCCTTCACCCTGGGCACCACGGTGGAGGGCAGGGCCACGAAGTCGACCGCACCCAGGTTGGCACTCGACGCCCCCCGGCTCGGGTCGATGGCCCAGGTGAGGAAGGTGCGCAGCGCCAGGGCCACCTGCGGGTCGCTCTGCCGCGACTTCACCATCAGGTACTCGTAGTTGACGATCGGGTAGCTCTGGGCGCCCGGGGCATCGATCAACGACGCCCGCAGGTC
>JAJPKS010000444.1 GCA_021323605.1 Bacillota bacterium | reverse complement strand
TGCCCGAGCATGAGGCCGCCGCCCGCGGCCTCGGCGGTGTTGCTGTCCAGGGTCGCCCCGTTCAGGCTCACCGGGCCGACGTCGAAGACGCCGCCGCCCAGCACGGCGGTGTTGCGCGCGACCGTGGCACCATCCACCGTGAGGGTGCCCTCGGAGTAGTTCAGCAGGCCGCCGCCGGCCATCGCCTGGTTGTCGAAGACATCCCCGCCCTTCACGGTGACGTTGCCGAGGAAGTTGGCCACCCCGCCGCCGGCAATGGCGGAGCTGTTCTCGATCACGTCGTCCACCAGCCACAGGTTGGCCCCGTTGGCCACACCGCCACCGACGAACGAGGAGCTGCCGTGCTCCACGCGCAGATCCTTGATGGTGACGTTCTCACCGCCCAGCATGACGACGAACACGCCCGTCTTGCCGCCGCCGTCCACCACGGTGCCGGTTGCACTGTTGCCGGCCCCCTCGACGGTCATCGAGGTCTTGATCTGGAGCGGGCCGTTCTTCGGGTTCGGGTTCAGGATGTAGTGCCCGGCCGGGACGCTCACCAACGCTCCGGTGGTCGTGTTCGCGGCGTTGATCGCCTCGCGCAGCGAGCAGTGGCCTGGCGCCGGCGCACAACTCGCGTCCGTCCAGTTGTCCGCGGTGGTGTTCACCGTATAGGTGGCCGCCGCGGCTGGTACCACCGCCGTGGCCCCGGCGCCCAGCGCCGCCAGGGCCGCGGTCGAGCCAAGCGCCAGGGCCTGGCGGAACGATAACCGGATGTATCTAGCGACCAAGGTCACTTCCCTCCGTCTCGCGTGAAGTCGATTCGTCGCACGTAACGCGGAGGGCATGTGCCCGGTTCTGGGCAAAAGCATGAGCAAAACGTCCCGGTCACGGAGCCCGGTCCGGCAGGTGCGGCCCGCGTCGAGGCCGCGGCACGTGGCGCCCCCGCTCGCACGCGGCCGGTGTCCTGAAGGTCTGCGACCCCCGGCCCGTCCCCCGGTCTACGGGCGGCCGGCGCCCGGCCGGCCTGGACCCGGTCCGGAGCGGCTGGTTGCGCCGACCGTCCCCTCCAGCAGCCGCCGCGTGGAGGCGGGCAGCGCCCCACCCCGGAACCGATGCAGCTCGATGCCCCGCTTGAAGAAGACCAGCAGCGGCACCTCTCGTACGCCGTGGCGGAGCGCGGCCTCAGGCTCCCGCTCCACGTCGACGGCGACGAGGCGGCAGACGCCCTCGCCCCGGGCCCGCAGGCCCTCCAGCTCGCGGCGCAGCTCCCGGCAGGGCTCGCAGCGCGGCGACCAGAAGCTCACCAGCACCAGGCGCTCCTCCTCACCCAGGAGCGCCTCCAGCTCGGCCGCGGTCAGGTCGGGGAGGCCGGCGCTCGCCGCCTCCGGCCCCATCAGCTCAGCCGCTCGATGATCATGGCCATGCCCTGGCCGCCGCCCACGCACATGGTCTCCAGGCCGTAGGTGCCATCCAGGGTCTGCAGATCGTTGATCAGGGTACAGAGGATGCGGGCGCCGGTCATGCCGAAGGGATGACCCAGGGCGATGGCCCCGCCGTGCGGGTTGAGCTTGTCCGAGAGCGGATCGACGCCGATGCCCCGGGCGCTGGGGATGACCTGGGCGGCGAAGGCCTCGTTCAGCTCGACCACGTCGATGTCGTCGATGGTCATGCGGGCCCGCTCCAGGGCCTGCCGGGTGGCGTCGACGGGACCCAGCCCCATGATCTCGGGCTCGAGGGCGGAGACGCCGGTGGAGACGATGCGGGCCAGGGGGGTGATGCCCAGCTCCCTCGCCTTCGTGTCCGACATGATCACCACCGCGGCGGCCCCGTCGTTCAGGGGGCAGGAGTTACCGGCCGTCACCCGCCCGTTCTCGCGGAAGGCCGGTTGCAGGGTGGCCAGCACCTCCATGGTGGTGCCCGGCCGGGGCCCGTCGTCGCGGGCGAACGTCTCGCCGTTGGGGAGCGGGACGGGGATGATCTCACGATCGAAGAAGCCCTCGTCCCGCGCCTTCACCGCCGCCGTCTGCGACTTGACCGCGTAGCGGTCCATCTCTTCCCGGGTGATCCCGCAGCGGTCGGCCACGTTCTCGGCCGTCTGCCCCATGGCGATGTAAATGTCCGGATAGCCCTCCGCGTTCCCGGGCAGGAGGCGGGGGTTGCGGCAGTCCGGCGGGTCGGAGGTGCCGTTCCCGTAACGGGAGACGCACTCCACCCCCACCGACAGGAACACGTCGCCCTCGCCGGCCTTGATGGCGTGGTAGGCCATGCGGGTCGTCTGCAACGACGAGGAGCAGTAGCGGGTGACGGTGCAGCCGGGGCAGTCGAGTCGGGCCAGGACGCTGATGATCCGGCCCAGGTTGAACCCTTGCTCACCTCCGGGCAGGCCGCAGCCGCAGATCAGGTCGTCGATCATCGAGGGCTCGAGAGCGGGCACCTTCTCGAGCACTCGGCGCACCACGTGGGCGGCGAGATCGTCGGGGCGGACGTCGACCAGGTGCCCCTTGAAGGCACGACCGATGGGCGAACGCCCGGCGGCGACGATGACGGCTTCCGGCATCGCTCGATCCTCCTGGAGCCCTGCTGGCCGGCGGTCGCAGGGAACCGTTTCCGCGGGAGCACCCCGGTCCCTGCCGCACGGCGTCAGGGGCCAGTTTACGCACTTGCCGGGCTCCTCCCGGGCGGTGGGCCCCGCTCGCGACGGTGACGCCGGCCGCCCGGCCGCAGACGAGCGCGCATGGACAGCACCCGGGGATCGCGCAATACTGTGAACGGTGAATGGGCCTCCCGCCGGATCACCGGCTCGGGTCGGCCGCAGCGGTCCAACTATGGAGGACGGGCATCACGAGGGGGTGGTGAGCCAGGGCGCGTTCCCTCCGCGCTTCTCCGACGCGGAGTTCGCGCGCCGTCATCGCCTGGTCCGGGAGCTGATGGACGACCTGCTCCTCGACGGGCTCGTGATCTTCGGCTCGTCGGCCGAGGCGCGCATGCAGCAGGCCGACGTCTACTGGCTCTCGAACTTTGCGGGCATCCGGGAGAACTACCTCCTCTTCCCCATGAGCGGGGAGCCGGTGCTCTTCGTGCAGACCCACAACCACGTCCCCCAGGCCCGGCAGCTGTCCATCGTCCCCGTCCAGCCCGGCGGCGGGGCGGGCACCTGGAGCGACGTCGGCGACCGAGTGGGCGAGCAGTTGCGGGCGCGCGGTCTGCGATCCGTGGGCCTGGTCGGTCTGGTCCCCTACCAGGCCCACGCGCGGATGGCGGCGACCTCGCCCGCCTCGGCCTTCCGGGACGTCACCCGCGAGTTCCGCTCGCTCCGCGTGACCAAGAGCAATGAGGAGCTGGAATGGCTGCGGCGCGGCGCCGCGTACACCGACGCCGCGCACGAGGCCCTGGAGCACAAAGCCCGGCCCGGCATGCGCGAGTACGAGCTGATGGAGGTGATCCTGTCCGCGTACCCGTGCGCCCTGGCCGAGGCCCAGGTCGCCTTCCTCGGCTCCACCTCGATGCGAGAGCCCGATCGGTGCGTCCCGGCCCAGTTCCCCACCTCGCGTCGGGTGGAGATGGGAGACCTCTTCTTCACCGAGCTGAGCATCGCCTTCGGCGGCTACGGCGGCCAGTCCCTGCGCACCTTCGCCTTCGGTCGGCCGTCCGCCCTGGTCGGCCACATGCACGAGCTGGCGCTGGAGCTGTTCGAGGCCGTGCGACGGGCGCTGCGACCGGGAGCGACGTCCGAGGAGATCCTGGAGGTCGGCGACCTCGCCGGCCGGCACTCGTTCAGCATGGTGGACGCGCTCCTCCACGGATGGGGTATCGGCGTGCTGCCGCCGGTGCTCCGCAGCCGTACGCAACCGTGGGCGACGACGGGGAACTCGTGGACCTTCGCCGAGAACCAGACCGTGGTCGTGCAGCCGAACGTGGCCACGCCCGACGAGCGACTGGGGGTGCAGGTCGGCGACCTCTGCGTCGTGACCGCGGAAGGGGCACGCCCCCTCCACTCGTTTCGCCGGGAACTCATCGTCTGCGCGT
>JAJPKS010000109.1 GCA_021323605.1 Bacillota bacterium | reverse complement strand
TTCTTGCCCGGCTACGCGGCCACCGCCTGGTACCACGGGACGATCGACCGCCGCCGCTGGGGCACGGTCCGGGAGCTGACCGACGAGGTCGAGGACTTCGCCCTGGGCGAGTACGCCTCGGTGCTGCTGCGGGGGTCGCGGGCGAGCCGGCGCGAACGGGAGGCGGCGCACCGCGGCCTGCGCCGCTACACCGGGCTGCCGGCCGACTTCCTCTGGCGGTGCGACCTGCGCGTCCCCCCGACGCGCTTCTTCAAGGAGCTCCTGCGCGACCGCCGGCGGACGGTCGGCCGCCTCGACTCCCGTGTCCTCGGCATCGACGCCGACGCCACCGGGGAGCGGCCCGACTACGACCCCAGCTACGCCCTGGTCCAGGGCGTCTTCACCGCCGCCGTCAACCAGTACCTGCGCCGGGACCTGAGCTTCGACAGCGACCTCGTCTACGAGACCATCACCGAGCGCGTCCAGCCCTGGCGCTGGGGCGAGGCGGGCGATGGGCGCTACGTGGAGGTCGCCTCCCGGCTGCGCGCCGGCATGCACCGCAACCGGCGGATGCGGGTGTTCGTGGCCTGCGGCTACTACGACCTGGCCACGCCCTTCGCGGCCGTGGAGTGGATCCTCGACCACATGGGTCTGGACCCGGAGCTGCGCCCCAACCTCACCCTCGAGCGCTACGAGGCCGGGCACATGATGTACGTCCACGAGCCCTCGGCCCGGCGCCTGCGCGCCGACCTCGGCCGCTGGCTGGAGGAGGCGGCCGGGGACTGACCCGCGCCGACGGCCCCGCGCCCGCGATCGGTCATGATTCGGGGAGATGTCCGACCCCGAGGCCGTCTACGTCGAGCGCAACCCACCTCGCGCGCCCTCCACGAGCGCGCCCGCCGCTCGCTGGCCGGCGGCACCACCCGCACCACCACCTACTTCGACCCCTTCCCCGTCTACCTCACCCCGGGGGAGGGGCGATCTCGACGAACTGGTACCGTGGCGCCCCCGGCAGGCATCGATCCAGGGGTAGGTGGAGGGGCCGGCGTCAAGAGTCCGGGAGACGATGACCTCGCCCATCTCGTCCAGCTCCGAGGTGGCAGGGTGCGGTCTCCGAAGGATGGCACGGTGGCCACTGCCGCCTCGGCGGGCTGGTCCATCCCATCCTCGTACATCACGTCCGCGGACGCCAACCAGCCCCTGGACCGCCTCCGCGCGACGGCGGCATCACATCCCAAACCCTCCGTGCGCTCAAGCGACGCTGGTCCGAGGTCGTTCACCGCGCCCTCGGTGCCGACTCTGCCAGAACGAACCAGGCGGCATCATCCGGCTACGGGCTTGGCGTAGGAGCAAGTGGATGCCAACCCGAGGGCATGGTCAACGAGATGGAGCCGGCGCGACCGAACGGAGGCGGCACCGGTCGCCGCCATCGCCTTTCGAGGCCTGTGCCATCACCCCGGCCGGAGCCGGCCAGCGGTCGGCGACGCGGGGGCTATATGAGGCGACGGAGCCTCCCCAAGAGGCCGGGTGCACCCTCGAGCAGAGGCCCCAGATCCTCGGCCGACAGCGATCGGCCGGGTACGTAGTCGCCCAGCTGGCGCAGGTCGAACAGCCGACCGTAGAGGCGTCCGTCGTCACGGCTGAGCAGGCCGGGTCGCACCAGGTGCTTGTGGAACTCGGACCGGACCTGGGCATGGGAACGAGCCTCCAGTCCTCGACTGAGCAAGACCGCCCGAATGGCGTTGAAGGCTGCGTAGTACAGATCCGAGGCCGCACGGTTCCAGCGCCCGGCGGCAGCATTGTCGCGTCCCGCCTCCAGGCACTCCTCGCTTCGGGCGAGCAGAGCCTCAACCTCGGTCTCGTTCAGACCTCGATTCCCTCGGCGAGGGCCGCGCGTAGTACCGCCAGCTGTGGCGGTCCCTCTTCCACCTCTGTCCTACTCACCACCAGAACGCTCAGCACTGGGTCGTTGTCCATGTCTAGCTCGAGGTCGGTGAGACGGTCCCGGATCGCCGTCCACCTATCAGCGGTCACCCGACCGGGAACGATGACGAGCACGTCCCAGTCGGACCATAGGCGTGCGTCCCCTCGGGCCCGTGAGCCGTAGAGGACAACCCTCGACTCCGGCTCAATCGCCTGTACCGCCTTCTTGACCTCGGCCAGCAAGGTTCGCTGGCGTTCCGGGGCGACTCCCATCGCCACGATCATAACGGCGGCGCCGAAGCCGAGAGATGAGGAAGCGCCAGCGGGTCTGGCGAGGAGGGCGCGCACGATGCTCTCGTCCCCGACCCCCCCGCCTGAGGCCGCACCTCAGATCCCTGGGCCAGGAACCTCTCGAGGCTCACCTCCAGCTCGACGCCCGGCGCTTCTCTCCTCATCACGACGTCGTCCTCAATCACCAGAGGGCTGCCGTTCCGAGAGACACCCCCCATCCACAGGATTTTGTCGTCGTGAGGCCCTGTGGAATGGCCAGTCTGCAATGGACACACGAACGGCACCGTGACGACATCCGGTGGCCGAAGGGCGGCCTACGAACACACCGATGGCGCGCCGCGGGGACCGGAGTGGGACCTTGATCGACGGCGGTGCCCCCACATCCTCCGACCCGCCCGGCTGCCGACGGGATCGCGGCCATGTGTCGGAGGGCGACGGCCGTTCTCGAACCCCCTTCCCTTGCATTCCTTCGCCGCCCGCCCAGCCCCTCTCCACTCCTACCGAACGTGGGAGGGTCTCGCCCAGAGCCCGGACCAGACCACATCGGTCATGATTCGGGGAGATGTCCGACCCCGAGGCCGTCTACGTCGAGCGCAACCCCGCCTCGCGCGCCCTCCACGAGCGCGCCCGCCGCTCGCTGGCCGGCGGCACCACCCGCACCACCACCTACTTCGCCCCCTTCCCCGTCTACATCACCCGGGGCGAGGGAGCGCGGATCTGGGACGCCGACGGCAACCAACGCCTGGACTTCATCTGCAACTACACCGCCCTGATCCTGGGCCACGCCCATCCCCGGGTCACCGCCGCCGTCCGCGAGGCGGCCGGCCGGGGGACGGCCTTCGCCGCCCCCAACCCCTACGAGGTGGAGCTGGCCGAGCTGCTCTGCGAGCGGGTGCCCTCGCTGGAGCGGGTCCGCTTCTGCAACTCCGGGACCGAGGCGACCATGTTCGCCATGCGTCTCGCCCGCGCCTTCACCGGCCGGCCCAAGCTGGCCCGGATCGAGGGCGGCTACCACGGCACCCACGACCTGGCCGAGGTCAGCGCCCACCCCGATCCCGACCTGGCTGGCCCGGCCGACGCCCCCCTCCCCGTCCCCGACTCGCCGGGCACGCCCCCCTGGGCGGTGGAGGCGACCGTGGTCATCCCCTACAACCGGCCCGACGCCGCCGAGCGCATCCTGCGCGCCCACGCCGACGAGCTGGCCGGGGTGATCGTGGAGCCGGTGATCGGGCGGCCCGTCATCCCCGCCGACCGCGAGTTCCTGGAGCGTCTGCGCCGGGTGACGCGCGAGCTGGGGATGCTTTTGATCTTCGACGAGGTGATCTCGCTCCGGCTGGCGCCGGGCGGGGCGCAGTCGGCCGCCGGCGTGATCCCCGACCTGACCACCATGGGCAAGATCATCGGTGGCGGGCTGCCGGTGGCCGCCTTCGGCGGCCGCCGCGAGGTGATGGAGCTGCTCGACCCCCGCGCCGAGGCTCACCTCGCCCAGGGTGGGACCTACAACGGCAATCCCCTGGGCATGGCCGCCGGGCTGGCCGCGATGCGGGAGCTGACCCCGGACGTCTACGAGGACCTCAACCGGCGCGGTGAGCGGCTGGCCGACCAGGCGCGCGAGGTCTTCGCCACCCACGGCGTGCCCGTCCAGGTCAACGCCGCCGGCTCGCTCTTCGCCTTCCACTTCACCGACCGGCCGGTGCGGGACCACCGCTCGGCCGCGGCCGCCGACCCGCGCCGGGCGCACGAGCTGTTCCTGGGGCTGCTGAACCAGGGCGTGATGCTGGCGCCGCGGGCCATGGGCTGCCTCTGCACCGCCCACGGCGAGGCCGAGACCGAGCGCTTCCTCGACGCCCTGGAGGCGGTGGTGGCCGATCGGGCTCCGGCTTGGAGGGGCTGAGCCGGCGATCAGAACGCGGCCCTCAGCCCTTCGAACATGGGAAAGTGCTTGACGTCGAGCGTCAGCAGCTCGGCTCCGAGCAGGTCGGCGGTGGCGGCAACGACGTAGTCGGCGACATCGATGTCAGGATGCGAGCGGCGGTAGGCGCGGAGGAACTCTCCAGCACGGATGGCGATGAGGTCGGTCACCGGCTGGAGTCGAGCACCGAGAAGAGCCTGGCCACTGCCGACCGCTCATTCGTTCGCATGCCGCCCTCGATTTCGACTCGGGACAGCACGCTGCAGGCGGCGGCCCCATCCGCCACCGCCTCATACAGGAGCTGGGTCGCCTCGCTCACCCCGCGGAGATGCGCGATCAGGACGGTCGAATCGAAGAGCTTCACAGACCGAGGCGCCGAAGACGTTCGGCCGACCCCGGGCCCCGGACGCTCGCCAGCCACTCGGGCCAGTCGGGGTGATCGGCGAGCACACCGGCCGTGGCCTCGACCACGGCCAGCCGGTCCTCGACGCCACGCCGGATGCCGAGCGCACGGTCGAGGATGCGACGCACCACCTCCGCCTGTGAGATGCCCTCGTCCGCCGCGCGCCGGGCCAGACGACGTCGCTGCTCGTCCGTCAGGTATAGCTGCAGACGCTGTATACAGCAGCAACATACATCAATATCGCCAAGGACCCCGGCGCAGGGGGAGCCTCACCCGCCGGCCCCGCCCTCCCGCCGCGGGTCCTCCAGCGCCCGCGCCGCCAGCTCCCGGAGCCGAACCTTCTGCACCTTGACCCCGTTGGGGCCCTGGGTGGTGGGGAACTCGTCCACCGGCACCACCCGGCGGGGCACCTTGTAGCCGGCCAGCCGGCCGCGCACGAACTCGAGCACCCGGCCCTCGTCGAAGTCGTCCCCGGCCAGGACGAAGGCCACCGGCACCTCGC
>JAJPKS010000362.1 GCA_021323605.1 Bacillota bacterium | reverse complement strand
TCGGTGGCGAATCGCGGTGATCTGTGGGGACAAGTGGTGAACGACCCAGCACGGCACTATCCGACCCAGCGGACGAGGTGGCAACCGCCATGGTCACGCCGTACCCAGCCGCCTGTCCCTACGGCCGCGGTCCGGGTGGCCCCGCGAGACCACACGATCTCGCGGGGCCGGGTCCCGGGGGGCTGCTCGAACGTGCCCGGGGTACCGGTGCGGTAGGCGACATGGATGTTCTGGGGCACCCACCGGGTCCGGGTCGACGAGAAGGGTCGCCTGGCCATCCCGGCCACCTTCCGCCGCCAGCTTCCCGAGGGCAGCTTCATCTCCATCGGGCAGGATGGCGTGCTCACCATCTATCCGCCCGACCAGTGGGATCGATTGGCGACCCGGCTGCAGGATCCCTTGCTGGGACCGTCGCAGCGCGCCCTCTCGCGAGCGCTCTTCTCCAACGCCGTCGCCTGCGAGTTCGACGCCCAGGGGCGGGTGAGCCTCAGCGCCGAGCAGCGGCGGCTGGCGGGCATCGAGCCCAGGTCGACCGCCTGCGTGATCGGGAACGGATCACGGGTGGAGATCTGGGCCGAGGATCGCTGGGATGCTTACTCCAGCGATGCCGTGGCCAGATTCGACCAGCTCGCCGACAGCGTCATCCAGGAGCGGTGACCCGCCCCTGGACGCCCCCGGCCCGCCCCCGGGCGGGCACGTGCCCGTACTCTCACAAGCGTCCATAGCGTTTCTCCAGCCCCGGCCGGGTGGCGCCTACGTCGATTGCACGGTCGGCGCCGGAGGTCATGCCAGGCTGATCCTGCAGCGCATCGGCCCGCACGGCCGGCTGCTGGGCATCGACCGCGACGAGACGGCGCTGGAAGCGGCGCGGCGCCTCCTGGCCGCCTCGACGCCGGCGCCGGTGCTGCGCCGGGGCGACTTCCGCGACCTCGTCGCCATCGCCCGCGCCGAGGGGTTCGATCCCGCCCACGGGGTCCTGTTCGACCTCGGGGTCTCGAGCCTCCAGCTGGACGATCCCGAACGGGGCTTCAGCTTCCGCGGCGAGGGCCCGCTGGACATGCGGATGGACCGGCGGGGGTGGCTCACCGCCGATCGGGTCGTCAACCGGATGCCGGAGCGGGAGCTGGCCCAGCTCATCCGGACCCTGGGCCAGGAGCGGTGGGCGGCACGCATCGCCCGCTTCATCGTCGATCGGCGGCCCCTCCGCACCACCCGCGATCTGGCCGAGGCCGTGGCCGCGGCCATCCCGCGAAGGGCCTGGCCCCGGGACCTCCATCCCGCCACCCGTACCTTCCAGGCCATCCGCATGCACGTCAACGACGAGCTTCCCAGCCTGGAAGAGGGGCTGCGGGGCGCGGTCGACATCCTGGCCGGCGGTGGCCGCCTGGTCGTGATCTCCTTCCACTCGCTCGAGGACGGCACGGTCAAGCGCCTCTTCGAGCGAGAGTCGCGGACGTGCGTCTGCCCGCCGGGTCAGCCCGTCTGCACGTGCGGGCATCGGCCCCGGCTGCGAGTCCTCACCCGCCGGCCCCTCCGGCCCTCCCCGGAGGAGATCGCCTCGAACCCGCGTAGCCGCTCCGCCCGGCTCCGCGCCGCGGAACGCATCTGACGCGGGGAGCCCGAGGGCGGGGGAGGGTTCGCGCCCCCGGCGACGGGCCGCCCGACGCCACCGACATCCCCGAGCCTCGCCGTCGCGGCCCGGACCGCCGGGCCCGGCCGGCGCCCGTCGGGCTCCCCGAGCCCTCTCATCGAACTCTCTCCTCGGCCTGGCGGGCGGTGCTCGAATGCACCGTCCCGCCTTCATCCCACCACCAACCCTCCACACGAGCGCATCGACTGCAGGACGACCTTGGTTCCCACGCGAATACCGAGCCCGAGACACCGACCCGCCGGTGGTCGGCGCCGCCACGTCGCGCGCCGCCGTTCCTGGCCGTTGCTGGCCGCCCTGGCCACCGCCCGCGCCCGGGAGGGTCTGGGGATATCGTCGTTCGCCCGCATCTCCCTGGCGGCCGCGGGCCTGTTGCTCCTGGTTCTCGTCTACCTGACGGTGAACGCCCAGGAAACCCAGACCTCCTACGAGCTCAATCAGCTGCGCCAGGAGAACGCCCAGCTCCAGGCGGAGCAGGACCAGCTGCGCTATCAGAGGGCCCGGCTCGAGACCCCGGCCCTGGTCGACCAGGCCGCCGCCGCCCGCGGCATGACGCAGGCCGATCCCTCCACCTACGTTGAGGCAAGGCCGGTCCAGGTCGATCTGAGCGCGCCCATCGGTCCCCCGCCGCCGTCCGACGAGCCTCGCTGGCAGCGAGTCCTCGACCTGCTCCTCGGCGGCACCGGGAATGCCCGAGGAGGCTGAGGGTGGCCGTCTGGTCCGAGCCGCTGGGGCCCGGTCGCCCCTGGGCGACGCCCCGGAGGCGCACCCAGCAGGCCCGTGCCCGCTCCGAACCCTCACGCCTCCGGGTCCTCTGGCTCCTGGGTGTGGTGGTGATCCTGGCGGGGGCGATCTGGGGGCGATTGGCCTACTGGCAGGTGGCCGAACACGACCGCCTGGCCCAGCTGGCGGCCAGCTACCACCTGGTCCAGATCCCACTGCCGGCCACGCGGGGGATGATCTACGACCGGGAGGGCCGTCCCCTGGCCGTCAACACCACGGTCTACGACGTGAGCCTGGCCGCCGACCAGGTCGAGCCGGCTCAGCGCGACCAGGTGGCCGGTGCCCTGTCCAGGGTCCTCGGCGTGTCGCGCGCGAAGGTCGAGGAGGTGTTGCGCTCCCGGTCGAAGTTCTGGTACGTGGCCCGCCGGGTGCCCAAGGACGAGGCCGACCAGCTGAGCCGCCTGATGCTGCCCGGCGTCTACCTGACCCCGCAGCAGCAGCGGACCTACATGCCGGGCGGCGCCGGTGGCACCTCCCTGGCCTCGCAGCTGCTCGGATTCGTCGACGATCAAGGCCAGGGCCAGCGCGGCATCGAGCAGCGCTACGACCGGGTCCTGGGCGGCCGCCCCGGCTCGGTCACCGCCTACCGCGACATGTGGGGCGACGAGATCGCCCTCAGCGACCGCCACCGTCGGGAGCCGGTCAACGGCCAGAGCCTGCAGCTCACCATCGACAGCGGCATCCAGGTGGCGGCCGAGCGCGCGATCGCCGAGGGGGTGCGGGCCAACCACGCCCAGAGCGGCAGCGTGATCGTGATGGACTCCCGCACCGGCGGCATCGTGGCCTGGGCCAGCGCGCCTGCCTACGACGCCAACCACTTCGCCACCAGCGACGCCTCGCGGTTCGCGGACCCGATCGTCTCCGGCCTCTACGAGCCCGGATCGGTGATGAAGGTGGTGACCCTGGCCGGGGCCCTCGACCAGGGCAAGATCACGCCCGACACCACCATCTCCGATCCCGGGTACGTCAACGTCGGGGGCGTCACCCTGCACGACTGGGACGACCGGGCCAAGGGTGCCGTCACCATGACCCGGGTTCTGGACGACTCGCTCAACGTGGGCGCGGTCCGGGCGGAGCAGATGGAGGGCTCCGACGCCTTCTTCCATTACCTCCAGGCCTTCGGCTTCGGGCGCCCCTCCGGCATCGACGTCGCCGACGAGTCCTGGATGTCGCTCGGGAACACGTCGCAGTGGCGGACCGCCCAGGTCGCGACCGCGTCCTACGGCCAGGGCATCGCCGTCAACATGGTCCAGATGGTGGCGGCCCTCAACGTGATCGCGAACGGAGGTCGCTACGTGCAGCCGCACGTGGTCGAGAAGGTCGGCGACCGTCCCGTCCAGCTGCCGCCCGAGCGCCAGGTGGTGGCCCCCCGGACCGCCGCCACCATGACGGCCATGATGGAGGACGTCGTGCAGCACGGCTCGGGCTGGATGGCCAGGATCCCGGGCTTCCAGGACGACGAGGCGGGCAAGACCGGGACCTCGAACATCCCCGTCGGCGGCCACTACACCTCGCAGGTCTGGGCCTCGTACGCCGGCTTCCTCCCCGCCCACGATCCCCGCTTCACCATGCTGGTCGTCATTCGCGAGCCCCACAACGGCTCCTCGGACCACGACGAGGGCTACTATGTGGCGGCGCCCATCTGGAAGGAGATCGCGCAGGACATCATCCTCCAGTGGCGCATAACCCCCGGGGGTCCTGATCCGTCTAACTAGACAGAGATGCGCCTCAGCCTCGCCGAGGTCCTGGAGGCCACCGGCGGGCGCCTGGTCGGTGGCCCGGGGGACCGCGTGTTCGGCGACTACCACGTCGACTCCAGGGCGGTCGTGCCCGGAGGGCTCTTCTTCGCCCTCCGGGGGGCGGTCCGCGACGGTCACGAGTTCTGCGCCGACGCCGTCGGGCGCGGGGCGGGCGGCCTGGTGGTCGAGCGTCCGACGCCGCCGGAGGGCGTCGGGGGCGTGGCCGTGGTGCGCGTCGAGGACACCTGGCGGGCGCTGTACGCGCTGGCCGCGCACGTGCTGCGACGGGTCTCGCCCCTGGTGGTGGGGGTGACCGGCAGCAACGGCAAGACCTCGACCCGGGAGATGACGGCGGCCGTGCTAGGCGTCCGTCACCGGGTGCTGCGGAGCGAGGGGAACCTCAACACCGAGACCGGGGTGCCCCTCACCCTGCTCCGGCTGCGGCCGGAGCACACCGCGGCCGTGGTCGAGATGGGGATGCAGCGGGCGGGCGAGATCGCGCGTCTGGCCGAGCTGGCCCGGCCCCGGGTCGGCGTCGTGACCATGATCGGCAGCGTTCACATGGAGTTCTTCGCCGATCGCGACGACCTCGCCCGGGCCAAGGGCGAGCTGGTCCAGGCCCTGCCCGCCGACGGCCTGGCCGTGCTCAACGCCGACGATCCCTACTTCGACCTCCTGCGGGGGCTCAGCCCCGCGCCCGTGGTCGGCTTCGGGCTCGAGGCCGGTGACCTGCGCGGCAGCGGCTACCGGCCGCTGCCGGAGGGCGGCGCCGCGCTCACCGTGGAGGGGGTGCCGGTGCGCCTCGCCCTCAACGGCCGACACCAGGCCCGCAACGCCCTGGCGGCGCTGGCGGTGGGCCGCTACGCCGGGGTGCCGCTGGCGGAGGCGGCGGCGGCCCTGGCCGGGGTGGGCGTGGAGCACCGGCTCCAGGAATACCGGCTGCCCGGCGGGTACACGCTGGTCGACGACGCCTACAACGCCAGCCCGGAGTCGATGCTGGCGGCCTTCGAGGCCGTCGCCGAACGGCCCCGGTGTGGCCGCCTGCTGGCGCTCCTGGGCCCGATGGCGGAGCTGGGACGCCTCTCCCCGGCGGCGCACGTGGAGGTGGGACGCCGCGCGGGCGAGCTGTTCGACCGGGTGGCGGTGCTGGACTCCGGCGACGGCCGGTTGCTGGCCGAAGCGGCCGGGGGGGAGCTGCTCGCCGGCCGGACGGAGGCCGTCCGCTGGGTGCGGGAGGCGGCCCGGTCCGGTGACCTGGTGCTGGTCAAGGGTTCGCACGGGGTGGCTTTGCACGAGGTGGTGAACGATCTCCTCGACGATCTGAAATCGAAGCCGCAGATGTCCGGAGGGGCCACGTGCTGCTCGATCTGACCATCTTCCTGGTCGCGTTCATCGGCTGCGTGAGCGTGTACCCGCTGCTGATCCGCTGGTTCCAGCGGCTGCGGGTGGGTCAGGTGATCCAGGCCGAGCTGTTCAAGGCCCACCAGCAGAAGGCGGGCACGCCCACCGGCGGTGGCATCCTGTTCGTCGGGGTGGGCATCGTCGGCGGCCTGCTCGCCACCTGGCACCATCCTGGAGCGGTGGCGCCCACCGTGGCCCTCTGCCTCTACGGGCTGATCGGCTGCGTGGACGACTTCGCCAAGCTGCGTTTCGGCCACGTGGGCATACCGGCCCGGATCAAGTTCCCGCTCCAGGTCCTGTTCGCGATCCCGATCGCGATCCTGGCCCACGTGCCCCAGCACCCGCTCCGCCTGGACATCGCCGACCAGTGGTGGTACTGGCCCCTGGCCGTGGGCGCGATCGTGGGCGCGGCCAACGCCGTCAACCTCACCGATGGTCTGGACGGCCTCGCCGGCGGTCTGGCCGCCATCGCGCTGCTCGGCACCACCTTCCTGCTGCCCGGGGCCGGATTCGGCGAGCAGGCGGTGGCCATGTCCCTGGTCGGGGGCGTGGTGGCTTTCCTGGTCTTCAACCGGCATCCGGCCCAGATCTTCATGGGTGACACCGGCTCCCTCGGGCTCGGTGCGGCCCTCTCCGCCATGGCCATCGAGCAGGGGTGGGTGTTCCTGCTCGTGATGATCGGCCTGGTGTTCGCGCTCGAGACCCTGTCGGTCATCGTCCAGGTCGGCTACTTCAAGGTCAGCGGTGGGCGCCGGATCTTCAAGATGACCCCGATCCATCTGACGTTCCAGCTCGAGGGTTGGTCGGAGCGGCGCATCGCGCTCGCCTTCTGGGCCGCGGGCACGGCGGCCGTCTTCGCCTCGGGCTGGCTCGCGCACAGCCTCCTGTGAGCGCTCCCCTGGGACGGGCGTGGGAGTGGCCGCTCCCATCGCCGGGGAGCGGCGTCCGTTCCCCCGACCTGCCGCTGCCCCCCGAGGGCTCGCGCGCGCTGGTGGTCGGCCTGGGGGCGAGCGGGCGCTCGCTGGTCCGGTTCCTGAGCTCTCGCGGCCTGCGGGTACGGGTCTGCGATCTGAGATCGCGGCAGGAGCTGGACGACGTGCTCGCGAGCCTGCCCCCCGGCAGCGAGACCGTGCTGGGCGGCTATGACGAGCGGGTGCTCGACGGTTGCGCGGCCGTGTACGCGAGCCCGGGCGTGCCCTGGGACGCGCCCCTGCTCCGGGCCGCCCGGGCCATGGGGGCGATGGTGTCCAGCGATGTGGACCTCTTCCTCCGCCTCTGCCCGGCGCCGGTCGTGGGCGTCACCGGGACCAACGGCAAGACCACCACCACCGCCCTGATCGGGATGGTGCTGGGACGGGGGCCATGGCCGGTGGTGGTGGCCGGCAACATCGGAGACCCCGTGCTCGACCACCTGGATGAGCTGACCCCCGGGCATCGGGTGGTGCTGGAGCTGTCGAGCTTCCAGCTGGAGTCGTGCGCGCGGCCGAGGGTCGAGGTGGGGGTGGTGCTCAACGTGACCCCCGACCACCTCGACCGGCACGGGAGCATGGAGGCCTACATCGCCGCCAAGGCCCGGCTGGTCCGCTTCCTCGAGCCCGAGGACCACGTGGTGCTGAACGGGCTGGATCCCGTGTGCCGGCGCCTGGCGGGCGAGACCCGGGCCCGGGTGACCTGGTTCGACCGTCACCGGCCGGTTCCGCCCATGCCGGTACCGGGCCGTCACAACCAGCTCAACGCCCTGGCGGCCGCGGCCGTGGGGCGCATCCTGGGCCTCCCCGATCCCGTGATCGAGTCCGCGATCCGGGACTTCCCGGGGGTTGAGCACCGCCTGGAGCTGGTCGCCGAAGGAGATGGCGTTCGCTGGTACAACGACTCCAAGGCCACCAACCCGGACGCCGGGCTGGTGGGGTTACAGGCCTTCGAGGGGACGCCGGTGATCCTGATCGCCGGCGGTCACGGCGGCGGCTTCGACCTGGAGCCGTGGCTGCGGGCGATCCGGGCCCGGACCCGGGCCGTGGTGCTGATCGGGGCCAGCGCGGCCCTGCTCGAGGAGCGCCTGGCCGGTCACCCGGTGCGACTCGCCGGCTCGATCGAGGAGGCGGTGGCGATCGCCGCCGACCTGGCCCGGCCGGGCGACGTGGTGCTGCTCAGCCCCGGCTACAAGAGCTACGACATGTTCGCCAGCTACGAGGAGCGAGGACGGCGCTTCAAGGCCGCGGTTCGCCGTCGGCTGGGGCTGACGGCGGACGGGTCGGGACCGGACCGACGCCGGGACCCGGGGGGGAGGTTCCGGTGATGGTCCGCTCCCTGGCGGCGGGGATCCGCTCCGGCCTCCCGGGCCGGGAGGAGGGCGACCGCTGGCTCCTGCTCCTGACCCTGCTCCTGGTCGGGGCCGGGCTGGCGATGGTGCTCAGCGCCAGCACCGCCCTCGCCTACGCCCAGTACCACTTCGCCCTCTACTACTTCCTGCGCCAGCTGGCGTTCGCGGGCATGGGGACGGTGGCGCTGCTCGTCCTGCGGCGGGTCGACTACCACCGCTACGCGCCCTGGGCACCGGCGCTGGCCGCCCTCGCCGCCGTGGCCATGCTCGCGACCCTGGTGCCGGGGATCGGGCTCCGGATCAACGGTGCCTCCCGATGGCTGAACCTGGGACCGCTGGGCCAGTTTCAGCCGTCGGAGGCGGGCAAGCTCGCCTTCACGCTCTTCCTGGCCAGCTGGGTCGATCGACGGCGGGACCGGCTGCAGAGCCTCGGCGACGGCTTCCTCCCCTTCCTCGTGCTGCTGGCGGGCGCGCTCGGCCTGCTCATGCTGGAGCGTGACCTCGGCAGCGCCCTGGTGATGGGCGCGATCTTCGTCTCCGTCTACTTCACGGGAGGCGGTCGCAAGCGCCATCTGGCTCTGGCGCTGCTGGCGCTGCTGGTCGTGTTCCTGCTCCTGGTGCTCCTGGAGGGGTACCGGGTGCAGCGGATCGACGTGTTCCTGCATCCCTTCAAGGACCCCCTGGGCACGGGCTTCCAGTCCTCCCAGGCGCTGATCGGGCTGGGCTCGGGCGGGCTCACCGGCGTCGGGCTGGGGCAGTCGGTGGAGAAGTACTTCTGGCTGCCGGAGGCGGACACCGATTTCATCTTCGCGATCATCGGGGAGGAGACCGGGCTGGTCGGCACCACGCTCGTCCTGCTGGCCTTCGTCATCCTGGCGGTTCGCGGTTACCGGATCGCGCTGCGGGCGCCCGATCGCTTCGGAGTGATGGTGGCCGCCGCCATCACGACCTGGGTCTCCTTCCAGGCCATGCTCAACATGGGCACGGTCACCGACACGCTGCCCATCACCGGGGTGCCGTTGCCGTTCATCAGCTACGGCGGGACGGCCCTGGCCATCACCATGGCGGCGATGGGGATCCTGCTCAACGTGGCGGCCCAGGGAGAGCGGCAGTCCCGAGCACACAGGAGGACCGATGCGGCTGTTGATCTCGGGCGGCGGGACTGGCGGGCACCTCTTGCCAGCGCTCGCCGTCGCCCAGGCGTTCCGCGCTGAGCACCCCGACGGGGCGCTCCTGATGGTGGGCCGGGCCGGAGGCCTGGAGGAGCGGTTGGTGCCGGAAGCCGGGTTCGAGCTGGAGACGATCCGGGTTCAGGGCCTGAACCGGGACGCGCCGCTGACCAACCTCCGGCTGCCGGCGGTGCTGCCCGCCGCCATCCGCAGGGGGGTCGAGGTGCTGGATCGCTTCCGGCCCGACGTCGTCCTGGGCGTGGGAGGCTACGCGATGGTGCCGGCGGTGGCGGCGGCGAGGCTGCGTGGCGTCCCCTACGTGCTCCAGGTGTCCGAGGCGCACGGGCTGGCCAACCGCATGTTCCGGTCCGGCGCCGCCGCCGCCTGCGTGACCTTTCCCGGGGACGTGGAGCGCTTCTCGACCCGCTGGACGGTGCTGACCGGGTACCCGCTCCGTCCCGGCTTCGTGCGCCGTATCCCCTGCCTGCCGCCGCGGCGGCTGCTGGTCATGGGCGGGAGCCAGGGGGCGAGACGTCTCAACGAGACGGTGTGGGCCGCCCTGGAGGAGCTGCTGCGGCGCTTCGTCGAGGTGATCCACTTGACCGGGGCCCAGGGGGAGCGTGAGGCGGCGCAGCGGACCCGCCCGGGCTACCGGCCGATCAGCTTCACCGAGCGCATGCCCGAGCTCCTGGCCCGGGTCGACCTGGTCGTCTGCCGCGCCGGGGTGGGCACCTGCGCCGAGCTGACGGCGATGGGCCTGCCCGCGGTGCTGGTACCGGGAACCTTCGGCGGGGGTCACCAGGAGCGAAACGCCTCCCAGATGGTGCGGGCGGGGGCGGCGGTGCGCATCCCCGACGCGGAGCTGACTCCCGCCCGTCTGCTCGAGGTGCTGGACTCGCTGAGCGTCGACCGTCTGTGGGCGATGGCCAAGGCGTCGGCTGCCCTCGGCCGGCCGGACGCCGCCCGCCGGATCGTGCAGGTGCTGGAACGAGTGGTGGCCGACGCCCGGCGGCCGGCGGCGGTGCGATGAAGATCCATTTCGTCGGGATCGGGGGGGCCGGCTGCCACGCTCTGGCCGAGGTCCTGCTGGACCGCGGCGAGCAGGTGTCGGGGTGCGACCGCTGCGACTCGCCGGCCCTGCGTTCGCTGGCCGAACGGGGGGCGACGATCAGTCTGGGCCACGACCCGGCGCACGTGCGGGGCCGGGACCTGGTCGTGTACAGCACCGCCGTCCGGCCGGACTCGGAGGAGCTGGTCGCCGCCCGGGCCTCGGGCGCCCGGACCCTCTCCCGCCCCGAACTCCTGGCGGAGCTGATCGCAGGCAGCGAGTCGGTCACCGTGGCCGGGACCCACGGCAAGACCACGGTGACCCTGATGCTCGGCCGGATCCTGACCGAGGCCGGCTTCGACCCCACCGTGCTGGTCGGCGACCACGCCAGCAGCCGCGCCGGCGGGGGCGCCTGGCTGGTGGCCGAGGCGGACGAGTCCGACCGCAGCCTGACCCTGCACCGTCCCCGCCACGGTGTGCTCACCAACGTGGAGTTCGACCACGCCAACCACTTCCGGGACCTGGCCGACGTGGAGGCCCTCTTCCGCCGCCACCTGGAGGTGATCTCGGGGGTGGCCGTGGTCTGCGCCGACGACGCGCGGGCCCGGGCCATGGCCGCCGGTGGGCGGCGGGTGACCTATGGCTTCGCCGAGGACGCGGACTACCGCTGCCTGCCCGGATGTCCGTCGCGCGTGCTCCACCGCGGCCGTGAGCTGGTGGAGCTGCGGCTGGGGGTGCCGGGCCGGCACAACCTGCAGAACGCCACCGCCGCCCTGGCCCTGGCGGTGGAGCTGGGGGTCGATCCCGGCCCGGCGGCGGCGGCGCTGGCCGGGTTCCGGGGTGCCCACCGCCGGCTCGAGCGGCTGGGCAGGTGGCGGGGTGCGGTCGTGTACGACGACTACGGTCACCATCCGACCGAGGTGCGGGCGACGGTGGCCGCGGCCCGGGAGATCACGGACGGACGCGTGATCCTGGTCTTCCAGCCCCACCGTTACTCCCGGTTCCTGGCCCTCCGAGACCAGCTGGCGTGCAGCCTGAAGGCCGCGGACGCGGTGGTGGTGGTCGAGATCTACGCCGCCGGGGAGGAGGCGCCGGCCGGGGTGAGCGCGGCCGAGCTGGCGGAGAGGGTCCCCGGAGCGTGCTTCGCTCCCGATCTGAAGGCCGCCGGTCGCCGGCTGGAGGAGCTGGTCCGTCCCGGTGACCTGGTCCTGGTCATGGGCGCTGGGGACGTCTGGAGGCTTGGCCACGAGCTGGCGGACACCGGCTAACCTCGGCTGGCTGGCCCGGCTCCCGGGCCTGCGGCGGGACCATCCGCTGGCTCGCCTGACCTCGTTCAACATCGGCGGTCCGGCGGAGTACTTCGTCGCCACGGCCGCCCCGGCCCCGCTGGTGCGGGCCTGCCAGGAACGGGGCATCCCGTACCTGTTGCTGGGCGCCGGCACCAACCTGCTGGTCGCCGACGAGGGCGTGGAGGGCCTGGTCATCCGCTGCGTCAACCGGGAGTGGCGGGTGGAAGGGCGCCGGGTGTACGCCGAGGCGGGCCTGAAGCTGATGCGCCTGGCTCGCATCTGCGCCGACCACGACCTGGTCGGCTTCGAATGGGCGATCGGGGTGCCGGGGACGGTCGGGGGCGCCGTTTATCAGAACGCCGGCTGCTGGGACGGGCAGCTGGCGGACGTGCTGGTGGAGGTGGAGGGGGTGGCTCCCGGCGGCGAGCCGCGGGCCTGGCCCGTGGCCGAGCTGGAGCTGGGCTACCGGACCTCGGCTTTGCGGGCGGGACCGCTTCGCGGCGCCCTGGTGACGGGGGCCTGGATCGAGCTCCGGCCCGGCGACGGCGCCGCGGCCCGTCGCCGGATGGCGCACTGGACCCAGCAGCGCGTGCGCACCCAGCCCATCCGTACCAGGAACTGCGGCAGCGTCTTCACCAACCCGCCCGGCGACTCGGCGGGCAGGCTGATCGAGGCCGCCGGCCTGAAGGGGGCCCGGGAGGGGAGCGCGGAGGTGTCGTGCCAGCACGCCAACTTCATCGTGAACCTGGGCGGGGCCCGCGCGGCCGACGTCGACCGGTTGATCCGGCGCATCCGGACGACGGTGCGGGAGCGGTTCGGCGTGACGCTCGAGACCGAGGTGGAGAAGGTGGGGCGGTGGCCGAGCGGGTGAGCCGGGCACCGGACCGACGGCCCCGCCCCCGGGAGGCCCGGGGCGGGGATGACGGGGAGGGACGCATGAGGATTGCGGTGCTCTGCGGAGGCTGGTCGGCGGAGCGTGAGGTGTCGCTGCGCTCGGGCGCACAGGTGGCGGCGGCCCTGAGCCGCCGCGGTCACGAGGTCGAGACCCTCGACCTGGATCCGTCCTGCTGGGAGCGGATCCGTGGCGGCGGTTTCGACTGCGTCTTCATCGCCCTCCACGGCCGGCCCGGTGAGGACGGCACCGTGCAGGGGATGCTGGAGCTGCTGGAGGTGCCCTACACGGGATCGGGCGTCCTGGCCAGCGCGCTCTGCATGGACAAGAGCGCGGCCAACCGGGTGCTGAGCGCAGCCGGGCTCGCCGTCCCCGAGTTCGAAGAGCTGGGGGTCGAGGTCGCCGGCGAGGCCGGCGAGGTGGAGCGGCTGGCCGGCCGGTACGGGTTCCCCCTGGTGGTCAAGCCGGTGCGCCAGGGCTCGACCATCGGGCTCACCGTGGCCTCCGACCCGGATCAGCTGGCGAACGGGCTGTTGCTGGCCGGGCGCTACGATCGGCGGATCATGGTGCAGCGCTTCGTGGCCGGAACCGAGGTGACGGTGGGCGTCCTGGCCACACCCCATCTCCAGGTGCTGCCCAGCCTCGAGATCACGTACGACAACCCGACTTACGACTACGAGGCCAAGTACACGGCCGGCAAGAGCCGCCATGTCATCCCCGCCCGCGTCCCGCCGCCCGCCACCGCCGCCCTGGAGGCGGCGGCCGCAACCGCAGTCCGCGCCCTCGGCTGCGAGGGGATGGCCCGGGTCGACTTCATCGTGTCCCGCGATTGCACCCCGTGGGTGCTGGAGGTGAACACGGTGCCCGGGCTCACCGAGCTGTCGCTCCTGCCCGATGCGGCCAGGGCCGCCGGGGTGGCGCTCGATGAGCTCTGCGAGCGTCTGGTCCGGCACGGCATCGAGCGCCATCGCCGGAGCCGGCCGGGGCCATGAGCCCTCGTCGTTCCCTCCACACCCGGGACCACGGGCGGCACGCGGCCCCCCCACCGGGTCTCTCGCGCAAGCGCAGGGCACGGGGAGGAGCGCCGGCGGGCCGGATCCGGGCCCTCTGGTCCAGGCGCCGGCCGCGAACGGCGGGCGATCGCCGTCGCGGGCGTGGCGGCTCCCTGCTCCTGCTCCTGGCCGAGGTCGGATTGCTCGTGGTCCTGCTGGCCGGCCCCATCTGCCACGTCGCCCGGGTCCAGGTGCTGGGCAACCGGCGCTTGACCGCCGCCCAGGTGGTCGCCCTGGCCGGCCTCGAGCGGCCGGGCAGCGTGTTCATGGTGAACCCGGAGGCGGTGGGCCGCCGGCTTTTGGCCTCGCCCTGGGTCCGCACCGCCTCGGTGTCCACCGCGCTCCCCGACCGGGTCACGATCCGGGTCGAGGAATGGCGGCCGGTGGCCGTGTATCGGGCGGGGGCCGGCCGGCCTTACGACCTCTCCGACCAGGCGGTCGTGCTGGGGCTGGCCGGTGCCGACGACGCCGGGCTGCTGGAGGTCGACGGGCCGCCCCAGCCGGCGCCACGGCCGGGGCGGCCGGTGATGGATCGCGAGCTCCTGGTGGCGCTGGTCAACGTCCAGCGGCAGCTTCCGGCGCTGATCGGCCAGCGGGCTCGCTCCTTCACCATCGACGCCTGTGGCAACCTGACCCTGGTCGTGGCGCGCGGCTGGCAGGTGCAGTTCGGTCGGGCGCTGACCCCGGAGGAGCTGGCGGCGCTGTCGCAGAAGGTGGCGGCTCTCCACCAGCTCCAGGCGGCCGGCGTGAACTACGACGATCCCCGTCTCCGCTACGTGAACGTGATGAACCCGAACGCGGTGGCGGTGGCGGATTGGCCCCCGGCGGCCCGGGACCGGCCGTCGCGAGCCTCCGTACCGGCCTCGGCGGGAGCGGCCGCTCCCCTCCTGGTGACCAGTTCCACCTGTCACTGACGCCATTCGGTCTCGCGTCGCCCTGGGCGCGGGTGCGGCCGGACGTCGGGCCCAACGCCGGCGTCGTGCCGGGGTTTTCCACTACATCTGTGGTGGCCGCCGGGGCGGGACACAAAATCTTGGTCTCGCTGGCCGTGCCGGATATACTTACCCTGGTCGCGCCAGGTATTTCCCCACGTTCCCGGAGGCAACGCACCACCCCTTGTCCAGGCGGAAGCGGTTAGTCGGACTCGACCTCG
>JAJPKS010000356.1 GCA_021323605.1 Bacillota bacterium | reverse complement strand
ATCGCCTGGTACGGCGACCTGGCCGACAAGGTGCACGGGGAGTACGTCTCCCTGCCCGACACCGGCGCCTTCGGCCTGGTGCTCCGGCGGCCGATCGGGGTCACCGGCGCCATCGTCCCCTGGAACTTCCCCCTCACGCTGGCGGCGAACAAGATCGCCCCCGCGATCGCGGCCGGGAACTGCGTGGTCCTGAAGCCCGCCACCACCACCCCGCTCTCCACGCTCAAGTGCGTCGAGGCCCTGATCGAGGGCGGGCTGCCCGAGGGCGTGGTCAACGTGGTGCTCGGCTCGGCGACCGGTGAGGCGATCGTCACCCACCCCCTGATCCGCAAGGTGGCCCTGACCGGCTCCACCCCTACCGGGAAGCGGGTGATGGCGGCGGCGGCGCCCCACCTGAAGAAGGTGACCCTGGAGCTGGGGGGATCGGACCCCTGCATCGTGCTCGACGACGCCGACCTCGACGCCGCGGCCAAGGCCATCTCCACCGGGCGCTTCTTCAACTGCGGCCAGGCCTGCCTGGCCATCAAGCGCCTCTACGTGCAGGAGGGGGTGTTCGACGCCCTGCTGGAGCGCCTGATCGAGCGGGCGAGGAAGCTGAAGCCGGGCCACGGCCTCGACAAGGCGACGCGCATGGGCCCCATGCACACCGAGGCCCAGCGGGCGGAGGTGGAGGCCCAGGTCCAGGACGCTCTGGAGCGGGGGGCCAGGATCGTGTACGGAGGCGGCCGGCCGGAGGGCCCGGAGTACGGGTCGGGCCACTTCATCAACCCCACCATCCTGGTGGACGTGCCCGACGACTCCCGGATGGTGACCGAGGAGGTCTTCGGTCCGGCCCTGCCGGTGATGCGGATCAAGGACCTCGACGAGGGCATCGCCCGGGCCAACACCACCAACTTCGGGCTCGGGTCGTCGATCTGGACCTCGAGCATGAAGGCCGCCCACCGGGCGGTCCAGGAGCTGGAGGCCGGCTACACCTGGGTCAACGCCCTCCAGGTGGCGCACGACGAGCTGCCGTTCGGGGGCACCAAGGAGTCCGGCTTCGGCAAGGAGCACGGGCTGGAGGCCTTCTACCAGTACACCGAGCAGAAGAGCGTCGTCTACGGGGAGCTGTGAGGGCCCCGTTGGGGGAGGCCTGGCCGGCCGGGCCTCCCCGTGGCGACCCTGGGAACACGGGCGGCGCCGGCCGGCGGGAGGTGCGGGAGCCCGGACCCGCCGCCCGATCGGAACGGAGGTGGAGGCCATGAGCACGTTCGGGAGCCTGCGCTCGATCGCACCTCGTCGCATCTGGGAGGGCGCCCTCGCCGTCCCATCGACGGCGAACGGGTCACGGTGGCCCTGGTCGAGCTGGCAGCGGGGGTCACGGTGCCCGAGCACCGCCACGAGCACGAGCAGGTCGGCTTCGTCGTCCAGGGCTCGCTGACCTTCACCGTGGGCGGCGAGACGGCCCGGCTGGGCCCCGGCGACACCTACCGTATCCCCTCCCAGGTCCCGCACCAGGCGGTCGCGGGCGAGGAGGGGGCGGTGGTGGCCGACGTCTTCGCCCCCGTCCGGGAGGACTGGCGCTCGCTGGAGACCGTCCCGGCCGCGCCGCCCCGCTGGCCGCCCGCCTGAGCCGGACCCCGATCAGGCCGCCACCCGCCGCTCCCGAGCCAGGGCCAGTCGGACGACCAGGGCCGCGACCGCGGGCACGGCCACCGCGACCGCCAGGGAGCGAAGCGGGTGGCCCGGGTCGAGGCCGGCGAGAGGGGCTACCGTCGCTCCCGCCAGGTACTGGGTGACGCCGAGCAGGGCGGCGGCGGCCCCGGCCCGGTCCGGGCGCGTGGCCAGGGCCAGGGCGGTCGCGTTGGGGAGCACGAAGCCGAGGCTGGAGACGACCACGAAGAGGGCGGCGGCCGCCGGCAGCGGACCGGCATGGCCGTCCACGCCGACCAGGGCCAGGCCGAGGCCGCCGCCGGCGGTGGCGACCAGGCCGGCGGTGAGCAGCCGGGCGGGGGGCACCCTCCCCACCAGCAGGCCGTTGAGCTGGCTCGCCGCCGTGAGGCCGGCGGCGTTGGTGGCGAAGAGCAGGCTGAAGCCCTGGGGGGAGAAGCCGAAGCCCTGCTCGAACACGAAGGGAGCACCGGCGATGTAGGCGAACATGGCCGCGAAGGCCAGGGCGCAGGAACCCACGTAGCCGGCGAAGCCGGGGTCGTGGGCCACCACGGAGAAGGCGGTCAGGGTCTCGGTCAGCCCCCCGCGGCGCCGCGCCGAGGGCGGCAGGGTCTCCTCGAGCAGCCGCCAGGAGCCGACCAGCAGCACCGCCCCGAAGAGGGCCTGAACGGCGAAGACGAAGCGCCAGTCGGCCACGCGCAGGACCTGGCCCCCGATCACCGGAGCCAGGACCGGGGCCAGTCCCGAGACCAGCATGAGGAAGGAGAAGGACCGCGCCGCGGCGGCGCCGCTGGAGCGGTCGCGGACGATGGCGCGAGCGATGACCACCCCCGCCGCCCCGCCCGCGCCCTGCAGGACCCGGACGCCGACCAGCACCGGGGCGGAGGGGGCCAGCCCGCAGAGGGCGGCGGCGGCGATGTAGGCGCCGAGGCCGCACAGCAGCGGCCGACGGCGGCCCAGGGCGTCGCTCACCGGTCCGGCCAGCACCTGGCCCAGGGCGAGCCCCACCAGCGAGGCGGTGAGCGTGGCCTGGACCATCGCCTCCGACGTCCGCAGGCCGTGGGCGACCTGGGGCAGGGCGGGCAGGTACATGTCGTGGGAGACGGGTCCGAAGGCGGTGAGGCCTCCCAGGAGGGCGAAGGTCGCCACCTCCCCCGCCCGCCCCCGAGGAACGGCCGTCCGGGGCTCTTCAACCCGGCTCACCGACCTCGTCCATCCGATCGGCGTGCGGTGTGCCCGGCTCCGCCCTCGACCTGCGACAATCCTCCTCGATGTCCGCGCCCCCCGCCGGCACCGTCGCCATCCCGCCCGAGTCGCCGGCCATCCCGGCCCTGGCCGAGCGTCTGGCCGCGGCCGGGTACCGGGTCATCGCCGTCCCGGCGCGGGATCGGGACCGGCCCTGGTCGGCGGCGGAGCTGCGGGAATGGTTCGCCCCCGCCGACGTCGTCGTGGCCATGCCTCCGCTGAGCTACCCTCGCGCCCTGCTCGAGGCCGCCCCCCGCCTGCGCCTGATCGTGAGCGGGGTGATCGGCGTGGACAACATCGACGTGGCCGCGGCCACCGGGCTCGGGATCGCCGTCGCCAACTGTCCCGCCCCGGAGAACGTGATCGGGGTGGCGGAGGCCACGATCATGCTCATGGTCGCGCTGCTGCACGAGCTGGGGCCGCGCCAGGGGGCGTTGCGCGCCGGCCGCTGGCGGCCGGGGGTGCCGGGCCGCCTGCTCCGGGGCCGGCAGGTGGGCCTGATCGGCTACGGCCGCATCGGGCGGGCGGTGGCGGAGCGCCTCCGGGGCTGGGAGGCGCCGGTTCGTTTCCACGACCCCTACGTGGAGGGCTCGATCCCCCTGGACGAGCTGCTGGCCACCTCGGACGTGGTCTCCCTGCACGTGGTGCTCACCGAGCGCACCCGGAACCTGATCGGGGCCCGGGAGCTGGCCCTGATGAAGCCCTCGGCGGTGCTGATCAACACCGCCCGGGGCGGCGTCGTCGACGAGGCGGCACTGGCCGACGCGATCACCTCCGGCCGGCTCGCCGGCGCCGCCGTGGACGTCTTCGAGACCGAGCCCCCGGCCGCCGACAGCCCTCTCCTGACCTGCGACCCGGAGCGCGTCATCCTCACCCCGCACTGCATCGGTCACAACCAGGAGACGGGGCCCAGCGGCGTCGCCATGGCGGTGGAGGCGGTGGGACGGGCGATGCGCGGCGAGCCCCCGGCCAACCTCCTCAACCCCGAGGTGCTGCCGCGCTGGCGGGCGCGTCTGGCCGGGCTGGCCGGTCCCGACTGAGCCCGGCTGGGTTCCCACCGGCGCGGCCTAGAAGAGGTGGTCGGGAAGGCCGAAGTGGGCTCGGGCAAACTCGACGGCGAGGTTCTGGTACTGGGCGGCGATGTGGCCACGGTACATGGCGACGTCCCGGAGATAGCGTTGCATGCGCTGACCTCGCCGGGCCGCCGATGACCCGGCGCTGCGGAAGAGCAGCTCGACCGCGTCGGCGGCCAGCCGGCCGGCCTGCTGGAGGATGCCGAAGAGCCTGATGTCGTCCTCGCGCGAGAACGGCACCCCTTCTGCCGCCCACCGGTGGCAGAACTCCATGTACATCTCGCCGGCGCGAATCACCAGCGCCTCCGCCGAGTCGGCCATGGCCCGGCCCAGCCCCCAGGCCCGCTGATAGTCCGGGTGCTCGTAGCGCATGACCTGCGGCGGCAGCTGGGTCTTGCGGGTGGTGATGAGGTGCTCGAACTCGTCCAGGGCCGCCCAGGCGGCGCCCACCTGGGTCACCACCAGCCCGGCGTGGTAGACGCCGTAGATCATGCCCAGGTACATCGGATTGCCGTGCAGCTCGGTGCCCGGCGTGGGGCCCGATCTCCGGGTCAAGCTGCCCGACACGACCAGATGCTCGGGGACGAAGACGTCCTCCACCACCACGCTGTTGGAGCCGCTGGACTGCATGCCCAGCTGGGCGCCACCGCCCCAGTCGTCCAGCACGGTGAACTGGCTGCGAGGGACCACCACGATCACGGCCTCGGGCGGGTCCCCCGACCCCTCGACCAGGGCGTTGCCCAGGAAGTGGGTGGCGTAGGGCACCCCCGAGCAGTAGTCCCAGGTGCCGCTGACCACGTAGCCGCCCTCCACGCGCCGGGCCGTGCCTCCGGGGAGGGCGCGATGGGGAGCCCTGAAATCGCCCGTCGGCCCGAAGAGCTCGCGCTGGGCCCGCTCCGGCCAGTGGGAGCCGACCACCCAGGCGTGGTGCGACCCCAGGGTGAGACACCACCCGGTGCCGGGATCGCCCCGCGAGATCTCGATCATCGCCTTCCAGAAGGTCGGGAAGTCGAACTCGTAGCCGCCGAACCGGCGGGGTTGCAGCATCCGGTAGAAGCCCGCCTGGAGGAACTCGCGGTGGAGGCCCTCGGAATAGTACCCGCGCCGCTCCGACTCCTCCTGCTCCTCCCGGACCAGGGGCCGCAGCGCAGCGGCGCGCCGGATGATCTCGGCGGGGGTGAGATCCGGCTCGGGCACGGGGACCTCGGGCGTCGTCACGGGCGCCGTCCCTGCCATTCCCCTCCCATGGAACGATGCCGTGCGGCGCGGCCCGAACGGCCGGCCCAGCACGTGCGTGTGGGTCACGGCGCACGCCCTGCCCCCTCCTCGGATGGACCCGGGGACTCCGGGATGCACCGCCGGTTCCACAGTTTATTGTGGGCAGCGCGGCCGGTCAACCGGCCGTCTGTCGACGGTCGACCGTCGGGCCGGGCCCGGCGGCCAGGAACAGGAGAGACTGAGGAGGAGGAGCCATGTCCCGGTCCAGCCCACCACCCTTCCGCGCCGACCACGTCGGCAGCCTGCTGCGCCCACCCGAGTTGCTCGCCGCCCGGGCCGAGTTCGAGGCCGGTCGGATCCCGGCCAGGGGGCTGCGCGAGGCCGAGGACCGGGCCGTCCGGGAGGTCGTCCGGCGGCAGGAGGAGATCGGCCTGCGCTCGGTCACCGACGGCGAGTTCCGCCGGGCCACCTGGTACCTGGACTTCATCTATCGCCTTCGCGGCATCGAGCGGGGGGAGCAGACGACCCCGGTCCCGGCCCGCACCGAGACGGAGGTCATCGAATACGCCGCCCCCGAGATCCGGATCACGGGCCGCATCGAGCTGGGCGACACCATCTTCGGGGACGACTTCAGCTTCCTGCGCTCGGTGGTGACCTCGGCCACCCCCAAGCTCTCCATCCCCTCGCCCAGCATGATCACCCTGCGCGGGACCGCACAGGCGGCCGTCGCCCGAGGGGCCTACGACGACGTGGAGCAGGTCTACGCCGACCTGGCCGCGGCCTACGCGGAGGAGCTGCGCCGGCTGCACGGGCTCGGCTGCACCTACCTGCAGATCGACGACACCACCTT